>NZ_JBQCXE010000002.1:0-407177 GCF_051956675.1 Neisseria sp. P0022.S009
CTATGAGCATACTCTCTAGAGTATTATTAATTCTCATTTGACATATAGGAACAAAACAGCGGAATTTGTAGAAGAATAGGGAAAAGGAAATTAATTTATATTATGTTAACTTCATATACCTAGTATTGTAGTCTATTCATTCCAGTTTCTCTTAATTCTACAATCACTTACAGAATTCAAGAATAAAAAAGGCCGTCTGAAAGGTTTTTCAGACGGCCTTTTATCAATTGCCCCAGCTTTTTCTCAATAAATCCCTTGTTGTTAAAGTCTCCGATTATTTCAATAAGTAATTTGTCCAAGACTTTATTCAGGGATTGCTTTGGTGTTTTTTTAGATCCACCTGCCGACAGATTGTTTATGGCTTGGCTTTACCATATAGGTTTTCTACGCAACGGCTCGTCATGGTCTCCTTTGACAAGCTCCCAAATGGTCAGACCCATTTGGGGGCCGAGAAGTGCTTTTTGCGTTCTCTCACCCTCTCCTTCGGGGAAGATTTCGCCTTTATTGAAATGACGGGTTTCGCCGTTAAAGCTGGTAATTTTCCATATGCCCGAAATCGGGACAGGCTCTTCCTCGACGCCGATGATTTCCTGCGGTGCTTGGGTGTAGATCTTTTTACCGTCTTTTTCTTCTTCCACTTCCCAGCCGTCCCATCTTCTCGACCAATAATACATCTGTTCGCGGGTAATGCCGCCCATATTTTCACGGGGGTATTTTTCACGTATCGGTTCTAAAGCGCGGTTTAGCTCAATATAGTCCAAGGGTAAATCTTCGTGGATATCTCCGGTTTCAGGCAAATTGCCAATTTTGAAAACTTTGATACCTGCTATATCACGCATCTTAATATCGGGATGATTTGCCAAAACAGGCTCTATCCTGCCTGCCGGAAGCTGTCCGTAAAGTTCCCTACCAACCAGAGTGTACCAACTGATACTGCGTATGTTGTATCTATAAAAAGTTGACAGATAATCGGTTGTAACCGGAATCAGACCGAAATTCTCGCGACACACCCCGTATTCGTATGGCGCACCATCGTAATAGTTATGAGGTGGAATTGCTGCCAGACCGATATAGCCATGGAAAACATCCAGCTTCTCTGCAATCTTGTCGACAAACTCATCCAGTTTTGCCAAATCTTTGGGGGAAGACAAAATTTCCAGTGGCAGGTTAAAAAGTAGGGTGCCTAGCGGCATATGGGCTTCATTAACCAAACCTGCGGCAATAGAGGTAATGTCGAAATAATAGGATGCGCTGGTATCTGCATGCTCACTTTGCATTCCCCACATCACCTCTGGCAGATTTTCCTCCCGATTGTCCAACCACCGGTAGATTGTATCCCGTTCTTTCAGATATGATTTTTCGGTCAGTTTGACTTTTTTAATATCCCTATGGCCTCTTTCGTGCCTAGCTATTGTCAGCTTGTCTTTCGCCCATTCGTAATAGAAATCCATCAGAGCGGTTAAGGCATCGGCGACATCATTGCGGGTATTAAAATAGATTGCGCCACGTATGCCCAGTTTCAACAGGGTAAAGCCATGTTCGTTGTTGCGTTTGGTGCGGTCGGCGGTATAATGGATGGCGATGAGTTTCTTTTCGGTATCATTCATGAATTATCCTTTCTTGATTAAAATAAAGATTTTTATCTGGCGGCGCAACTGTTGCGGGCTTCTTCTTTGCTGGTGATAATTTCCCCATTACAACCTACTATGGTTACATGAGGACTGGCATCATACTCTTCTTTGCTTGCATCTCTGATATATGCAACTTGATCAATGGTATAAGTATTTCCTTCTACAACAGGTATTCCTTCTTTGAAATGAAATAAGGTATAGCCCAAGTCAAATTTACGAAGGAGCTCTATTTTATTCTCAACGGCCTCTTCTATTTCTTCATCGGTAAAATCGGCAGCTCAGTATATGTTAAATTTATAATTTAAGCATTTCAAATTTCTAAAATCTGTTTCTTTCAGTAGTACAATCACTTACAATATTCAAAAACAAAAAAGGCCGTCTGAAATGTTTCAGACAGCCTTTTTTGTTTATATTCCTTAAGCCTTTTCATAATCAAACTTTCGTTGTCAAAGTCCGTATTGTTCCAATGTAATCCATTTTCTCGATCGTAATATTTACCTTGGACACGGAATGGGACGTTGAATTTTTAAGCCTTCTAAAACGGTTTCTTAGTGGATTCTATCCTATGCTTCGTATTTATTCGTCCATACTGCCTTACTATCTACACTAACCTTCTCAAAAGAACTAATACCGATATATTTTTTATAATCAATAGAATAAGAATTGAAAAACAGCCTAATGATAAAAAAATCAGATACAGATTATACTGATTAAAGTATCCAAACTAAAAATTTTATTATTATTTAACTCTATTGTTAATCATCCATTCCCCTATTTTTTCGTTTAAACTTCCATCCTTCTTCTATATCAAACCTTATAATTTTTTGCTCCATCTCGACAAGAGATAACTTATCAATAAAGAAGGCATAAAAAAAGTCACGTGCTGCCTCCAAGGCGTGAGGATGTCGTAAATCAACCCCTAATCCTAAAAAATAGAGTTCATCTGCCTTATTTCCACTAACTTCTGACCAAGAGTTATCTATACCGGTATTAACTCTGAAATGATCATCATTAAATCTGTCTTCATAGTATCCAATTGGACATAAGGTAATATACCTTCTAGTTTTTTTTCCATAAAAATGATCACAATTCGGATCAAGACGTTTTCCTTGAGAATATGAGCCATTTGTCAAACCATCTCCATCAAATGAACTGCATGCTCCGCTGAAAGCTACGCAAAACAAGATTAAAAATTTCTTCAACATTCACATCACTTTTTTATAAAAATCATACCCAAAAATTACAGCCTAGATAAAGTTCCCACGCTATCGATATAAGCCACACTATGTGAGCAAAAAAACAATCCTTCCTTGCTCACGGTTGTATTATCCAAAATTCCCGCTGCCATCACTCAAAGAAAAACCACTGCTAGAAACTCGAAATAAGCACCTTGCAAGATTAAAAACATAAAAAAATTATCAAAATAATTTTATATACATGTGACAAAATTTTTGCAACTTTGTTTCTTATGGTTTTGCTTTTTTATAAAGCTCGTTCTCACAATATGAAAATTATCCAATACCTTTTCTGCGTTTAAAAAAGGCCGTCTGAAAACCGAATTTCAGACGGCCTTTACTGTACAGCCTTATTCCGCCACATCAATACACAAATATTTCAATTCCAAATATTCGTCCGCACCGTATTTGCTGCCTTCACGTCCCAAACCGCTGCGTTTTACACCGCCAAACGGTGCCACTTCATTACTGATTAAGCCCGTATTGATGCCGACCATGCCGTATTCCAAGGCTTCGCCGACGCGCCACTGACGGGCGGTATCGGAGGTAAAAAGGTAAGCTGCCAAACCGTATTCCGTATCGTTGGCGGTCGCGATGACTTCGGCTTCGGTTTCAAAACAGAATACTGGACACAACGGCCCGAAGGTTTCTTCGCGCGCCACCGCCATTTGCGCCGTTACGCCGCTTAAGACAGTCGGTTCGAAAAATGTTCCGCCCAACGCGCTGCGTTTGCCGCCGGTCAGGCAGACCGCGCCTTTTGAAAGTGCGTCGGCGATGTGCTGCTCAACTTTCTCTACCGCTTTTTCCTCAATCAGCGGCCCTTGGTTCACGCCTTCATCCAAGCCGTTGCCCAATTTGAGCGCAGCCACTTTTTCACTCAATTTACGGCAAAATTCTTCGTAAATGCCGGATTGAGCATAAACGCGGTTGGTGCAGACGCAGGTCTGGCCGCTGTTGCGGAACTTGCTGGCCAGCGCGCCTTCGACGGCTTTGTCAAAATCGGCATCATCAAACACGATAAACGGAGCGTTGCCGCCCAGTTCTAAACTGAGTTTTTTAATGTCCGCCGCGCTGTCGGCAAAAATTTTCGCACCGACTTCGGTAGAGCCGGTAAAGCTGATTTTGCGCACGGTCAGGTTCGTGGCAAATTCATGGCTGATTTCAGAAGCGCGGCCACTGACGACGGGAAGCAAATCCTGCGGCACGCCTGCTTCGTAGGCCAGTAGCGCCAGCGCATACGCGCTCAGGGGCGTGAGCGACGCAGGTTTGACTATCATCGCGCAACCCACCGCCAAAGCAGGCGCGGCCTTGCGCGCAATCATCGCGGACGGGAAGTTCCACGGCGTAATCGCAGCGGTAACGCCGACGGGCTGTTTCAACACGACCAGTTTTTGCGACGCTTTCACGCTTGTCAGCACATCGCCGTCAATCCGCCGCGCCTCTTCGGCAAACCAGCGCACAAACGAAGCCGCATAATCGATTTCGCCGCGCGCCTCGGTCAGGCTTTTGCCCTGTTCCATCGTCATGATGCGCGCCAGTTCTTCTTTGTTTTCCTTGATTAAAAAATACCAACGCCACAACACATCGGCGCGTTCCAACGCAGTTTTTGCCGCCCATAATTTTTGTGCGGCCTCCGCCTTTTGAATCAGCAACTTGAGGCCGTCTGAACGAGTCGTGCGGACAAACGCCAAAGTCTCACCTGTTGCAGGATTATCAACTTTAATAGCATTTGGAATCGGAGAAAAGGAAATATCGGGATGGTTGAGCAAGCGGGCAAAATCTTTCATGAGAAACTAGCTTTCTAAAATCAGGAATATGTGTTCATTATCATATTCATACCATGAAAGCGCAACTGAATCGCAAAATAAGACAACAGCAAAGGCCGTCTGAATATCTTACAGACGGCCTTTCTTATTCGGGTTTCTCTAAACTACATACTTATCTCAATTTATGTATGCGAAGATAAAAATATATATTGCTTAACAAAAGTATCACATATAGGAAAAATATAATGATTAATCCATAATTACCTGCTTTTATTGTACTGAAGACAATGATAAAAAATAGATCTAATCCTACTAATTTATGGATAAAATATAAAAATAAAGCTAAGAATATTAATCCAATTATTTTCCTATTGAGTAGAAAAAGTAAAATAGGAATATTATTCAAAATAAAAAATAATTTAATAAAAACTTCATTACCCTCTATCTCACCCTGTAGCTCAGATAGCTTATAGATATCCCCATAAACAATATAATCTGAAATATAGAAATTTTGCTTACTAAGGAAAAAAGAGAATACACATAGTAATAAAAAAATTATAAAATTTCATAAATAATATACCATAGTCCTACTTTATTAGATATAACTTTTATCTATAATATAATCAAACCATTCCCACCTAATCATCCCAACTGCAAATAAAATTCAGCTTTAATCGCTTGCTATGCTCGAATTATTTATATTTGAAGATTATAAACTCAATCTCATCTTTGCTGAATAGGTTATGGTTTATATAGATATAAAACGCAGTCTGAAACAGATAAAGCCAATAAAGGATGATTTCTTTTACTATATTTTTCCCTTTTTACCCCACTAAAACCGACGTCATGCTGAGTGAACCTGCAATCAGCTTGTCGTTGAAAAACGTAACCTGATCTTGCGGTTCGCGCAATGCCATGATGTACAGCAAGGGCAAGTAATGATCCGGTGTTGGCACGGAAAGCTCGGCTTTTTCGCCTAGTTGCTGATAATGCACCAAGGTTTCATCATCTTGTGTCGCAATCGCTTGATTGACCGTTTCTTGGAATGCAAACGCCCATTCATACCCTGCACCGATTTGATCAATATGTTCCCAGCTTATTGCCCTCAGGTTATGCACAATATTGCCGCTGCCGATAATCAACACGCCTTGTTCGCGTAAAGCAGCTAACTTTTTCGCCAAATTGAAATGCCATTCTGCCGATTGCAAACGGTTAAGGCTAAGTTGCACCACAGGAATATCGGCATTGGGATAAAGAAATTTCAACACTGCCCAAGCACCATGATCAAAGCCACGTGTTGGGTTCAGCTCGACATTTTCCGGCTGTAATAATGACTTCACTTGCTCCGCCAACTCAGGCGAACCGGGCGCAGGATATTGCACTTGACTGAGTTCATCTGGAAAGCCGTAGAAATCGTAAATCATTTTAGGATGCGCGCCTGAGGTTACCTGCAAACGGCTGCTGTACCAATGCGCTGAAATCATCAAAATAGCTTTTGGTTTGGCAAACCTTTGCGTAATTAGGCTGAAATTCTGATTAAACAGGTTTTCTTTGTCCAACACATTCATCGGGCTGCCATGCCCGACAAACAATACAGGCATTTTTTTCATGATTTACTCCTCGTTATTTGATACAGCGGATTGTACGGACAAATTTTTATTCAAAAAATACCGGTTTACGAACAACATCTTTTCCTCATAAGAAATCATGACTGATAAGGTCTAGAGATGTTGAGAGGATATATAGAAGAAGGGTTGATTCAAAAGGCCGTCTGAACATTTTATTTCAGACGGCCAAAAATTTCTTTATTTCTGTATTGACAGAAATAAAAGATAAAAATAGAATACCATCACTATGAAACTGAATCCGACCACTGAAAAATTTATCCTCCATTGGGGCGAAATGGGCACCAAATGGGGGGTCAACCGTACCGTTGCGCAAATCCATGCCCTGCTCTATATCTTGGGCAGGCCGATGAATGCCGAGGAAATTACCGAAACGCTCGGAGTGGCGCGCTCCAATGTCAGCAACAGTATTAAAGAGCTGCAAAATCTGAGACTGGTGCATACCGTGCATATCTTGGGCGATAGGCGCGATCATTTTGAAACTTCGGATGATGTCTGGACTTTATTCCGCACCATTGCTGAAGTGCGTATGCAGCGCGAAATCGAACCGACGCGGCAATTTTTGCAAAGCCTGATCGACAGCCCTGAATTTAGTCAGGAAAATGAAACCGCCAAGCAGCGAATCCAACAAACCCATGATTTCATCAGTACGCTGACCATATGGGCAAATGAAATGCTGAAGCTATCCACTTCAACCATGGTAAAAATCTTGAAAGTCGGTGCAGGAATACAAAAATTTTTCCGGTAATGGCATTGGGCATCTGCTCAAAAAATACTGCCTATGTTATTTAGAAATATGAAAACATACTCATGTTAGTTTTACATGGGCATGTAAAACCAAAATTTTTTTACCCTATAATTTCTCTCTTGACAGAAATTTTAGAAATTAAAGATTGAACAGGCTTAACTGATGAAATAGGAATTTGGTATGCTCGACAATATTAAACGCCCTCCTCCCGCCTACTTGTCTTACTCGATGGGGCTGCTATGGCTCTGGAGTGGTACCCAGCCTCTGTTTTTCATGCCTGAAATGTCATTGGGTTTACTGCGTTCGGCCGGCATTCCTAATCCTTTGCAATGGCCGACATTAATCGCTGCTTCACTGTTGGACATCGGTTTTGCCTTTTTATGTTTCAGCCGCTTTCGCTTCCGTTCCGCAATATGGCTGCTGCAATTGATAACCGTCGCGGCATACAGCCTGATTATTGCCTTCAGGCTGCCTGAAATGTGGGCGCATCCGTTTGCACCTTTGGTAAAAAACCTGCCGATTATGGCTACTTTATTTTTCCTGTATCAATCCGTAGAAGATAAAAAATGAACACCTATTTAATCGTTAAAACCTTGCACATCATCTCCGCTACCTTAATGGTCGGCACCGGTTTTGGTACAGCGTTTTACCTCTTTTGGGCAAACCGCAGCGGTTCGGTCGCCGCACAGTCGGTCGTATCGCATTGGGTCATCAAAGCAGATTGGTGGTTTACGACACCTGCCGTCATTTTCCAACCCTTGTCCGGCTTATGGATGCTGTATGAACGCGGCTATACTGTTTCCACCATGCTGGAACAAAATTGGATATGGATGACGCTGGCTTTATACATCTTTTCAGGCATTTGCTGGCTGCCCGTTGTTTGGCTGCAAATCCGCATGGCCAAGATTGCCGAAAAAGCGCACAAAGAAAATGCAGACACCATTCCTGAGCCTTATTGGCGTTATGCCAGACGTTGGGAATTGCTGGGCTATCCCGCCTTTTGTGCCACTATCGTGATTTACTTCCTGATGGTGATGAAACCGGTTTAAAGGTTTTCAGACGGCCTCAGCAATATAAAGAAAAAACCATGAACATCATCATTTTCGGAGGCAGCGGATTTATCGGCAAGCGTACCGTTCAAATCCTCAAAGAACAAGGTCACCAAGTTTGCACGCCTGACCGCCGCGCCTTCGACTTTCTTCATCCCAATGAAACAGCCGCACGCCGTTTATTAGAGGGGCAAGACGTCCTCATCAACTGCATCGGCATCATGAGCCGTCATGCCGAAATACTCGAACCCGCCTTTCGGTGTGGAATGGAAAATCCAAGAAGATTACGTCAAAGAAGAATATGCCGATAAAGGCTTTAACGGGCGTTTCGGGGCTGGTCTGCCGCGTATCAACGATGGCTCACTCCTCTTTTTGCAACACATGATGAGCAAAATGAAGCAGCCTGAAAAAGACGGCCAAGGCTCGCGCATTGCCGTGGTATTTAACGGCTCGCCGCTATTTACCAGCGATGCCGGCAGCGGTGAAAGCAATATCCGCCGCTATGTAATTGAAAACGACCTGCTTGAGGCCGTTATCGCGCTGCCGGATCAAATTTTTTACGACACCGGCATTTATACCTACATTTGGATTTTATCGAATAAGAAAAGCGCCAAACGACAAGGCAAAGTGCAGCTGATTAACGCTACGCAGTATTTCCAAAAAATGCAAAAATCGCTTGGCAATAAGCGCAACGAATTGTCTGAACAGCATATCGCAGAGATTACCAAACTGTATGCCAATTTTGCCGAAACCAAAGACAGCAAGATTTTTAGCAACCAAGATTTTGCTTATTTGAAAATCACGGTAGAACGTCCGCTGCGACTCAATTTCCAAGCCAGCGCAGAACGTATTGAAAAACTGTAGGAACAAACCGCCTTTGTGAATTTAGCCACAAGCAAAAAACTCAAAGACGAAGCGCAGATTAAAGCTGATGAAGCCATCGGCGCAGCGCAGCAACAAGCCATTATTACCGCATTAAATGGCTTGGGCGATAAATTATATAAAAATCGTGAGGCATTTTTAAAAGTGTTGAATCCGGCCTTAAAAGCCTTGGATTTCACCATTGGTGCACCGCTGAAAAAAGCGATTTTGGAAGCCTTAAGCGAGCGTGACCAAACCGCTGATATCTGCACAGACAATAAAGGCAATAAAGAGGCTGATTCACAACTGCGCGATAGCGAATTAGTACCGATGCCGTCTGAAATGCCGTTTCCATTAAGTTTGAGCTATGAGAATGTTCATTTAGAAAAGTAGAATATTGATATTTACAAGGCCGTCTGAAACTCATTTTCAGACGGCCTCTTACTTAATAGAAATAAAAATAAGCTAATGAAATCAATTACTATCAGTCATTCAACACCATTCAATAAAAAATAAAACCTGAGGCTTTCATCCCCCAGGTTTTATTTTCAAGCCTTATGCTTTTTCCTGCTGACGTTTTCTTTCTGCCACCATCTCATGCAATGTTTGCTTGGCAGGTTTCATCGGAACATGGTTATTGGTCCAGCTTAACTGCTTACTTGGCGTCAATGCACGGAATTTGGTAGCAGCCCAGCCGAATGCTCGATAAGCCTTACTGCCGCTGAAAATACCGTTAAAGGTTCGCCATGCCATTTGCTCGCCGAAGGTATGCGATGCGCCTTGACCACGGATAGGATGAGGAACGGCTTCTGTTGGCGAACGTTGTGCTTCAACGCGCAGACGTTGCATTTGTTCGGTAATCGGAATGCGTACTGGGCAAACTTCGACACACGCGCCGCACATGGTACACGCAGTCGGCAGATCGCGTGTCGCATCCAAGCCCAACAAATGCGGAGAGATAATCTCGCCAATCGGGCCGGGATAGGTTGTGCCATATGCCGCGCCACCGATACGGGTGTAAACCGGACAGTGGTTCATGCACGCACCGCAACGGATACATTGCAAGGTACGGCGCATTTGATCTTCTGCATACGCTTGGCTACGGCCGTTGTCGAGCAGAACCAAGTGCATTTCCTGCGGACCGTCCAGTTCTTCGCTACGGCGAGGACCGGTAATCATATTGAAATAAGTGGTAATATTCTGACCGATGGCGGAGCGTGGCAACAGGCTGTACAAAGGCGGCACATCCGACAGTTTCGCAACCACTTTTTCAATACCGGTAATGGCGATATGCACAGGCGGCACAGTGGTACTCAAGCGGCCGTTACCTTCGTTTTCCACCAGACACAAAGTGCCTGTTTCAGCAACGGCGAAGTTTACGCCGCTCAAACCGACGTCGGCAGTGCTGTAAATATCGCGCAGTGCTTTACGGGCGAAGCCGGTCAGTTGGTCCACGTCGTCAGTTAACGGCGTACCGAGGTTTTGATGGAAAAGCTCGCTCACCTGCTCTTTGGTCTTGTGAATGGCAGGCATCACGATATGGGTTGGTTTCTCGCCGGCCATTTGTACGATAAACTCGCCCAAGTCGCTTTCAACCGCTTTGATGCCCCGGTCTTGCAGATAATGGTTCAGCTCAATCTCTTCGCTGACCATAGATTTGCCTTTCACCATCAGCTTACCGTTTTTATCGGTAATGATGTTGTGAATGATTTGGCAGGCTTCGGCCGGTGTTTCCGCCCAGTGGACTTTAACGCCCAGCTTGGTCAGGTTCTCTTCCAGCTGTTCCAATAATGCAGGTAATTTGGACAACGAACGTTGACGGACATGCTCACACAGGTCACGCAGGCTTTGCAGCTCTTCTTCATCTGTCAAAACAGCTTTGCGCTTGGTCATCAGCATATCCATCGCCGTACGCAAGCTTTTACGCAGAGGCTTGTCTTGCAAAGAAATCGCGGCGTTTTGCTTGAACGTTTCCGGCTTCATATGGAATTTAATGGTTTGGGAACTCATGCTTTTTCCTCCAAATCGGCAGGGGAAATATGATCAGGCAGGACAGCCAAAACCACCAAATCGCGCGGGCCGTGTGCACCATAGGCCAAAGTCAATTGAATATCGGCAGTCTTAGACGGGCCGGAAATCAAAATAACGTTGGTAGACATACCTTTTTCTACCAGTTTTTCGCCTTCAACAGCATTATGGAATTCGTTGTACATTTTGCTGGTGTCAAACAGGCAGAAATGCACAGGCGGTACCAAACTCAAACTGCGCGGCTCCAGAGGACTGGACTCCAACATAATCGTACCGGTACGGGCAATACCGCATTTAGAGCCGCTAAATCCGGCCTCAATATCGGCAAAGAATTCGTTTTTCCAGTCGTCGATTTTTCGCTCAAAACCGCGCGGTTCGATATCGGTATCGGCCAAAGCTGCACGAGCCAGCTGGCCGTGTTCTGTTTCCAATGGCAACAGAATGTTTTTCAAGCCTTTGCCTTCGGCTGCTTGACGGAATACTTGCGGCCAGTTGGTTTTAGTAACCCAATAGATTTCCGTTTTGACGGCACGCATGGCAGCCGCCCAATGTTTCAAGCGTTCGACATCGTTTGCCCAAGAAACGCCCATTTCACGGTAATAATCGAAAACCGGCGGCTCTTCCATCGGTAAGGCATCGGCTTTTTTCAATTTCGCCAAAATATTTTCGCGCGCGCTCATGCTTTACCTCCGGTGCGTTCCAACAGGAAGGATGCAATGTGTTTCGGACGTGGCATATTCGGTTCGTCTTTGGCAATTTTGCCGCCGATATTCATCATGCAGCCGCAGTCTGCGCTGATGATTTCAGTCGCGCCGGTTTCTTTCAGGGCTGCAACTTTGTCGGTTACCATCGCGCCGGAAATATCTGCTTGTTTGACAGAGAATGTACCGCCAAAACCGCAGCATTCACTTTCATGGTCGTGAACGATACGCTCAACATTTTCCATGCCGTCAATCAGCTGCCAGCCTGACAAATGGACATTCATCTCACGACGCGCCGCGCAAGAAGTATGAACGGCCACTTTAACCGGCTCGCCTTTATCTTCAGGTTTGTAGCCGATGGCCAGCAGGAAGTGGGTAAATTCAATGATACGGTTGGCGCAATCAATGGCTTTTTGTTCGTACTCGGTGCCTTTGAACAAAGTCGGCCAGTGGTGTTTCATCATGCCGCCGCAAGAACCGGACGGTACGACAATCGGCCAATTTTCCGGGAATAAATCCAATTGGGCTTTGGCCACATCAAAAGCTTCTTTCGGATGGCCGGACGAATAGGCAGGTTGGCCGCAGCAGCTTTGCTCCATCGGATAATGGATACGGATGCCCTGTTGTTCGATTAAGGTAATGGCATCCATGCCTGCTTCGGGCATGAAAAGGTCGAGAACGCAAGTACCGAAGAAATAAGCATCGGTTGGCTTGCTGTCGAATACGGTGATTTGTGGTGGTTTGATTGCGCTCATTTTTTTGGAACGGGATAACCCATTTTCTTGTGTAAAAATAAGATGGATACTTTAAGTAATTGCTTGTAATGGGTCAAGTCTAATTTTAAAAAATAATATTAAAAAAGCATGACAAACCAGACAAACACCTTTCCCTTATTAAATTGATAATCTACATAATAACTACTATCAATAAGAAAACTAAAGGATTCATTTTTTAATAAATGAAATGCAACCATTCACTCTCTCTTCAAAACACAATAACTGCCTCTTTATAGAATCTTGATTTACATCAGAAGTCATGAATTTAATCGCTATGACACGTTTTTAAACAAAATAAGCAACCTCTTATGCTATACATATGTTTCAGACGGCCATACTTAGCATAAAAATATGTCTAAGATAATAAAAATAAAAGTTTTTTCACAAGACTCAGGCCGTCTGAAAGATAAGTTCGTCAAAAGGCCACTTTCCATATGCTCAATCCTACTTTTAATCAAAATCAAACACTTGAAAAATCATCGTTCCCAACCTTGAAAACCCTATGCACACTCAAGCACTTCCAGTATTATTGTGACAATTTCTTGACGCAAAATTACAGTCTTAGCCGCCCACAATCGGCATGGATTTGCAAAAGAAGTGAAACCAAGCTTCAAAACAATTTCACCTTAACTTCGGAGTAGGCATCATGTTGACCCAGACTCAACAGGTTGATTTGACCTTGCATCACCTTAAAGAACGCACCCTATCGATTTATACCCCCGAACAGCGTGCAAGCATCGAGACATCTGAAGACTGGAAACAGTTTGACAGGCGACTTGAAGAACACTTCCCAAAACTGATGCACGAGCTGGACAATGTTTACAACAACAACGAAGCCGTTCTCCCCATGCTGGAGCAACTGATTGCTCAAGCATGGCAAAGCTATTCCCAACGCAACTCATCCTTAAAAGATATTGATATTGCGCGCGAAAACGATCCTGACTGGATTTTGTCCAACAAACAGGTTGGCGGCGTGTGCTATGTCGATTTGTTCGCAGGCAATCTGCAAGGTTTGAAAGCCAAAATCCCTTATTTCCAAGAATTGGGCTTGACCTATCTGCACCTGATGCCCCTGTTTAAATGTCCCGAAGGCAAAAGCGATGGTGGCTATGCGGTCAGCAGCTACCGCGATGTCAATCCGGCTTTGGGTACGATAGACGACTTGCGCGATGTCATTGCCGCCTTGCACGAAGCAGGTATTTCCGCCGTCGTCGATTTCATCTTTAACCATACTTCCAACGAACACGAATGGGCAAAAGGCTGCGCCGCCGGTGATCCGCTCTACGACAACTTCTACTACATCTTCCCTGACCGCTGGATGCCCGACCAATACGACCGCACCCTGCGTGAAATCTTCCCCGACCAACATCCGGGCGGCTTCTCCCAACTGGAAGACGGACGCTGGGTATGGACGACGTTCAACTCCTTCCAATGGGACTTGAATTACAGCAACCCATGGGTATTCCGTGCCATGGCAGGCGAAATGATGTTCCTTGCCAACTTGGGCGTTGATATTCTGCGCATGGACGCCGTTGCCTTTATTTGGAAACAAATGGGCACAAGCTGCGAAAACCTGCCGCAAGCCCATGCCTTAATTCGCGCGTTTAACTCTGTGATGCGTATTGCCGCCCCGGCCGTGTTCTTCAAATCCGAAGCCATCGTCCACCCCGACCAAGTTGTCCAATACATCAGCCAAGACGAATGCCAAATCGGTTACAACCCGCTGCAAATGGCATTGTTATGGAACACGCTTGCCACGCGCGAAGTCAACCTGCTCCATCAGGCATTGACCTACCGCCACAACCTGCCCGACCACACAGCATGGGTCAACTACGTACGCAGCCATGACGACATAGGCTGGACGTTTGCCGATGAGGACGCATGGCAGTTCGGCATCCACGGCTACGACCACCGACAATTCCTCAACCGCTTCTTCGTCAACCATTTCGACGGCAGCTTCGCGCGCGGCGTCCCCTTCCAATACAACCCAAACACTGGCGACTGCCGTGTCAGCGGTACAGCCGCAGCATTGGTTGGTTTGGCTCAAAATGACCCGTATGCCGTTGACCGCATCAAACTTTTGTACAGCATCGCCCTGAGTACCGGCGGTCTGCCGCTGATTTACCTAGGCGACGAAGTGGGTACGCTCAATGACGACGACTGGTCGCAAGACAGCAATAAGAGCGACGACAGCCGCTGGGCACACCGTCCTCGTTATAATGAGGAGTTGTACAACCAACGCCATGACAGCTCGACCACTGCCGGTCAAATCTTCCAAGGTTTGCGCCATATGATTGCCATCCGCCAAAGCAATCCGCGCTTTGACGGCGGCAAGTTGGTTACCTTCAATACCAACAATAAACACATCATCGGCTATATGCGTAACAACGCGCTTTTGGCATTCGGCAACTTCAGCGAACATCCGCAAACCATCAGTGCGCATACGCTGCAAGCCATGCCGTTTAAAGCGCACGATTTGATCAGCGGTCAAACCGTTTCCCTGAATCAGGATTTGGTACTGCAACCCTATCAAGTCATGTGGCTTGAAATTGCATAAGCCGGAATTTTGATACACCGCTCAAGGCCGTCTGAACAAATCAGCGTTCAGACGGCCTTTTAAGAAATAAGATGTATTTTGTATTTTGGGCAGTTTCGCTTAGAATGCATGCTTTAATACCAGATGACACACTAAAAATCAGGAGTAAAAATCCATGTTGAAAAAATTCGTACTCGGCACCATCGCTGCAGTAGTTTTGGCTGCTTGCGGTGGCGAAGGCAGCAATTCAGCTTCTTCTGCACCGGCCCAATCCGGCGCAGCCTCCGGCTCACTGATTGAGCGTATCAACAACAAAGGTACCATCACTGTCGGTACGGAAGGCACTTACGCACCCTTCACCTACCATGATAAAGACGGCAAATTGACCGGCTACGATGTCGAAGTTACCCGCGCCGTTGCCGACAAACTGGGCGTAAAAGTCGAATTTAAAGAAACACAATGGGACTCCATGATGGCGGGTTTGAAAGCCGGCCGTTTCGACGTGGTTGCCAACCAAGTCGGCCTGACCAGCCCTGAACGTCAAGCAACTTTTGACAAATCCGAGCCTTACAGCTGGAGCGGTGCTGTATTAGTTGCGCGCAAAGACAGCAACATCAAATCCATCGACGACATCAAAGGCGTGAAAACCGCACAATCCCTGACCAGCAACTATGGCGAAAAAGCCAAAGCTGCAGGCGCAGAACTCGTACCGGTAGACGGCTTGGCTCAATCCCTGACCTTGATTGAACAAAAACGTGCCGATGCAACCCTGAACGACGAATTGGCGGTATTGGACTATCTGAAGAAAAATCCGAACGCCGGTGTAAAAATCGTTTGGTCTGCCCCGGCTGATGAAAAAGTCGGCTCCGGCTTGATTGTCAATAAAGGCAACGATGAAGCATTGGCTAAATTCAGCACAGCCATGAACGAACTGAAAGCCGACGGCACGCTGAAAAAACTGGGCGAACAATTCTTCGGAAAAGACATCAGTGTTAAATAATTTCCTTGCCTCTCTGCCGTTTATGACGGAAACACGCGCTGATATGCTCATCAGCGCGTTTTGGCCCATGGTTAAAGCCGGCTTTATAGTATCTCTTCCTCTAGCGATCGCTTCTTTCGTTATCGGCATGATTATTGCTATAGCCGTTGCTTTGGTACGAATTATGCCACCAGTTGGAATTCTTCAAAAAATCCTACTTAAAGTGGTTGAATTCTATATTTCGGTCATTCGTGGCACACCACTTCTAATACAGCTGGCTGTAGTCTTCTATGGCCTGCCATCTGTTGGTATATATATCGACCCGATTCCTGCTGCCATCATCGGCTTCTCGCTCAATGTCGGCGCATATGCTTCCGAAACCATCCGCGCGGCAATCTTGTCCGTACCTAAAGGTCAATGGGAAGCCGGCTTCTCCATCGGTATGACCTATATGCAGACGTTCCGCCGTATTATCGCGCCGCAGGCATTTCGTGTTGCCGTACCGCCTTTGAGCAACGAGTTTATCGGCTTGTTCAAAAATACTTCGCTTGCAGCAGTTGTAACAGTAACTGAATTATTCCAAGTTACCCAACAAATTGCGAATCGCTCCTATGACTATCTACCAGTCTATATCGAAGCCGCATTGGTTTATTGGTGTTTCTGCAAAGTGCTGTTTTTGATTCAGGCGCGCTTGGAAAAACGCTTTGACCGCTATGTCGCCAAATAAGGAGTTGTCATGATTAAAATCCGCAATATCCATAAGACCTTTGGCGAAAATACCATTTTGCGCGGCATCGATTTGGATGTCGGCAAAGGACAGGTGGTCGTTATCCTAGGCCCTTCCGGCTCGGGCAAAACCACGTTTTTACGCTGTTTAAACGCTTTGGAAATGCCCGAACAAGGTCAGATCGAGTTTGACAACGCGCAGCCGTTAAGCATCGATTTTTCCAAAAAACCAAGCAAACACGATATTTTGGCACTGCGCCGCAAGTCCGGCATGGTGTTCCAACAATACAACCTCTTTCCGCACAAAACTGCGTTGGAAAACGTCATGGAAGGACCGGTTGCCGTACAAGGCAAACCTGTCGCCCAAGCGCGTGAAGAGGCTGTCAAATTGCTTAAAAAAGTCGGTTTGGGCGATAAGATTGATCTCTACCCCTACCAGCTTTCTGGCGGTCAACAGCAGCGCGTCGGCATTGCCCGAGCATTGGCGATTCAGCCTGAACTGATGCTGTTTGACGAACCGACTTCCGCGCTCGACCCTGAATTGGTGCAAGATGTTTTGGATACCATGAAGGAGTTGGCACAAGAAGGCTGGACCATGGTTGTCGTTACGCATGAAATCAAATTTGCCTTGGAAGTGGCAACCACCGTCGTCGTGATGGATGGCGGCGTTATTGTCGAACAAGGCAGCCCGCAAGATTTGTTTAACCATCCCAAACATGAGCGGACACAAAAATTCCTGCGCCAAATCCGTGCGGACAATGCTGACCTTTAAATTTAATTGAAACGACAGAAAATTTGAAAGCATTTCCGACTGTCATTTCATAAAGGCCGTCTGAATAAGTGAAATAGAAAACGCTGATTTCGTTTTCATACTTGTTCAGACGGCCTTTTATATGTCTTTTCAGGTAAAATAACGCCTTTCGTTTTACTTATCCCCTACCCGCCATCATGATAGAAATCAAAAAACTCACCCTGCAACGCGGTTTGAAAGTCCTGCTCGATAAAGCCGATGCCGTAATCAACCCCGGCCAACGCGTTGGTTTAATCGGTAAAAACGGTACGGGAAAATCCAGCCTGTTTGCGCTGATAAAAGGTGAAATCACACAAGATGGCGGCGAAATCCTGATTCCCAAAACATGGCGCCTGGCTTCCGTCTCTCAAGAAACGCCCGATTTAGATATTTCCGCTTTAGACTACGTTTTGCAAGGCGATGCCGAATTGCAGGCTTTTCAGACGGCCTTGGCCCAAGCAGAAGCGCAAAACGATGGCATGAAGCAGGCCGAATATCACGCCAAACTCGAAGAAATCGATGCCTATACCGCTCCGGCACGCGCGGCGAAATTGTTGAGCGGCTTGGGTTTTGCACAAGAAGAACATATCCGCCCCGTCAAATCTTTTTCCGGCGGCTGGCGTATGCGCCTCAACCTTGCCCAAGCACTGATTTGCCGTGCCGATTTGCTGCTTTTGGACGAACCGACCAACCACTTGGATTTAGAAACCGTATTGTGGCTGGAAAACCATCTTGCCTCCCTGCCCTGTACGCAAATCATCATCTCCCATGACCGCGACTTCTTGAATGCCACCACCACGCAAACCATCGAACTGTCGCAACAAAAACTGACCCAATACGGCGGCAATTACGATTTCTATCAAGCCGAACGCGCCCAGCGTCTGGCGCAACAACAAGCCGCCTACGTCAAACAGCAGGCGCAAATCAAACATCTGCAATCCTTTATCGACCGTTTCAAAGCTAAAGCCACAAAGGCCGTACAAGCCCAAAGCCGCATGAAGGCATTAGCCAAACTCGAGCGCATCGCCCCTGCTCATTTGGATAGCGAGTTTTCCTTTGAGTTTGCCAATCCGACCCACCTGCCCAATCCATTATTGAAACTCGACCATGCCGACTTGGGCTATGGCGACAAAACCGTTTTGCACGATATCACCTTGTCTCTGGAAAGTGGCGCACGTTACGGCCTGTTGGGCGTTAACGGCAGCGGCAAATCCACATTTATCAAAGCCTTGGCAGGAAAAATCGATTTGCTTTCCGGCAGCATCGTCCGCTCCGAAAAGCTCAATATCGGCTATTTTGCCCAGCACCAACTGGATACCTTGCGTGCAGACCAAAGTCCGGTTTGGCATATCCAACAGCTTTCGCCCGAAGTCCGCGAACAGGAAATCCGCAACTTTTTAGGCGGTTTCAACTTTGTCGGCGATATGGCGGTTCAAAAGACCGAGCCCTTTTCCGGCGGCGAAAAAGCGCGGCTCGCCCTTGCCATGATTATCTGGCAAAAACCCAATCTGCTGCTGCTTGACGAGCCGACCAACCATTTGGACTTGGATATGCGCCACGCCCTGACACTTGCCCTGCAAAGTTTCCAAGGCGCATTGATTGTCGTATCGCACGACCGCAGCCTGCTTGAAGCGACTACCGACAGCTTCCTATTGATTGACAAAGGCCGTCTGAACAACTTCGACGGCGATTTGAACGACTACCGTCAATGGCGATTGGCACAAGAAAACGCCGCAACAGCCCCCGCTGCATCTGCACAAAGCCAAAGCCCCAAGGACACCAAGCGTATCGAGGCACAAATCCGTCAGGAAAAAGCCAAACGCAGTAAACCGATTCAGCAGAAAATCGACAAAGCCGAAAAAGAAATCGCGCGTTTGACTGATATTCAGACGGCCTGTGAAGCATTTTTGGCACAAGAATCTGCTTATTCAGAAGAAAATAAACCCAAATTGCAAGAGACACTCGCACAATTAACAGAAACTAAAGTAAAATTAACGCAACTGGAAGAAAACTGGCTGCAATGGCAAGAAGAGCTTGAGCAAATCCAAGTTGATGTCGAAGCCGAGTTTTCCCAATAAAAATAGAGCCATCAGGCCGTCTGAAATAAAACACAATACGGAAAAACATGACTTCAACTATCAAACAAGCCGGATACTTCCTCGTATCCTCTTTCGTCTTGGGCATTTCTCTTCACGCAGCCGCCGCAGTTTATTCCTGCGGCAACGGCAGCTATACCTCCGAGCCCAACTCCTCCTGCGCACAGGCCCAATTGCCTAAAATCAGCGGCCATCAAGGCAGCGGTTATCATCTCAACATCCGCAGCCTCAATGCCTCTGATGAACGCGTCAATGCAAAACCCAAGAAAAAGAAGCGCACGGAAAAATCTGACAAACCGAGCAAAAACAAAAACAGTGCAAAAGCCAAAAAACAACAGCCCATGCCGTCTGAACAAGAATAAAATGCTCAACTGCAACGAATCAGCCCTACCTGAATCATGAAAAAATATCTGCTTACCCTATCCTTGCTGCCGCTTGCTGTTTTCAACAGCCAAGCCCACGCCGCAAAAATCTACACCTGTGAAGTCAACGGCTCGATTGTCTATACCTCACGCCCAAGCGGCAACTGCCAAGCCGTCAACGATTTGCCGATTGTCGGCAAATACAGCAGCAGCCGATACGATGCCCCGATCAGCGATGCGCCTACACTCAACGCGCCGACATCACAAACGGCTCCGGCAAAAAGCAAAAATACGGCGGCAAAATCCAACCATAAAGCAACGCCTAAACCTGCCCCCGTCCGCACCGCTTCTGAAACGGCTCCTCCTCCGGTTCCCAAATCCTCCGGCGTCAACAGCCGCCGCTCTATTTTGGAAACCGAGTTATCGAATGAACGCGCGGCTTTGGCCGATGCCAAAAAGCAATTAAGCCAAGCGCGGACAGCCAAAGGCGGCAGCGTCAATCAACAGGCCATCAGTACGCTGCAAGGTGCCGTTTTGGATAGGGAGAAAAACATTCAAGCCCTCCAGCGCGAACTGGGCAGAATGTAAGTTCAAATCAATCAAAACATCAGGCCGT
Organism: Neisseria sp. P0022.S009; assembly: GCF_051956675.1. NCBI lineage: Bacteria > Pseudomonadati > Pseudomonadota > Betaproteobacteria > Neisseriales > Neisseriaceae > Neisseria > Neisseria sp. P0022.S009. The sequence goes on from NZ_JBQCXE010000002.1 coordinate 20,526, forward strand.
CTGAACAGGTGGAAACGAAATCCAAAATTTTCGTCACGCCAAACAGACGGCCTGAATCCCGTAATGATTACGCCCGTTTCAATTTCTCGCGTCTGGTAAATACGGTATAATTTGCCCTTTACGCACATTACCTCCGGTCTTTTCAGACGGCCTTTATCTCATGACTGCAAAATCTTCTAAAACCCAAACAAAAAAACGTACCTCCAACAAACCGGCTGCCAAACCGACCACACGCAAATCCGCCAAAACACAAACTCAAGCCGACAATAAAGTCTCCCAACGCCTGAAAGCCGCCAAAGAGCTGCAAAGAAACGAAGAAAAAAAAGCGCGCCCCGAACATGTCGTCAACTTGATTAATGATGCCTTATGGCTGTTTGGTTTGGTTATCACCATTTATCTGGCCATTTCCCTGGCCAGTTTCAGCATGGACGACCCTGCATGGTCACGCAGCGTTCCCAAAAGCCATGATGTTGCCAACCTCGGCGGCCTTTTTGGTTCCTATCTTTCCGATGTCGGGTATTATTTGTTCGGCCTGTCATTTTGGTGGTGGATTGTCGCCTCTTGCGTTTTCCTCTACAAAAACTTCCGCCCCATGAAAAAGCAGGAAAACCATAAGCCCTACAATCACGGCGTAGCCGCTTTAGCATTATTCCTCCTGCTGGTGTGCAGCCCGATTATCGAGCACTTCCTGTTTGACAACGCATTGAGCGAATCCCTTCCCGTCGGTGCCGGCGGCTTGGTCGGCTTATTGGCCGGCTCAGGCTTGGCTTGGCTGCTGGGCAAATCAGGCAGCCTGTTGATTATGCTGGTGATGTTGCTGTTGTCCATTTCCCTGCTGGCTCAGGTGTCATGGTTGGAAGTCATGGCCAAATCCGGCAGCCATATGGGCGGCCTGTTTGGCAGCCTGATGAAAAAATTGTCTCAATTCAAAAATAAAAAAGAAGACGTCAGCGCCGAAGCTTTGGAAACCCAAAATACGCGCCGCATGGTTAAAGAAGCCAAAACCATTACCGCTACTCCGGTTGCTCCGTTGGCAGGCAGCAGCAGCAACCGTAAAACCGTTGCCGTATCCGTTGCACCGCCTCCTAAAATCCAAACTTCCCTGTTTGACGATACCGAGCCTAAAAACAACGGCGAATACCACAAACCCAATATGAACCTGTTGCGTATGCCGTCTGAAGAACCGGTTGCCGTCAATCCAGATGAATTGCAACAGACTGCAGAATTGATTGAAACCAAACTGGCTGAATTCGGCATCGGCGTACAAGTTGTTTCCGCCACTTCCGGCCCTGTGATTACCCGCTACGAAATCGAACCAGCACAAGGTGTCAAAGGCAGCCAAATTGTCGCCTTATCCAAAGATTTGGCGCGCTCGATGTCTCTGCAAGCGGTACGCATTGTTGAGACCATTGCTGGTAAAAATACCATGGGCATTGAATTACCTAATGAGAAACGCCAAGACGTGATGTTGAGCGAAATCCTCTCTTCACCCGTATTTACCGACGCTAAGTCCAAACTGACCGTCGCGTTGGGTAAAGATATTGCAGGTACGCCCGTGGTCGGCGACTTGGCAAAAATGCCGCATCTTTTGGTCGCTGGTATGACCGGCTCGGGTAAATCCGTCGGCGTGAACGGCATGATTATGTCCATGCTCTTCAAAGCCACGCCCGACGAAGTCCGTTTTATTATGATTGACCCTAAAATGCTGGAATTGAGCATTTACGATGGCATTCCACACCTGCTCTGCCCGGTTGTAACCGATATGCGCGAGGCAGGACAAGCGTTAAACTGGTGCGTTGCCGAAATGGAAAAACGCTATCGCCTGCTCTCACACGCCGGCGTGCGTAATCTGGACGGCTTCAACCAAAAAATTGAGCAGGCCAAAGCGGCAGGCAAGCCATTACTCAATCCATTCAGCTTAAATCCTGACGATCCCGAGCCTCTGGAAAAACTGCCGTTGATTGTGGTCGTCATCGACGAGTTGGCAGACTTGATGATGACCGAACGCAAATCCGTCGAGCAACAAATCGCACGCCTTGCCCAAAAAGCGCGTGCGGCAGGCATCCATATGATTGTCGCCACCCAACGCCCGAGCGTTGATGTGGTTACTGGTCTGATTAAAGCCAATATCCCGACACGCATGGCCTTTACCGTACAAAGCAAAATCGATAGCCGCACCATTCTTGACCAAATGGGTGCAGACGAATTGCTCAAATACGGCGACTCATTGTTCCTGCAACCGGGCAGCGCAGAACCGACACGCCTGCAAGGTGCGTTTGTTTCCGATGATGAAGTGCATCAAGTTGTCAATTTCATCAAAGAACAAGCGCCGACCAATTATGTGGAAGGCTTGCTCAGCGGTGAAGCGGCCATCGAAACCACCAATATTGTCAATCCGAACGCCAACAGCGATGAACTGTTTGATCAAGCAGTTGCCTTCGTATTGGAAAGCCGGAAGACTTCCATCTCCTCCCTGCAACGCCAATTGCGCATCGGCTACAACCGTGCCGCCAATTTAATAGATGCGCTTGAAAATGCCGGCGTGCTTTCTCCGGCAGATGTCAACGGCAGCCGACGGATTCTGGCGCAAAAAGACCAGCTTTAAAAAACAATGTCAAAGCAAAAAGGCCGTCTGAAAAGAATTTCCTACTTTTCAGACGGCCTTTTTATGTTATTCGTGAAACATTGTGTTATACTAAGCAGCTAAATTTTGACCTTATGCATATTCCCGAAATCCTTCGGGGGATTAAGCAGAAGGATAACCGTTTAACACAACAAATTTAAGGGCTTACGATGAGCGTAACTGTTGAAACTTTAGAAAATCTGGAACGCAAAGTAGTATTGTCTCTGCCTTGGTCCAAAATCAACGCAGAAACTGAGAAAAAACTGAAACAAACCCAACGCCGCGCAAAAATTGATGGCTTCCGTCCGGGTAAAGCACCGTTCAAAATGATTGCCCAAATGTACGGCGCAAGCGCACAAAACGACGTTATCAACGAATTGGTACAACGCGAATTCTACGATGTTGCCGTTGCTCAAGAATTGAAAGTTGCCGGTTACCCACGCTTTGAAGCCGTTGAAGAACAAGACGATCAAGAGTCTTTCAAAGTTGCCGCTATTTTTGAAGTCTTCCCCGAAGTAACCATCGGCGACCTGTCTGCCCAAGAAGTAGAAAAAGTAACTGCAACCGTTGGCGATGCCGAAGTTGACCAAACTGTAGAAATCCTGCGCAAACAACGCACCCGTTTCAACCATGTTGACCGCGAAGCCCAAAACGGCGACCGCGTCATCATCGACTTCGAAGGCAAAATCGACGGCGAACCTTTCGCCGGCGGCGCGTCTAAAAACTACGCTTTCGTATTGGGTGCAGGTCAAATGTTGCCTGAATTCGAAGCCGGTGTTGTCGGTATGAAAGCCGGTGAAAGCAAAGACGTTACCGTAAACTTCCCTGAAGACTACCACGGTAAAGATGTTGCCGGTAAATCTGCCGTATTCACCATCACTCTGAACAACGTTTCTGAAGCCACCTTGCCTGAAGTTAACGCTGACTTTGCTAAAGCTCTGGGCATTGAAGACGGCGACGTTGCCAAAATGCGTGAAGAAGTGAAGAAAAACGTCGGCCGTGAAGTTGAACGCCGCATCGGTGAACAAACCAAAGAATCTGTCATGAACGCCCTGCTCAAAGCGACTGACTTGCAAGTTCCTGTTGCTTTGGTCAACGAAGAAGCGGCCCGCTTGGCAAACGAAATGAAACAAAACTTCGTTAACCAAGGTATGGCTGACGCTGCCAACTTGGATCTGCCTTTGGATATGTTCAAAGAACAGGCAGAACGCCGCGTTGCTTTGGGTCTGATTTTGGCTAAATTGGTTGAAGAAAACAAACTTGAGCCAACTGAAGACCAAATCAAAGCCGTTGTTGCCAACTTCGCAGAAAGCTACGAAGATCCTCAAGAAGTTATCGACTGGTACTACGCAGAGCCTTCCCGCCTGCAAGGCCCGACTTCTTTGGCAGTAGAAAGCAACGTTGTTGATTTCGTTCTGAGCAAAGCTAAAGTAACCGAAAAAGCGCTGTCTTTTGACGAAGTAATGGGCGCACAAGCTTAATTGCTCTAAGGCCGTCTGAAACAGACAATCAAAAGCACCGAAGCGCTTTAAATGGCTTTGGTGCTTTTCCATCATTAACAGGAGACAAAAATGTCCTTCGATTTCAATAACTACCTTGTCCCTACCGTTATCGAACAAAGCGGTCGCGGCGAGCGCGCATTCGACATCTACTCACGCCTTTTGAAAGAGCGCATCGTTTTCTTGGTCGGCCCGGTAACAGACGAATCTGCCAATCTGGTTGTCGCGCAACTGCTGTTTTTGGAAAGTGAAAATCCAGATAAAGACATCTTCTTCTATATCAACTCACCGGGTGGTTCGGTTACTGCCGGTATGTCGATTTACGACACCATGAACTTCATCAAGCCTCATGTTTCTACCTTATGCTTGGGCCAAGCGGCAAGCATGGGCGCATTCTTGTTGTCTGCCGGTGAAAAAGGCAAACGCTTTGCCCTGCCCAACAGCCGCATCATGATTCACCAACCGCTCATCAGCGGCGGCTTGGCCGGTCAGGCTTCCGACATTGAAATTCACGCTAAAGAGTTGCTGAAAATCAAAGAGAAACTGAACCGCTTGCTTGCCAAACATTGTGATCGCGATTTGGCCGATTTGGAACGTGATACCGATCGCGACAATTATATGTCTGCCGATGAAGCCAAAGAATACGGTTTGATTGACCAAGTTTTGGAAAACCGCGAATCTCTACAAGCCTAATCTTTATCGGTTTAAATCAAAGGCCGTCTGAACGTATATATTCAGACGGCCTTTCTCCAATCCTACTTCGTATTGTCTTTATTATTCACTTGAACCGGATACAGCAAAATCAAAGGGTTGGCTTTTACTTGGTTCCAAAAACTTTTCAGCAGATTGCGTATACTGCCCAAACGCGTACCGCGGGAGCGGAGCGCAACAGCCAAAGCCAAAGAAAAGCTGACCACTAAATTTACCATACCGATTGCCAATACGCTTGCCAAGCCGAGTATAAACGTGAATACATCTGCATGGCCGCTGATCGCGGCATAACCTAAATTTGCCGAAGAAAACGCCACATGGCGAATATCCAGCGGCAAGCCGAAAAGATGGCCAAAATAGCCGGTCATGCCTAAAAGCATACCGAAAATAAAATTGCCCATAAGCGAGCCGTAATGCTTATGAATATAAGCGGCCAAACGGCGGCGCGGCTGCGGGCGCATGATTTTTCGTAAAAACGGATTAAACGGCAGGCGCTGACGCAGGTTCAGATAATCGGAACGGTTGTCAAAGAAGCCGGCAATAATCCCTGAACAAAACAACCATACACCGGCAATAGCGGCATACCATAAGGTTGGCTGAGTAAAAATCTCAATAGATTTAAGCTGGTAGGCTGTAACCACCTCATTCAACAAGGGATGGCCATGCGTGTAGGCATAGCCCCAAGCGATCCCCGCCGCCAATAATACAGCAATCGATACATTACCAAATACGGCAACACTTTGCGAACGGCACACGTCAATCAGCAGTTTAGCCAATTTATTGTCCACCGCTTTGCTGCCTTCATTCGAGTCCACCTGTTCGGCAAAGCTCGCTGCCGTCATGGCAGGCTGCTTGGTTGCAACGGTGCAGTGCAACATATGAATCAACATAAAGCCCAAACCATAATTGAGCCCGGCTAAGAATGCAGTAGTAAATTCGCCAAACCCCAAAGACGCAATATGGATTTTATTCAATGCCATCAAAGCAATAATTACGCCGCCGCCTGCTGCGGAATAAAACATTTTGAAATATTCGCTACGGTTGCGCGTAATGTAATGCTCACCATGATGACTTTTGTTTTCCGTAATACTGCGTGCCAGCATTCGGATACTGCTTTTACGCAAGTGGCTGGTGCTGTATTGCTCCACCGCCGCATAAATCATCGCATTCATCAGATTGACAGTTAAGCGGGTGCGGCTGGTTTCGATTTGAATATTGGTCAACAATTTCAGGCGGTCTATGGTTTGTTGCAGGCGTTCGAGCAAGTGGGCAACTTTTACTGACGAACCAGACCCTGCTCCGGTACCACGACGGCGCAAATAGTCAATTTGATTTTCACACTGGTCAAACATAACCTCCAAGTGCGCCGTGTCATAAGTTTCTTCACTATGGCGATAATGTTCCACCATCTTCGCAACTTCGCGCTGTAAAGCGACAAATGCAGAATCCGCTTCCAACAAACGGGGGGCAATCCGTATTAAATCCGGCTCAATCGCTTCGGAAGCAATCCAGATGGACAACATTTCTACCGCACGCAAACGTGCATCTGTCAATTGTCGGCTGGCCGTCTGAAGCAAAGCGGGATCCGCCTTAGCCAACAACAATTCATACATACCCAGCCATTGTCGCAAACTCAGTGTTTGCAACCATTTATCATCGTTTTCAGAATGAAAAAGATATAAAAATACTTCGCGCAAGTTGGAAAAATCTTTATAAGACGGGCTGAACCGCTCATAAATCCGTATGCCCATTTCCCGGGTAAAACTATGGCGCGAGAAAATACCCAGCTTAATCAGCGCAGGATAAATGTGAACTTTAGACAGCCAAGTATAAAAGCGCAGGCTGAATTGACGGCATAAAGCATCATCTTGTTTTAACGTAGATAAAATCAAATCAAAACGTTCGGAGGCCTTCTTTTTGCCTCCCCGGCGCAAAAATTTGATTAAGGCATTGAGGATAAGAACAAAGTCGGTATCGTTTAAGCGCTCCGACAAAATAATGTGAAGATTTTGATTAGTCAGTTTTTGCATTGTAGTATTATTACATTAAATTAGGTATTTAGCAAGAACCTTGGTAAACAAGTCGGATTATAGCGTATTCTTTATCAAACTAAGGTATAAGATTTTGATCAATTTCCCTAGAATTCAAAGAATAATCAAATTACATAACAATTATATAATATGAATCAATAATCAAGAAAGGCCGTCTGAATTCTTTCAGACGGCCTGTTACAACAACATACTACATTAATTTAATCCTATGCAAACAAGAGTTTACCACCCTCTTCTTTAACATGGATTGTGCTATCGGGCGCATATTTGCCTTCAAGCAAGGCTTTTGCCAGCGCATTTTCGATTTCAGACTGAATAGCGCGTTTGAGCGGACGGGCACCATACACAGGGTCGAAACCGGCTTTGGCAATCAGATCCAAGGCAGCATCATCGACTTTCAGATGCAGATGTTGCGCTTCCAAACGTTTTTCCAAACCTTTAAGCTGGATTTTCGCAATGCTGCGGATATTGGCCTGATCCAAACCGTGGAACACGACGACTTCGTCAATACGGTTGATCATTTCTGGACGGAAATGTTCTTTCACATCCTCCATCACAACTTCTTTTACTGCTTCGTAGTCCTGAGTACCCATTTGTTGGATATGTTGGCTACCAATATTGGAAGTCATGACGATAACAGTATTTTTAAAGTCCACTGTACGACCTTGTCCGTCGGTCAAACGGCCGTCATCCAAAACTTGCAGCAAGATGTTGAACACGTCTGGATGGGCTTTTTCCACTTCGTCCAAAAGAATCACGCTGTACGGTTTGCGGCGGACTTGTTCGGTCAGGTAGCCGCCTTCTTCGTAGCCGACATAGCCGGGAGGTGCACCGATTAAGCGGGCAACAGCATGTTTTTCCATGTATTCGGACATATCGATACGAATCAGATGATCCTCACTGTCAAACAGGAAGCCTGCCAATGCCTTACACAATTCGGTCTTACCCACACCGGTCGGGCCTAAGAACAAGAAGCTGCCATAAGGTTTATTCGGATCGGCCAAACCGGAACGGCTGCGACGGATAGCGTCGGACACAGCACGTACGGCTTCGTCTTGACCAACCACACGACGGTGCAATACTTCTTCCATCTTCAGCAGCTTGTCGCGTTCACCTTCCATCATTTTTGACACAGGAATGCCGGTCATACGGGAAACAATTTCAGCCACTTCATCCGCGCCAACTTCGGTACGGAAAAGTTTGTTTTGTTTTTTGCCGTCAGGATTGCTTTCCGCAGCTTGCAACTGTGCGCCCAATTTCGGCAACTCGCCGTATTCGAGTTCGGACGCGCGGGCAAAGTCGCCTTGGCGTTTGGCCTGCTCGATTTTGACTTTGATGTCGTCCATCTGTTTCTTAATGTCGGCGGTGCTGGAAGACGCGGCTTTTTCGGCTTTCCAGATTTCGTCCAAATCGGCATATTCTTTTTGCAGACCGTCGATTTCTTCGTCTATCAGTTCCAAACGTTTTTTGCTGGCGTCGTCGCTTTCTTTGGCAACGTGCATTTTTTCCATTTTGAGCTGGATGATGCGGCGGTCGAGTTTATCCATCTGCTCGGGTTTGCTGTCCAACTCCATTTTGATACGGCTGGCGGCTTCGTCAATCAAATCAATCGCTTTGTCGGGCAGGAAGCGGTCGGTAATGTAGCGGTCGCTCAACTCCGCTGCGGCAACGATAGCGGGGTCGGTGATGTCGATGCCGTGGTGGATTTCATAGCGTTCCTGCAAACCGCGCAGGATGGCGATTGTGTCTTCTACGCTGGGCTCGCCGACCAATACTTTTTGGAAGCGGCGTTCGAGTGCCGCATCTTTTTCGATGTATTGGCGGTATTCGTCCAAGGTGGTCGCGCCGATGCAGTGCAATTCGCCGCGCGCCAAAGCCGGTTTCAGCATATTGCCCGCGTCCATCGCGCCGTCGGTTTTACCCGCGCCGACCAAAGTATGGATTTCGTCGATGAAAATCAGGGTGTTGCCGTCGTCTTTCGCCAAATCATTCAACACACCTTTCAAGCGCTCTTCAAATTCGCCGCGGTATTTCGCACCGGCAATCAATGCCGCCAAATCCAAAACCAGCAGGCGTTTGTTGCGCAGGGATTCGGGCACTTCGCCATTAACAATACGTTGCGCCAAGCCTTCAACAATAGCGGTTTTACCCACACCAGGCTCACCAATCAGCACAGGGTTGTTTTTGGTACGGCGTTGTAATACCTGAATCGCACGGCGGATTTCATCATCACGGCCGATAACAGGGTCGAGCTTACCGTCACGGGCGCGTTGAGTCAGGTCGAGCGTGTATTTTTTCAGCGCATCGCGTTGGTCTTCAGCATTGGCATCGTTCACGTTTTGTCCTCCTCTTACCGCATCAATTGCGGCATTGATGTTTTGTTCGGTTGCGCCGGCATCTTTCAAGATTTTGCCGGTCGCATCATTCTGCTGCACCAAAGCCAACAGGAAAAGTTCGCTGGCGATATAGGCATCGCCGCGTTTGGTTGCAGCCTTGTCCATCAGGTTCAATACAGCTTGCAGCTCACGGCTGGGCATAATATCGCCACCCTGGCCGGACACTTTCGGCAGGCTGCTCAAATGTTGCTGCAAACGCTGTTTCACCTGAGGCACATTCACACCTGCATGAGCCAGTAACGCAGCAGCTCCACTGTTTTGATCATCAAGCAATGCTTTTAAGATAAAGCCGGCCTCGAGATAGCTGCTGTCCGCAGCCAAAGCCAGGCTTTGACCTTCTTGCAGAGCTTGCTGAAATTTAGCAGTCAATTTATCAAATCTCATTTTACGTTCCTCTACAAATATATTTCTGTTGAAGCCTATATAGGCGCAAATGTGGATAACTCAAGAGTTATTTTTTCATTAAATAGTAAATTTTATTTATATTATTGTTTTATATTGATTTATTTTTATAATTTTATGTGTATAACTTTTCTTTTCCATTTGCCCCATACGTAAAAGGCCGTCTGAAAAATCAAGAAGAATCAGGTATAATCGGCAACATATTAATTTTCAGACGGCCTTTGCGCCGAAGGATACTTTCATGAGCAAAAAACGAGTTTTAACAGGCGTTACCACAACAGGCATTCCGCACTTGGGCAACTACGTCGGCGCCATCCGCCCGGCTATCCGCGCGGCGCAGGATGCCAATACCGAATCATTCCTCTTTTTGGCCGACTATCATGGCATCATCAAATGTCATGAGCCGGAAATGATTCATCAATCTACTCAAGCTGTTGCCGCTACATGGCTCGCCTGCGGACTCAATCCGGAACAGACCACTTTCTACCGTCAAAGCGATATTCCCGAAGTAATGGAATTGAACTGGATTCTGACCTGTATTACTGCAAAGGGTCTGATGAACCGCGCACACGCTTACAAAGCCGCAGTACAGGCAAATACCGAAAACGGTCAGGAAGATCCGGATCATGGCGTGGAAATGGGCCTATACAGCTACCCTATCCTTATGACTGCCGACATCCTTATGTTCAATGCCCATGAAGTACCTGTCGGTCGCGACCAAATCCAACACGTCGAAATGGCGCGCGATATTGCCGGACGCTTTAACCACCGCTTCCAAGAACTCTTCACCCTGCCCGAAGTAAAAATCGATGAAAATGTCGAACTTTTGGTCGGCTTGGATGGACGCAAAATGTCCAAGTCCTATGGCAATACCATTCCGCTTTGGGAAAACGATAAAAAAACCCAAAAATCGGTCAACAAAATCATCACCAATATGAAAGAACCCGGCGAGCCGAAACAGCCTGATGAAAGTCCTCTGTTTGAAATCTACAAAGCCTTCTCTACGCCGTCTGAAACTGCCGAATTCACACAAATGCTGGCCGAAGGCCTTGCTTGGGGCGAAGCCAAAAAACTCTTGGGCGCAAAAATCAATGCCGAACTCGCAGAACCGCGCGAGCGTTACAATGAGTTGACAGCCAAACCCTCTCAAATTGAAGATATTTTGCAGGCCGGCGCACAAAAAGCGCGTAAAGAAGCAGGCGAATTGTTGGATAAAGTACGCGATGCAGTAGGTATTCGTCCGTTGAAATAATAATAGTAAGGCCGTCTGAAAATTTCAGACGGCCATAATATCGTTTATTATTTGAAATATAATCATTTTTCTAGGGTTTCTCATATGAAAAAAACCTTTCCTCTTATCTTGCTCAGCCTTTCATTGGCTGCCTGCGGCGGCAAGTCTGAAGATACTGCCGCCAATGATGCTGCTTCAGGCAAAGCGCCTAAACCTACCTTTAAAGTCAAATACATCGATGAACAAGCCATAGCCGGTTTGGATTTAGGTACAGCTCAAGAAGGCGAAACTAAAGAAGGTAAAAAACAACGCACCTATCCGATTAACGGCATAGAGGGCGGCGTTATCAATCTGATTGGCAAGCACCCTAACGACTTAGAAGTCATCAGCGGCCAATGCATGGAAAAAAATGAAAAAGGCGTTTCAGCCGGATGGTCAGCCAACGGCGTCTGCCACACTGCCTTTGCAAAAATGGTGGACAATATTGCCCAAGACGGCGGCAAACTGACCGACTATCTGATTTCACACGCTGCTTTACAGCCTTATACCGAAGGCAAAAGCGGTTATGCCGCCGTTCAAAACGGCCGCTATATTTTGGAAATTGACAGCGAAGGCATGTTCTATTTCCGCCGCCGTCATTACTAAAACCCTGCCCATCCATTTTACCCCTGATATAAGGACTGAATCATGGCTCAAGTTACTTTCCAAGGATCACCTATTTCTACAAACGGTAATTTGCCCGCTATCGGCCAAGTTGCATCTGATTTCACATTGGTAGCAGCAGACCTATCTGAGAAATCATTGGCTGACTTTGCAGGCAAACGCAAAGTGCTGAATATTTTCCCTAGCATTGACACCGGCGTATGCGCCCAGTCCGTCCGCACTTTCAACAAACGTGCCTCGTCTTTGGACAATACCGTCGTCTTGTGCATTTCTGCTGATTTACCGTTTGCACAAGCCCGCTTCTGTGGCTCAGAAGGTTTGGAAAATGTAGTAACACTTTCTACATTCCGCAGCAGCTTTTCTAACGATTACGGTGTTACACTGACAGAAAGCCCATTACGCGGCCTAACTGCCCGTGCAGTGGTAGTTTTGAATGAGCAAAACCAAGTTCTCCACGCTGAGTTGGTTTCTGAAATTGCGAATGAACCTGACTACGAAGCTGCTTTGGCCGTTTTGTAATTAACCAAATAAAATCAGGCCGTCTGAAAATTTTCAGACGGCCTTTAGCTTATCCTCAAAATAAAAACGGCAGCTTAAAAGCTACCGTTTTCTGTTTCAAACCTTATACAGATTTATCTGTTTTTTCTGCTTCTACTGATTCAGCAGTCTGAACCTCATGTTGCTCAACAGGTTCAGCAGCTTCAGCAACAGGCGCTTCAGGCTCTTCTACTTTGTCATCACGGACATTGTGGCTGTAATCTTTAGGCGGGCTAGGCTGTTTACCGGCCATAATTTCCAAAACTTGGTCTCGATCGATGGTTTCCCAATCCATCAGTGCTTTGCACATGGTTTCCATCTTATCGCGATTTTCATCCAAGATTTTGTAAGCCACTTGATATTGCTCATCCAAAATACGGCGGATTTCCGCATCGATATCTTGTTGGGTTTTCTCGGAAATATTTTGAGAACGGGTCACGCTGCGACCCAAGAACACTTCACCTTCGTTCTCAGCATAAACCATCACCCCCATTTTATCGCTCATACCATAACGCGTTACCATCTCGCGTGCCATTTGAGTTGCACGCTCAAAGTCGTTAGAGGCACCGGTAGAGATACGGCCGACAAAAATATCTTCAGCAATACGGCCGCCGAACAAAATTGAGATCTGGCTCAACATTTGGTCTTTGTACATGCTGATACGGTCACGCTCAGGCAGTTGCCAAGTCAAACCTAAGGCACGGCCGCGCGGCATAATGGTTACCTTGTGAACCGGATCGGTAAATGGAAGGCTTTCCGCTACGATTGCATGACCGGCCTCATGATAGGCCGTCGCACGTTTTTCATCTTCATGCATCACCATGCTGCGGCGTTCAGGACCCATATAGATTTTGTCTTTCGCATCTTCAAAGTCGCTTTGATCAACTTTAACTTTATTGCGACGACCGGCAAACAAAGCAGCTTCATTGACCAAGTTTGCCAAATCTGCACCTGAAAAACCAGGTGTACCACGAGCCAAAGAAGTCAAATCTACAGATGCATCCAAAGGCACTTTTTTAGCGTGGACGTTCAAGATTTGCTCACGGCCACGAATATCAGGCAATGGAACAACGACTTGACGGTCAAAACGGCCTGGACGCTGCAATGCAGGGTCAAGTACATCAGGACGGTTGGTTGCTGCAATCACAATAACGGTTTGATTACTTTCAAAACCATCCATTTCAACCAACAATTGGTTTAATGTTTGCTCACGCTCATCATTGCCACCGCCCAAACCGGCACCGCGCTGACGGCCGACCGCATCAATTTCATCAATAAAGATGATGCATGGTGCGTTTTTCTTGGCCTGCTCGAACATATCGCGGACACGGCTCGCACCGACACCGACAAACATTTCTACAAAGTCAGAACCTGAAATACTGAAGAATGGTACACCTGCCTCACCGGCAATCGCTTTGGCCAGTAATGTTTTACCCGTACCGGGGCTACCTGCCAACAAAATACCGCGCGGCACACGACCGCCTAAGCTTTGATAACGATTGGGGGCTTTTAAATAATCTACGATTTCTTGTACTTCTTCTTTTGCCTCATCACAACCGGCAACATCGGCAAAAGTCACTTTATTGGAATCTTTATCCAACAAACGCGCACGGCTTTTACCAAAAGAGAAGGCACCGCCTTTACCGCCACCGCCGCTTTGCATGCGCATGAAGTAGAACCATGCACCAATCAACAACAAAACAGGTAGCAGGCTGTAAAACAGACTGGCCAGCATGCTTGGTTTTTCTTCCGGAGTCACTTTGACGCGTACTTTGTTGTCCAACAGTGTTTTAACCAAGTTGTCATCCAAAGGCGCATTGGTATAGAAGGCAGTTTTATCGGTGCGCTCACCTTTAATCAGATAGCCGCTGACAACAGATCCTTCGATATTGACATTGGATACTTCGCCACTATTAACTTGCTGAATAAATTGAGAATATTCGATTTGCTGTTTATCTTCCTGCTTATCGCTGAGTGCATTGAATGCTGCTAAAAGCATAGCACCACCCACTACCCAGACTAATATGTTTTTAATGGTATTCCCCACTGAACAGGCTCCATGGTTACAAAATAAATAAAATCAAGGGAAAGAATTTTAAAGCACCCACCCTACATTGTCAGCGTTTATTTTTGCCTAATAGGTAAATCTCACTGGAACGATTGCGGGAAGCATCCGGCTTTCGAGTTTGCACACTGGCAAAAATTTCGCGCATTGCCGCCGTATATTCCTGATAGCCCGCGCCTTGAAACACCTTCACCAAAAAACTGCCTCCGGGTTTCAAGTGCTGCGAGGCAAAATCCAAAGCCAGTTCACACAGGTAAAAACTGCGTGCCTGGTCTGTTACGGCATTGCCTGACATATTGGGTGCCATATCACAGATTACAAGGTCTAACGGGCGATTATCCAATAAGGCTTCAAACTGCTCCAAAACAGCATCTTCTCGAAAATCACCCTGAATAAACGAAACGCCTTCAATCGCATCCATCGGTAAAATATCCAAAGCAAACACCGCCCCTGTTTTACCGACCAGCTTGGCTGCCACCTGCGACCAACTACCCGGTGCACTACCCAAATCCGCCAAGACCGTACCCGGCTTGATCAATTTATCTTTCTGATTGATTTCTAATAATTTATAAGCCGCTCGGGCACGATATCCATCCTTTTGTGCCATATGGACATAATGATCGTTGACATGCTCATGCAGCCATGCTTTTGAAGATTTTGAGCGTACAGCCATCTTGGTTTGAAATGCTTAAGTTTAAAACCAGTATTGTACGTTATTTCCCCCGTAAATGTTCTAAATCGCGTACAATATAGCCATTATTCTTTTTAATTGGATACTTATCAAAATGAGCGACAACAAACTAAGCACCAAAGAAATTTTGGCCTTGAAAGCCCAGGCACACCACCTCCATCCCGTTGTTATGGTTGGCCAACAAGGTTTGACTGACTCTGTCATTAAAGAAACCGACGCCGCATTGACAGCACACGAATTGATTAAAGTCCGCGTTTTTGGCGATGACCGTGCAGAACGTATTGAAATTTGCAATGCCCTGTGTGAAACACTGGGTGCCCAACTGGTTCAACACATTGGTAAATTACTTGTTTTATGGCGTAAAAAACCGGACGAAGAGTAATTCGAACTGAACAAACAGCAGAAGTATTTTCTCAACCCACTTTGTTCCATCTTCTGTTGTATTTATGCAGCATAAAACAATTTATTCCATCATTCTAAGTATAAAAATACAAATACGGTTGCCTGTTTTTGTAAATAACCCCAAAATTACAAAATCATAACGGCCGCACCCTGTCGGCCGATTATTTTATCCTTGAATCCTTCATAAACATAAAAAACGATGAATGCTCAACAATATGAAGAATCTTTTCTTCTAGCAGAAAAATTAATCACTCAAGACCCTCCTGACTTTGCACGAGCCATCCCATTGCTCTGCGAGGCAGCAGAAGCCGGGCATATTGAGGCCGCATTTCAGCTAGCAGGATGCCTGATCGAACACCACGAAAATGCGCAAGATTTAGCAATTGCAGTTGAATATTTAAAGCAAGCTGCAAGAGCTGGTCATCCATATGCCCGCTATAATCTTCTCCAGTTACAAGAAAATAATGGAATAGAAATAGAAAAGCTCATTGCAGCCTATCAAGAGCTTGCTGAAGAAGGATTAGCCCCAGCACAACTACGCCTCATGCGTTTATATGCAGATAATGGCAATGACCAAGAAGCAGTCAAATGGGCATTGAAAGCTGCCGAACAGCAAAATCCTCAGGCACAATACTTCTTAGCCCAACATTACCAATATTCCAGCTCTTCTGATTTGGAATATTCTCATAAACTTTATCAACAATCTGCTGCGCAGGGATTTATTGCAGCACACTGGCAACTCGGTCTCCAATACAAATTGGGGCAAGGTGTCGCACAAAATCCTGAAAAAGCAATCGAACATTTACGTATTGCCGCCGATTACGACATTGTTCCAGCGCAAACTTCTCTTGCAGAACTCTTAGCCGCATCAAATCCTGCTGAAGCATTGGAATGGTTTGAAAAAGCTGCTGCACAAGGTGACAGCAATGCGAATGTAGCACTTGCCGAAATCTATCTCCTAGGCAAAAACACCGAACGAGACCCTCAAAAGGCCTATCAGCATGCTAAATTTGCTGCGGATCAAAATGATCCGGAAGGTTTGCGTCTTTTAGGTGATATCTATCGCTACGGATTGGGACGAGCAGTTGATGCAGACACCGCCCGTCAATATTATCAACGCTCGGCTGATTTAGGCAATCTTGCCGCTTACCAAAAACTTCTGTCTGACAGCGCATTGAATAACCAGCAAAACTATGAGCTAACCAAAGAAATCGCCCTCCAACGTCAGGAAGCCGAGCGTCTGTACAAGCTGGCATTTGCAGCACACTATGGCTTAAAACGCAAACAGAATTACGCTGAAGCACTGGAGTTATACCATCAGTCCGCAGAACGTGGGCACAGCAAATCCCAAACCAATCTTGGCATGATGTATTACTGCGGACAAGGTGTACCTGTCGACTACGCCCAAGCTGCAAAATGGTTTGAAGCAGCGGCCAAACAAAGAGACACGATGGCTCAATATAATCTTGCCTGCCTGTATTATCACGGCATGGGTGTAAAAAAAGACATCAACAATGCTTGCTTCTGGCTGCAAGAAGCCATCCAACATGGACATGAACAGCAAGACGTTCTCAAAGAGCTTTTGACTCAATGGAAGCAATTCGCTCAAAAAGGCTCTACCGATTAAAGGCCGTCTGAAATTCTAACTTCCTACATAAATGACATGTCAGCGCTAAAGTAGCCTGTACATGTCATTTTTTTCATTTACCCTTCCTCAACAATCGCCATCCTCAAATCCCATTTCTCCTTAATCTCTTTAGAGTCTTCAGACGACCTATTCTCTTTGTAAAAGACCAGATAATCTAAATTTAATTTTCTATTTACAACAAAATTTGAAAAATATTTTTCGTATACGAATCCATTTACTCAAATATCTGATACTTTTTTACTGTATCCACTCAATATCCCGATTTAAAAACAAGCTCCATAACTCTTTAAAAAAATCCTAATTTCAACGTCTAAATCCTATCAATATCTACAGCACAATTTGCCAGTTTGCCCAATTACTGATAGCATTTGCAGGTTAGCTGGTTTGTAAAAAGTTCAATTCTTTCTGATTTTTTATCAACGGTTATAACGTATTGAAAATATTTCAGTAATTAAAACTTTTTTCGAATTTGACTCTAGGAATTTTCGTTTTTAACTCACATTTGTTGATAAACGAAAATATCGGGGTACTACTCCGTCATTGAAAAACACTCAACACAAGGATAGATATTATGTCCACCCAATTACACGATGTTGACCCAATTGAAACCAAAGAATGGTTAGACGCGTTAAGCTCTGTTTTAGAATATGAAGGTAGCGAACGCGCCCAATACCTGCTGGAAAGTTTGGTCAAATACAGCCGTGACAAAGGCATCCGTATGCCTCACGGCACCACTACTCCATACTTGAACACCGTTTCCGTTGAAGACGAAAAAGGCATCCCTGGCGACCAAAACATCGAACACCGCATCCGTGCATTCGTTCGTTGGAATGCTGCCGCTATCGTTTTGCGCGCAGGTAAAAAAGATTTGGAATTGGGTGGACATATTGCATCTTTCCAATCTGCTGCGACCATGTACGAAGTCGGCTTCAACCACTTCTGGAAAGCTAAAGGCGAAGGCGAAGAAGGCGATTTGGTATTCTTCCAAGGCCACGTTGCCCCTGGCATCTACGCACGCGCTTTCGTTGAAGGCCGTCTGACTGAAGACCAGCTGAACAACTTCCGTCAAGAAGTTGACGGTAAAGGTTTGCCTTCTTACCCTCACCCTCACCTGTTGCCTGACTTCTGGCAATTCCCAACCGTATCTATGGGTCTGGGCCCATTGATGGCGATTTACCAAGCACGCTTCCTGAAATACTTGGAATCTCGCGGCCTGGCCAAAACCAAAGGCCGTAAAGTATGGGTATTCTGTGGCGACGGCGAAATGGACGAACCTGAAAGCCAAGGTGCTATTGCTCTGGCTTCACGCGAAGGCTTGGACAACTTGGTATTCGTCATTAACTGTAACCTGCAACGTTTGGACGGCCCAGTACGCGGTAACGGCAAAATCATTCAAGAACTGGAAGGCAACTTTGCCGGCGCCGGCTGGAATGTTGTGAAAGTCATCTGGGGTCGTCGTTGGGACCGCCTCTTGGCAAAAGACAAAGATGGCATCCTGCGCAAACGTATGGAAGAGTGCTTGGACGGTGACTACCAAACTTACAAATCCAAAGACGGCGCATACGTTCGCGAACACTTCTTCAATACGCCTGAACTGAAAGCATTGGTCGCCGATATGACTGATGACGAAATTTGGGCATTGAACCGCGGTGGTCATGACCCTCAAAAAGTGTACAACGCTTACGACCGCGCTGCGAACCACGCCAACGGCAAACCTACTGTAATCTTGGCAAAAACCATTAAAGGTTACGGTATGGGCGCATCCGGCGAAGGTCAAAACGTTGCCCACCAAGCCAAAAAAATGGACAAAGCATCTCTGAAACAATTCCGTGACCGCTTTGATATTCCTGTGACTGACGAGCAAATCGACAGTGGCGACCTGCCTTACCTGACTTTTGCTCCTGACAGCGAAGAATACAAATACCTTCATGCACGCCGCGAATCTTTGGGTGGCTACCTGCCTCAACGCAACCCTACCCAAGACGTTCTGGAAGTGCCTGAACTGTCAGCATTTGATGCCCAAATGAAATCCAGCGGTGACCGTGAATTCTCCACCACCATGGCTTTCGTTCGCATCCTGTCTACTTTGCTGAAAGACAAAAAAATTGGCAAACGCGTTGTACCTATCGTTCCTGACGAAAGCCGTACTTTCGGTATGGAAGGTATGTTCCGCCAATACGGCATTTGGAACCCTAAAGGCCAACAATACACCCCTCAAGATAAAGACCAACTGATGTTCTACAAAGAATCCGTCGACGGTCAAATCTTGCAAGAAGGTATTAACGAGCCAGGCGCAATGGCTGACTGGATCGCTGCTGCAACCAGCTACGCCAACAGCAACTTTGCGATGATTCCTTTCTACATCTACTACTCTATGTTCGGTTTCCAACGTATCGGCGACTTGGCATGGGCTGCCGGCGATATGCACGCACGCGGCTTCCTGTTGGGTGGTACTGCCGGCCGTACAACGCTGAACGGTGAAGGTCTGCAACACGAAGACGGCCACAGCCATATTCAAGCAGATTTGATTCCAAACTGCGTTTCTTACGACCCGACATTCCAATACGAAGTAGCTGTTATCGTTCAAGACGGTCTGCGCCGTATGTATGCCAATAATGAAGACGTGTTCTACTACATCACCTTGATGAACGAGAACTACGCTCACCCGGATATGCCTGAAGGCGCAGAAGAAAACATCCTGAAAGGTATGTACCTGCTGAAAGCCGGCGGCAAAGGCGACAAGAAAGTTCAATTGATGGGTTCCGGTACCATCCTGCAAGAAGTCATTGCCGGTGCCGAATTGTTGAAAGCCGACTTCGGCGTAGAAGCAGACATCTGGTCTTGCCCATCTTTCAACCTGTTGCATCGCGACGCTATCGAAGTGGAACGCTTCAATCGTCTGAACCCATTGGAAACTGCAAAAGTACCGTTTGTTACTTCTCAACTGCAAGGTCATGACGGTCCGGTTATTGCCGCTACCGACTACATCCGCAGCTATGCCGACCGTATCCGTGCCTACATCCCTAACGACTACCACGTCTTGGGTACTGACGGCTTCGGTCGCTCTGACAGCCGTGCCAACCTGCGCAGCTTCTTCGAAGTTGACCGCTACAACGTTGCCGTTGCTGCATTGAGCGCATTGGCCGAGCAAGGCAAAGTCAGCAAAGAAACCGTTCAACAAGCCATTGAAAAATATGGTATCAAAGCCGATTCAGCCCCTAGCTGGAAACGCTAATTGATGTTTCAGACGGCCTGTTTGCTTCATTCAGACATCAGGCCGTCTGAAAACCGAATGCTTGAATGGTTTGAACAAACTGTACCGATGCCGTGTGAAATAGTTTTTCAGACGGCATCAAACTGAAAATATTAAAGGAACTCAAATGAGTATCGTAGAAATCAAAGTCCCTGATATCGGCGGTCATGAAAACGTCGACATCATCGCCGTAGAAGTTAAAGTAGGCGACACTATTGCCGTTGACGACACCCTGATTACATTGGAAACCGACAAAGCCACTATGGACGTACCTGCTGATGCAGCCGGCGTCGTGAAAGAAGTTAAAGTTAAAGTTGGCGATAAAATCTCTGAAGGCGGCGTTATTTTGACCGTTGAAACCGGTGCTGCCGCTGCTGATGCCGCTACGGCCCCTGCAGCAGAAGCTCCTGCTGCTCCTGCTGCTGCGCCTGCAGCCGCTCCTACCGGAGGCGCTACTGTACAAGTTGTTGTACCTGATATCGGCGGCCACTCTGACGTAGACGTTATTGCCGTTGAAATTAAAGTTGGCGACACTGTTGCAGTTGATGACACCCTGATTACTTTGGAAACCGACAAAGCCACTATGGACGTACCATGTACAGAAGCTGGTGTGGTTAAAGCCGTATTCCTGAAAGTTGGCGACAAAGTATCCGAAGGCTCTGCCATTATCGAAGTAGAAACTGCTGGCTCTGCCGCAGCGACTCCTGCTCCTGCCGCTCAAGCTGCCGCACCTGCACCAGCTGCCGCTCCGGCTCCTGCTGCACCAGCCGCCGCGCCTGCGCCAGCTGCTCCTGCTGCTGCCAAAATCGACGAAGCTGCATTTGCAAAAGCTCATGCAGGTCCTTCCGCACGCAAACTGGCACGCGAATTGGGCGTAGATTTGGGCCAAGTCAAAGGTACCGGTCTGAAAGGCCGTATCATGGGCGAAGACGTTAAAGCCTTCGTTAAATCCGTTATGCAAAGCGGCGCAGGCAAGCCTGCCGCTGCTTCTTTGGGCGGCGGTCTGGACTTGTTGCCATGGCCTAAAGTTGACTTCTCTAAATTCGGCAGCGTCGAAGTTAAAGAACTGTCACGCATTAAGAAAATCTCCGGTCAAAACCTGTCTCGCAACTGGGTTGTGATTCCTCACGTTACCGTACACGAGGAAGCGGACATGACCGAATTGGAAGAATTCCGCAAACAGCTGAACAAAGAATGGGAACGCGAAGGCGTGAAACTGTCCCCATTGGCGTTCATCATCAAAGCCTCTGTTGCTGCGCTGAAAGCCTTCCCTGAATTCAATGCCTCTTTGGATGGCGACAACTTGGTGCTGAAAAACTACTTCAACATCGGTTTCGCAGCCGACACTCCAAACGGCTTGGTTGTTCCAGTGATTAAAGATGTGGATCAAAAAGGTTTGAAACAAATCAGCCAAGAGCTGACCGAATTGTCTAAAAAAGCCCGCGAAGGCAAGCTCAAACCTCAAGAAATGCAAGGCGCATGCTTTACCATTTCCAGCTTGGGCGGTATCGGCGGCACAGGCTTCACGCCAATCGTGAATGCTCCTGAAGTTGCCATCTTGGGCGTGTGCAAATCCCAAATCAAACCGGTTTGGAACGGTAAAGAATTCGCTCCTCGCCTGATGTGCCCATTGAGCCTGTCCTTCGACCACCGCGTCATCGACGGTGCCGCCGGTATGCGCTTTACCGTATTCCTGGCTAACCTGTTGAAAGACTTCCGCCGCATTACTCTGTAATCCGAGCATTTCCAGACGGCCTTTTTACTCAGGCCGTCTGGAAAAGGAAGTCCGAACATCATTCAGAAAGATTAGACATGAGCTTAGTTGAATTAAAAGTGCCCGACATTGGCGGTCACGAAAATGTAGATATTATTGCGGTTGAAGTAAATGTAGGCGACACCATTGCCGTGGACGATACCCTGATTACTTTGGAAACCGACAAAGCGACGATGGACGTACCTGCCGAAGTTGCGGGCGTGGTCAAAGAAGTCAAAGTTAAAGTCGGCGACAAAATCTCCGAAGGCGGCTTGATTGCAGTCGTTGAAGCCGAAGGTGCGGCTACCGCTCCTAAAGCCGAAGCACCAGCTGCTCCTGCACAAGAAGCCCCTAAAGCTGCTGCTCCTGCTCCTCAAGCTGCACAATTTGGCGGTTCTGCCGATGCCGAATACGATGTGGTCGTATTGGGTGGTGGCCCCGGCGGTTATTCCGCTGCATTTGCCGCTGCCGATGAAGGCTTGAAAGTTGCCATCGTCGAGCGTTACAAAACTTTGGGCGGCGTTTGCTTGAACGTCGGCTGTATCCCTTCCAAAGCCTTGTTGCACAACGCTGCCGTAATCGATGAAGTACGTCACTTGGCTGCGAACGGTATCAAATACCCAGAACCAGAACTCGACATCGACATGCTGCGCGCTTACAAAGACGGCGTGGTTTCCCGCCTGACTACCGGCTTGGCAGGTATGGCCAAAGGCCGTAAAGTGGACGTTATCCAAGGTGACGGTCAATTCTTGGATCCTCACCACTTGGAAGTGTCGCTGACCACCGGCGACGTGTACGAGCAAGCGACCCCTACCGGCGAGAAAAAAATCGTTGCCTTCAAAAACTGTATCATTGCAGCAGGCAGCCGCGTAACCAAACTGCCTTTCATTCCTGAAGATCCACGCATCATCGATTCCAGCGGTGCACTGGCTCTGAAAGAAGTACCGGGCAAACTGCTGATCATCGGCGGCGGTATCATCGGCCTCGAAATGGGTACAGTTTACAGTACGCTGGGTTCACGCCTCGACGTTGTTGAAATGATGGACGGCCTGATGCAAGGCGCAGACCGTGACTTGGTGAAAGTATGGCAAAAACAAAACGAATACCGTTTTGACAACATCATGATCAACACCAAAACCGTCGCTGTCGAGCCTAAAGAAGACGGCGTTTACGTTACCTTCGAAGGTGCAAATGCACCTAAAGAACCACAACGTTACGATGCCGTACTGGTGGCTGCCGGTCGTGCGCCTAACGGCAAACTCATCAGCGCTGAAAAAGCCGGTGTTGCCGTAACTGACCGCGGCTTCATCGAAGTCGACAAACAAATGCGCACCAACGTGCCGCACATCTACGCTATCGGCGACATCGTCGGCCAACCGATGTTGGCGCATAAAGCCGTTCACGAAGGCCACGTTGCCGCTGAAAACTGTGCCGGCCACAAAGCCTACTTCGACGCGCGCGTTATTCCGGGCGTAGCCTACACTTCTCCTGAAGTGGCATGGGTAGGCGAAACCGAGTTGTCCGCCAAAGCTTCCGGCCGCAAAATCACCAAAGCTAACTTCCCATGGGCTGCTTCCGGCCGTGCGATTGCCAACGGTTGCGACAATGGTTTCACTAAGCTGATTTTTGATGCTGAAACCGGCCGCATCATCGGCGGCGGTATCGTTGGTCCTAACGGCGGCGATATGATCGGCGAAGTCTGCTTGGCGATTGAAATGGGCTGTGATGCAACTGATATCGGTAAAACCATCCACCCACACCCAACCTTGGGTGAATCCATCGGTATGGCTGCAGAAGTGGCATTGGGTGTATGTACTGATCTGCCGGCTCAGAAAAAGAAATAAGTTCACTCAAATAAAGTTTGAACGAACTTAATGGAACAAAGGCCGTCTGAATGTTTCAGACGGCCTTTTCTCAAATAAGGAGAATTAATATGAAAAAAATCGAAGCCATTATCAAACCTTTCAAACTCGACGATGTGCGCGAAGTCTTGACCGAAATCGGCATTACCGGCATGACCGTCAGCGAAGTCAAAGGCTTCGGCCGCCAAAAAGGCCATACAGAAATTTATCGCGGCGCAGAATACGCAGTTGATTTCCTGCCCAAAGTGAAAATCGAATTGGTATTGGCTGACGACAAAGTTGATCAGGCTGTTGATGCCATTTTGGAAACCGCACATTCCGGCAAAATCGGTGACGGTAAAATCTTCATTTATCCGGTTGAAGAAGCCATCCGTATCCGTACCGGCGAGCGTTCGGATGCCGCGCTTTAATAGAAATCACAAGATACAGAATACAAATGCCGTCTGAAAAAAGTCATGACTTGTTTTAATCAGGGCTTATTTTTCAGACGGCATTATTGAATAACACCCCCCATTTTCTAAAGTCTATCCAAGCAAATCTGTTACTGAAAACCTCACGCTATCAAGCATGGATGAATTCAAGGCAATGCTTCCCTTGACCTTCATGAACGACTTTACCGTATTAAATAACTCTTTTCAAAGTAATACTTGTCCAATCAAAACCTCAACGCCCTTCTTTTAAAATCAAATCCCTCGTATTTTTTTCCTATTCTTATTGTTGCCTAACTTTTCAGACGACCCCTTTATCCAAACTCCGTTATAATGACGGCTTTAAAATTAATTCATTCCCAAGACGGTCTTATCATGAAACACATCCACATTATCGGTATCGGCGGCACATTTATGGGCGGCGTAGCGGCTATTGCCAAAGAAGCAGGTTTTAAAGTCAGCGGTTGCGACGCAAAGATGTATCCGCCGATGAGCACCCAGCTTGAAGCCTTGGGCATAGACGTACATGAAGGTTTTGATGCCGCTCAATTGGACGAATTTAAAGCCGATATTTACGTTATCGGTAATGTTGCCAAACGCGGCATGGATGTGATTGAAGCCATTTTGAATAAAGGCCTGCCTTACATTTCCGGCCCGCAATGGCTTGCTGAAAACGTATTACACCATCATTGGGTACTCGGTGTAGCCGGCACACACGGCAAAACGACTACCGCCTCCATGCTCGCCTGGGTCTTGGAATATGCCGGTCTCGCTCCGGGCTTCCTGATTGGTGGCGTACCGGAAAACTTCAGCGTTTCCGCCCGTCTGCCACAACCCCCGCGCCAAGACCCTAACTCAAAATCCCCATTCTTCGTTATCGAAGCCGACGAATACGATACTGCCTTTTTTGACAAACGCTCCAAATTCGTACACTACCGTCCGCGTACCGCCATTTTGAACAATCTTGAATTCGACCACGCCGACATTTTTGCCGATTTGGGCGCCATTCAAACCCAATTCCATCATTTGGTACGCACCGTGCCGTCTGAAGGCCTCATCGTCTGCAACGGCCAACAGCAAAGCCTGCAAGATACTCTGGATAAAGGCTGCTGGACGCCCGTAGAAAAATTTGGTACCGAACAAGGCTGGCAGGTTGGTACCGTCCATGCCGACGGCTCGTTCGACGTACGTCATCACGGCGAAACAGTCGGACACGTCGCGTGGGAACTGATGGGCGAACACAACCGCATGAACGCACTCGCCGTCATCTCTGCCGCGCGTCATGCCGGCGTCGATATTCAGACGGCCTGTGAAGCTTTGAGCGCGTTTAAAAATGTCAAACGCCGTATGGAAATCAAAGGCACGGTGAACGGCATCACTGTTTACGACGACTTTGCCCACCACCCGACCGCCATCGAAACCACTATCGAAGGCCTGCGCCAGCGCGTCGGAAACGCCCGTATCCTCGCCGTCCTCGAGCCGCGTTCCAATACCATGAAGCTTGGCACGATGAAAGCCGCCCTGCCCGAAAGCCTCAAAGATGCCGACCAAGTGTTCTGCTACGCCGGCGGTGTGGACTGGGACGTCGCCGAAGCCCTCGCGCCTTTAGGCGGCAAGCTGCATGTCGGCAAAGACTTCGATGCCTTTGTTGCCGAAATCGTGAAAAATGCCGAAGCAGGCGACCATATTTTGGTCATGAGCAACGGCAGTTTCGGCGGAATACACGGAAAGCTGTTGGAAGCGTTGAAATAAGCCTTTTCCAATAACCAAGGCCGTCTGAAACTGTTTCAGACGGCCTTTTATCATGTGCCAATGTAAAATCTATATTTACAAAAAATGTTTTAGTAATACTCAAATAACACTCATCCATTATTTGCCCATACATACTTGATCAAGACCATTTTTCCATTATGCATTGCCAATCCACCCAAAAATCTGATAATAATGCAAACAACATCTAAGCCGTGCATATATCATGAAACACAAAACTACCTTTAAACTCATAGTTCTCAGTATTGCGCTTTCCATCCTTCTGATTACAACAGCTGTATTTTTTGCCCGTCATCACAACTCTATCTCAAGTATTACTACCGATTTCTTTCAACAAGAGATTACCGAACCCGAAGGACCATCACCGCAAATCGTACAATCTGCGCGCAACCAAATTGGCAAAACCCTTCGTTACGACCCGGCTTACACCAAGCTCACTTATCCGATGGGAGATGTGCCGATATCAAAAGGCGTTTGCACAGACGTGGTTATCCGTGCCTTGCGTGAGCAAAATATAGATTTGCAAGAGCTTGTTCATCAAGACATGAGCCGCAACTTTTCTGTCTATCCTAAACGCTGGGGTTTGAAACAGCCTGATACCAATATCGATCACCGCCGCGTCCCTAACCTAATGACTTATTTCACGCGTCAAGGCTGGGCAGTTCAAGATACAAACTATCAAGCTGGCGATATTGTAACTTGGGAACTGAAAGGCAACCGTCCCCATATCGGTATCGTCTCCGATCGAAAAATCGGAGACAGGCCCCTGATTATCCATAATATCGGTTCGGGAACCCGTGAAGACGATATCCTCTACCGCTACACCATCACTGGACATTTCAGGCTTCCCGTTCAATAAATCCTGGTGCTAAGCTCTAAATACCTAGTTTTGCATCTGAAAAGCCATAGAGCAATAAAAAAGGCCGTCTGAAACCATTTCAGACAGCCTTTTACTTTTACCTAACCCTCTTTATTTAACCGCAACCGCCACATTTTCCGCAGCCGCTACTGCAGTCGCGTTTTTTCGGTTTGAATACGAATTTTCGCAAGAGGAAGAATACGCAGGCGAGCATAATCAAGCCGACGATAATATATTGAGTCATGATGATAGTATCCTTGAAGAAATTTGGTAAACCACGAATGCGGCAAAATAAGCCATCAGGAACAAATAGCCTGTAATCATAAGCATATTTTTCGTGGATTTGGTTTCGCGTCTAATCACGGTCAAAGTCGCGGCACACATCGGAGCATACACATACCAAGCCAAGAAGGCAAAGGCGGTCGGCAAGCCCCAGTTGTTGTGTATGATGGGAATTAATGCGTTTTGTACGGCATCTTCAGACGACGCGCTGACGGCATAAACGGTACCCAATGCGGCAACGACCACTTCGCGCGCGGCAATACCCGGAATCATGGCGATACACATTTCCCAAGTAAAACCCAAAGGTGCAAAAAACGGCTGAATAGCATGACCAAGCGTACCTGCCAAGCTGTAATCGATGGCGGCACCGGTTGCGCCTTCAGGCGGTTGCGGCCAGCTTACCAAGCCCCACAGAACCACGGCCAACGCAAAAATGATGGTACCCGCGCGTTTCAGGAAGGCTTTTACCCTATCCCACAAGCTGGTCATGATGTGTTTGAAGTTAGGCGTACGGAAAGTCGGCAATTCCATCAAAAGTGGGAATTGTTGCACATTGCCTTTCATCCGCGCCAAGCGTTTCATGATATACGCTGCCAATGCAGCCGACAGAATGCCTACGATATAAAGAATAAACAATGTCAGGCCTTGCAGGTTGAAAATCCCACCCACTGTACGATCAGGAATAACAGCGGCGATAATCAGCGCATACACTGGCAAACGTGCGGAACAAGTCAGCAACGGCGCAACCGCGATGGTAACAAGGCGTTCGCGCGGGTCGTTAATGGTACGCGCCGACATCACGGCAGGAACGGCACAGGCAAAGCTGGATAAAAGGGGAATAAACGAACGGCCGGACAAACCGCTTTTTGCCATGATGTTATCCAGCAGGAAGGCTGCACGCGGCAGATAGCCTGAGTCTTCCAATAGCAGGATAAAGGCAAACAAAATCGTAATCTGCGGCAGGAACACCAACACGCTGCCCAAACCGGCAATGACGCCGTTGACGAGCAAGTCGCTGAGGATGCCCGGCTCCATGTTGGCGCCTATCCATTCGCCCAGCGCGGTAAAGCCACCTTCGATGGCGTCCATAATCGGCGCCGCCCATGTGTAAACCGCTTGGAACACCATAAACAGGATGACCAGCAGCATAATCATGCCCCAGACGGGGTGCAGCACGATGTCGTCGAGTTTTTTGTGCCATGCGGGCAGCGTCATCTGAGTGCGTACCACTTGTGCCAAAATCGATTCGACTTCTTGATAAAGTTTGTCGCTATCCAGCGCATCGAGCGTGCGTTCGGCAGAGGCGGGGTTTGCGGGGAAAGAGCGTTTGCGCGGCAGCTTCGCCACGGCTTCGCGTACAGCCTGTACACCCGACGCGCTCACTGCAACTGTTTCCAAAACAGGTGCATCCAACAACTCGCTCAGTTTGGCCGCGTCGATATTCAAGCCCCTTTTGCGGGCCACGTCGCTCAAATTCAGCGACACCACCATAGGCAGTCCCAGCGTTTTCAGTTCCAAAATCATGCGCAGGGTCATACGCAGGTTGGTCGCGTCGGCAACGGCAATAATGGCATCGGGCGGAATGCCCATCTTGCCTACCATTACATCTTTCGCCACCGCTTCGTCGGGGCTGGTCGTGCGTAGGCTGTATGTGCCCGGCAGGTCGATAATGCGGACGGCCTCGTCGTCGAGGAAGGCGCCCTCGCGCTTATCGACAGTTACGCCCGGATAATTGGCAACCTTGGCATGTGAGCCGGTCAAACCGTTGAACAAAACGGTTTTGCCGCAGTTTGGCGCGCCAATCAAGGCAAAATAGCTTAGTTCCATCATTTTTCCTTATTCTTTCAGACGGCCTTAAACGGCCTCAACGATACGACACATAATCTTCCCGGCCTCTTCCGAACGCAGGGAAAATTGGGATTGGTTACCCAAACGTACCGCAAACGGGCCTCTCCCAAAACCACCCACTGCAATCACTTGCAACGGCATTCCGCTGGAAAAACCCAAATCTGCAAGGCGACGGGTTACCAAGGTATCCAAATCACCAAAAACAGGATTGGAAACGATGGAATCAATATGTACGACTGCGCCTTTTTTCAGGCGCGACAAAGGAACAGCAGACATAAGCCTCTCTTTTCTTTTTGTTTTAAAAATAGATTATTGAAAAAACGTGAGAAGTATGACGAGTGTGTGGCACATTTGAAAGGTTGGTTATGAGTGGCTATTCGCTACTTCTTTCAATAAGTGCGGTTTGTTTTGAGTATTGTTATTTTCTTTGCTAATGATAAATCTTATTAATGTAAAAATCAAATGTAACAAGATAAACTAAAAAGGCTGAAATCCTTTTATCATTAGGATTTCAGCCTTTTTATACACTCAACAAACCAAAGGCCGTCTGAAAACTTTCAGACGGCCTTCAAAATAAAAAACCGAATCAAATCGGTTTTTTATTCCCATT
Organism: Neisseria sp. P0022.S009; assembly: GCF_051956675.1. Lineage (NCBI taxonomy): Bacteria > Pseudomonadati > Pseudomonadota > Betaproteobacteria > Neisseriales > Neisseriaceae > Neisseria > Neisseria sp. P0022.S009. The sequence goes on from NZ_JBQCXE010000002.1 coordinate 50,110, forward strand.
CAGGGAAAGACTCTAAATTACAGAGCGTCTTTCAATGCTTTACCGGCACGGAATTTAGGAGTTTTAGCAGCAGCAATAGTCAAAGGCTCGCCAGTTTTTGGGTTGCGGCCTTGACGTTCGGCGCGTTCGCCGACGTAGAAAGTACCGAAACCGACCAGAGTAACAGTGTCGCCGTTTTTCAACGCATTGGTTACGGCATTAGTAGTAGCATCCAAAGCTTTTTGCGCAGCAGATTTGGAAATGCCGGCTTCTTGAGCAATTGCTTCGATCAATTCAGACTTGTTCACAATTAGTCCCTTCCTATCGTAAAAAATGATGAAATGCCCGAATACTCGGGGCTTAAGCACTTTTAAAGCACATACGCACTTTATAGCAATTCTGAAATTATCATGTCAAGTAAAAGATGTGGAATTGCCCTATTTTTGTGGCATTCAGGGCAAAACCACATTTTTTGCAACATCAGACGACCAACTTAATGCTTGGTTGCTTTTGTTCTTGACTTCGTCTTAGAAGTTTGCGGGGTCTCGGCAACCGCCAATTCAGCCGCCCATTGCTCAGGCTGAGCTTCCAAACCCAAAGCCAACACTTCATCAATCCATTTGACCGGATGAATGGTCAGACCGGTTTTAACATTTTCAGGGATTTCTTCCAAATCTTTGACGTTGTCTTTTGGAATCAATACATGCTTGATACCGCCGCGCAAAGCAGCCAGCAGTTTTTCTTTCAAACCACCAATCGGCAAGACTTCGCCACGCAAAGTGATTTCGCCGGTCATCGCCACGTCTGCACGCACCGGAATTTTGGTGAAGGCAGAAACCATCGCCAAAGTCATGGCGATACCTGCGCTCGGACCGTCTTTTGGCGTCGCACCTTCAGGCACATGAACGTGAATGTCTTTCTTCTCGTAAAAATCAGGCGCCAAACCCACTGATTCAGCACGGGAACGGACAACCGACCATGCAGCCGATACCGATTCTTTCATGACATCGCCCAGTTGGCCGGTGCATTGAATCGTACCTTTACCCGGCAAGGCAACCGCCTCTACGGTCAATAACTCGCCACCGACTTCGGTCCAAGCCAGACCGGTTACCTGGCCGATGCGGTTTTCGCTTTCGGCCACACCATAGTCGAAACGGCGCACGCCCAGATAGTCATGCAGATTTTTCTCAGTAACTTTAATCGCTTTAGGCTTGGCCTTGCTTACTGTTTTGGATTTGGACGCTTTTTTCTTGTCCTCATTCAAAGTAACCTGCATCACCACTTTGCGACAGATTTTGGCAATTTCGCGATCCAACGAGCGGACACCGGCCTCGCGGGTGTAGTAACGGATAATATCGCGCACCGCACTTTCATCAACCACCAACTCACCCTCTTTCACACCATTGCGCTTCATTTGTTTCGGCACAAGGTATTGCATGGCGATATTGATTTTTTCATCTTCCGTATAACCGGACAGACGGATAATTTCCATACGGTCAAGCAGCGGAGTCGGGATATTCAAGCTGTTTGAAGTGGCAATAAACATCACATCGCTCAAATCATAATCGACTTCGGCATAATGGTCAGCGAACTTGTTGTTTTGCTCAGGATCCAGCACCTCAAGCAAAGCACTGGCAGGATCACCACGGAAATCGCTGCCCATCTTGTCGATTTCATCAAGCAGGAACAATGGGTTTTTCACACCCGCTTTCGCCATATTTTGCAAGATTTTGCCCGGCATAGAGCCGATATAGGTACGGCGGTGGCCGCGGATTTCGCTTTCATCACGCACGCCGCCCAACGCCATACGCACATATTGACGGCCTGTGGCTTTGGCAATCGACTCACCCAAGGAAGTTTTACCCACCCCCGGAGGGCCAACCAGACATAAAATCGGGCCTTTGAGCTTGTCCATACGTTTTTGAACGGCCAAATATTCCAAAATGCGCTCTTTAACTTTTTCCAAACCATAGTGGTCGGCATTCAAAATCAAATCAGCCTTGGCAATATCTTTGCTGACACGGGATTTTTTCTTCCACGGCAACTCAAGCAAAGTATCGATGTAGTTGCGCACGACGGTAGATTCCGCAGACATCGGCGGCATCATTTTCAGTTTTTTCAATTCAGACAGACATTTTTCTTCAGCCTCTTTGCTCATGCCTGCTTCTTTGATTTTGTTTTCCAGCGCATCCAGCTCGTCGCGCTCGTCTTCTTCGCCCAATTCTTTCTGAATCGCTTTTACTTGCTCATTCAAGTAATACTCACGTTGGGATTTTTCCATTTGACGTTTCACACGGCCACGGATGCGTTTCTCGACCTGCATGATGTCGAGTTCGGCTTCCAACTGAGCCAGCAGAAATTCCAAACGTTCAACAATGCCGGCGGTCTCCAGTACATATTGACGCTGCTCCAATTTCAGCTGCAAATGCGCGGCAATCGTATCGGCAAGACGGCTGTTGTCATCGATACTGCTGATGGTACTGATGACTTCGGCAGGGATTTTTTTGTTCAATTTCGCATATTGCTCAAATTGAGTCAGCAAGGTACGGCGCAAGGCCTCAATTTCAGGATTGTCCTTGTCGCTGTTTTCATCAATCGCCTCAACATGGGACAAAAACAATCCGCCTGTTTCGTCAACCGTCAACGCGCGCGCACGACGGATACCTTCTACCAATACTTTAACCGTGCCGTCAGGCAGCTTCAAAACCTGCAAAACTTGGGCAACCGTACCAGTTTGGTGCAAATCTTCAGCTTTAGGGTCTTCTGTATTAGGGTCAAGCTGGGCCAACAGGAAAACCGGATCATCATTAGCCATTGCCGCCTCAAGGGCTGCAATCGATTTAGGACGACCGACGAACAGCGGCAATACCATATGCGGATACACCACGACATCGCGTAAAGGCAAAGTAGCCAGCGCACTGTATTCCTCGAAATATTTGTCTTTTGTCGGCATAGTTAATAATCTCAATCATTGTTAAATCAGAATGTAGCTCAAAATTGGGCTGAAGCGCTCCATTTCAAGACTTGAAAACAGCTTATCCGCACCTATTTTCGAAAACATCATTTTTAATAGCCCGATATGGACGTTTACGATAAAATATATCGGATTTTGGGCCGTCTGAAAACTTTTCAGACGGCCCTGGCAAACCAAACAAGGTAGTAAACCATGACAGACTCAACCGAAAAAAAATCATTAATTGAATTCCCTTGCACCTTTCCTGTAAAAGTCATGGGCGCGGTTCATCCGGAATTTGAATCCGCCATCTTGGAAACCGTGCGCAAACATGCTCCCGATACCGAGCCGCACCACATCACTACGCGCCCAAGCAGCAAAGGCAACTATACCGGCGCGACTGTCCATGTAAATGTTGAAAATCAAGAGCAGTTGGACAATATCTACCGCGACCTGACTTCCCACGAATTGGTTAAAGTGGTGTTGTAATGAAAATCGTGCACAAAGGCTTGGTCGATTACCTGCCGACTTTCGAAGCCATGAAGGCATTCAATGCCTCGCGTGACGAAAATACCGAAGACGAATTATGGGTGGTCGAACATCCGCCCGTATTTACCCAAGGCTTGGCCGGCAAACCCGAACACCTCCTCATCCGCGACGATATACCCGTTGTCCAAATTGACAGAGGCGGTCAAATTACTTATCACGGCCCCGGCCAATTGGTCGTCTATACGATGATCAATTTCAAACGCCGTAAGACCAGTGTGCGCCATATTGTTTCCGCACTTGAAAACAGCATCATCGCCACCTTGGCAGAATACGGCATTGAAGCAGCCGCCGATCCCAAACGCCCCGGCGTTTATGTCGGCGAGCGTAAAATCGCTTCCCTGGGCCTGCGTATCAAAGACGGCTCCGTTTACCACGGCTTGGCGCTTAATGTGAACATGGATTTAAGTCCGTTTACCCATATCAACCCCTGCGGTTATGCCGGTATGGAAATGACCCAAATTGCCGACTATGTCTCTCCGGCACCCAGTTTGGCAGAAGTTTCAGACAAATTGACCAAGCATTTACAAAAAGAGCTGGCATAAGGCCGTCTGAAAAAATCCAGTCACACTGCCATCTTTTAACCGCCCTCTGAACTTTTACCCATAAGCTTTTAGGTATAAATCCTTCTAGAAGCTTTCAGACGGCCTTTATAACGACAGAAAGAACACATCACCATGAGTGAAGAAGTAAAAAACGACCCCAAACGCGGCATCAAACTGAAAGGTGCAGACAAAACTGCACGCATTCCGATTAAAGTGGTTCCATTGAAACAAAAATTGAAAAAGCCCGAATGGATCCGCGCCAAATTACCAGGCAAGAAATTCTTTGAAATCAAAAATATTCTTCGTGAACAAAAAATGCATACCGTGTGCGAAGAAGCATCTTGTCCAAATATCAGCGAATGCTTTACCAAGGGTACAGCCACATTCATGATCATGGGCGATATTTGTACCCGCCGCTGCCCGTTCTGCGACGTTGGCCACGGTCGCCCGAATATGCTGGATCCTGATGAGCCTAAGCACTTGGCCGAATCCGTCAAAGCCATGAACCTGCGCTATGTCGTCATTACATCTGTCGACCGCGACGATTTGCGCGATGGCGGCGCACAACACTTCGCCGACTGCATCAAAGCCATCCGCGAAACCAGCCCGAATACCAAAATCGAAATCCTCGTTCCCGACTTCCGCGGCCGTTTAGATATTGCATTGAAAATCTTGGCAGAAACACCGCCTGACGTGATGAACCACAATTTGGAAACCCATCCGCGCCTGTATAAAAAAGCCCGTCCGGGTGCCAACTACCAGCACTCCCTCGACCTTCTGCGCCGCTACAAAGAAATGATGCCGCATATCCCGACTAAATCCGGCATCATGGTCGGCCTGGGCGAAACAGACGAGGACGTGCGCGAAATCATGCACGATATGCGTGCCAACAATATCGAGATGATTACCATCGGCCAATATCTGCAACCTTCAGACGGCCACCTGCCCGTCTTGCGCTATGTAACGCCTGACCAGTTCAAAGTTTTTGAAAAAGAAGCATACGAATTGGGCTTTACCAATGCCGCCATCGGTGCAATGGTCCGCTCCAGCTACCACGCAGACGAACAAGCAGCCGAAGCTTTGCGTGAAACCCACGGCGGTTGCAGCCATCACTAAAGTTTAAATCATATAAGGTCGTCTGAAAAATCAGTAGACTGTTTTTTTCAGACGGCCTTTGTTTAATATACAAAACTCTTCAGATTTCCAAAATAAACCTTATTCAAACTCTAAAGAAAACTAAGAATTCAATCCACTTATATTGATAATAAATTGAAAAAATATAGGAATTATCCTTTTTTATAATGGGTTTATGCTCTGTTGCATCTGTCATTTCCTTTATCAGGCTATCTGGATTCCATTCGAAGAAGCGGCTTGCAAAACGAGTTATGGTGTCTATCCATATGCTTGTATACCCATATTTTCTTGAAATACATCCTCGTATATGAGTTCTTAGAGATACAAAAAAGAGAAAGTCTTAAAATAAGTAAGCCTTTTCATATAACTAAGAAAAAAGGCAATCATCAAGGTTTGAAAGTTAAAAATGCTTGGTAAAAATAGCCTAGAAAATAGGATAAACAGATGAAAGTAAATATAGATGATTCATTGAAGGAACAAGGAGTTCACACCTCCGTAAAAAAGAGAAAACTCAGCTTTGATGAGATTCGTTTCAATCTCTTTGCTTATTTAGAGGATTATTCCAAAATGGGATTCTCTTTTGTAAAAGCAGGCAATGAGCTATTGGAAATAAGGAAAGAGCAAGACAGATATACTCTTTTCGGACAGTGTTTTTTAGGCTATTTTGTGATTAGCCAAAAGAACCAGATCTTCTTAATTTGCAATCCGGAAGGAGTAGAAGTATTTCAAAAGCCAAGAATTTTTGTCAATCATTCTTTACAGGCTTTTGTTTCTTCCTATTCTCTATTTATGTCTGCCGTCTTTCTTTTAAAATCAAAATTCTATAAGAGTCAGGCTTATCAAGCAGAGGAAATTGCAACAGATCTGATGAATAAAGTGGCAGATTTGGAAGAGCCCATTAAACAAGAGTTAACATTCTGGGAACATATCGCTTATTTAATAGAAGATGATGGAATCGTTTTAAGAGATGACCTATTTCATATTTTGAATAAAGGATACTAGACCTTAGAGTGTTGGCTTCTAAATCCTGCTTAGCCACATAAAAATTGAAAATCAGATATAAGAGGAATTATTTTTGTTTCTAATACAGTCTTGGTAGATAATCAACCATCAAGCAGATTTTGATCAAAGTTTTTTAAAGGCTTTGTCTTTAAGTAGGAAAAATCGAACAGTCTTCAATTCAGTCAGATCCGGATAGATGACAGGATGAAACCTAAGATTTTTTCTAGGTAGGAAATGGAAAGGATGGACTGGAGGACCTGTGTCAGTAACATTTTTTGTAACAGGATACTACAAAAAGAAATCGATAACCAGAAAAAATAGAAGAATTTAAGTAATTATCCCAAAATTAAATAATACAAAAAAGCGGCAAAACAGGATAAATACTGTTTGCCGCTTTTTAATTTATTTCTTTATTTTACTTCTTCAACAATTTTGCCGCTTCAATCGCATAGTAAGTCAAAATACCATCGGCGCCGGCACGTTTGAATGCCAACAGGCTTTCCAAAATGGTTTTCTCACCATCCAACCAGTCATTTTGAATGGCAGCCTGAAGCATAGCATATTCACCGGAAACTTGGTAAGCATAAGTCGGTACGCCGAACTCGTCTTTAACTCGGCGGACGACATCCAGATATGGCAGACCCGGTTTTACCATTACCATGTCTGCGCCCTCTTGAATATCCAATGCGACTTCGTGCAAGGCTTCATTGGTGTTTGCAGGGTCCATTTGGTAGGTTTTCTTGTCTGCCTTACCCAAATTGCCGGAGCTGCCGACGGCATCGCGGAACGGGCCGTAGAATGCTGAAGCATATTTTGCCGAATACGCCATAATGCGTGTATGGATATGTCCGGCATCTTCCAAGGCTTCACGGATGGCAAGAATGCGTCCGTCCATCATGTCTGATGGGGCGACGACTTGTGCGCCTGCATCGGCATGACACAAAGCCTGTTTTACCAAAACTTCAATGGTTTCATCGTTAAGGACATAGCCATTTTCATCGGTTAAACCGTCTTGGCCGTGTATGGTATAGGGGTCCAGGGCAACATCGGTCATGATACCCAGCTCTGGGAATTTCTCGCGCAGGGTTCGCACTACTGTCGGTACCAAGCCTTCAGGGTTATAAGCCTCCTCCGCAAATTCGGTTTTGTTTTGCGTTACCACGGGAAACAAAGCCAGCATAGGAATACCGAGATTCAGTGCTTCTTCAGCGGTAAACAACAATTTATCCAAACTTTGGCGTTTGACGCCGGGCATAGACGGCACTGCCTCTTCCTGATTCTGACCTTCCAATACAAAAACCGGATAGATTAAATCATCTGCCGTCAAAGTATGCTCGCGCATCAGACGGCGTGAAAAATCGTCTTTACGCATACGGCGCATGCGTGTGTTTGAGACATAACGCGGAGGGAAATTCATAACAATTGCCTTTCAATAATGAAGTCTTAAAATCAATCTTCGACTTGACGTATGGCTTTGACCGAACGTTTGATTTCGCTGAGCGTACCGGTTTTATAACTATTACGTTCCTGCTCGGTCATGCCGTTTTGATCCAATTTGGCGATATTTTTCAATGCTTCGGCATATTGGCCGTCTGAAAGTTTTTCCTGTTTGATGTGCCAACGGTTTTTCACTTCGGAAGCCGTCCACAAGCCTACTTTGTTGTAGTAGAACAAAATGCTTGCCGCCAGCGTCTTCATATCGCTATCGGGTTTGGCACTGCCGATACTGCGGCCGATACGGTTGTTACGTTGATCGACTGCCTGGTCGGCAAGGTAACGGCTGAAGTAGTCGTCTTTACCTTCTCGCAACTCCATATCCGTCAGGCGCGCATTACCTGCTTTTTCGGCAATAATGCTGTCGAATTTAGAAGCAATCGCCGCCTGCCATAATGCTTGGCGTACGGCATTGACCTGTGTTCCCCTGCTGTCGCCGTTTGCTTTGTCATCCAAACCTGTACGCTCGGCAAAGCGTGTGGCATTACTGGTCATATTGATTAAGCCTTCATCCTCCATACCGATGACTTGGGCGGCCACGGGATGGTTAAGCGCAAATTGTGCCATTTTACTGCGGCGGCTTTGATCTTCCTGATACGATTGGCAACCGGACAATACCAGCATGCCGAGAACGGCACATTGAATGTGTTTTTTAATATGTTTCATGATGTAACTATCGATATTATTGTGTGAGTTCAACTGATTGTTTAACATAGAAACGCCCGTAAGCGCAAAATAATTCCCATACGGCCAAATCGGCGCATGAATGGCTATTTTATAATAAAAATAAGGCCGTCTGAAAATTTTCAGACGGCATAAGTATTTTTAACCCACCAAGCTTCGAATTTGCGGCCAATAAAACAAACAGGCTATCGAGCAAATAGCAATACTGATACCGGCTGCATTAATGCTGCTGATTTTTTCTTTAAACATTGCCGCACCAATTAGCGTACCCAAAACAATCACACCGATGTTCATACCAGCAAACACCAAGGTCGGATTATCCTTCATGATTTGGTGTGCCGAGATGTAGGTAACAATATTCAAAAAGTTCAGGCAGCCTAAAATCATACCGCCCAAGATGCCTTCTTTAGTCCACTTACTCCCTTTGGCAAACAGGTAGCCAAACATCAAGATACCGGCCAAACAAAATGCCACCAGCAAATTGCCGGCAAACGCGGTACCGCTCTTTGCCACTTGTTTGAACAAAATATCAATGACGCCATAGCCGCACCAAACGCCCAAAAGCAGCATCACTTGCGTGCTGAGACCGCCGGATTTCTTACCGCCATCGCTTTTCCAAAGCAAGAAAAACAATGCTGTAAATGCCAATACCAAACCAATCAGACGGCCTTCGGTCAGTTGTTCATGAAAAAGCGTGAATGAAGCGATAATGGGCAAAAACAGCGATAAGCGCTGTGCCGCATCCGACTTGACGATACCTGCCGCATCGACGGATTTGCCCATAATGACAAACACGCTTGGCAACAAGATACCCAAAGCTGCAAAGAGCCACCAAGTCGGTAAAAACACCTGCGGATTACTCAAATCAGGTTTTAACACCAGCATGGTCAAAGAAACGGCAACGATATAGTTCACCGCCACCGCCTGCTCAATATTGATTTTTTGCTTGCGCGCCACTTTCAGCAATACGGAAACCAACACGCTGCAAACGATACTTGCCAATAAATATGCCATGCTTTAGAACCATCCTTGAGTAGGAACAGGCTTATCTTCATTCAGTTTAATCAGTCCGACGACTACGCGATAAATGAGCCAAATACCGGTTGCCACCAAAATCAGCCAACCGATTAAGATAAGTATGGTCAACATCCCGAAAAGCATACCCACCAACGACACCCAAAATGTCTTAATCAGCCAATCAATATGGCTGGCATAAATACTGCCTTGCGCCTCATCGCGTTTGACATATGCCAAAATCACACCGACAACGGGTGCAAACCAGATAAACAGGCCCAACGCATAGGTAATATAGGCGATAAAAACATAGTTTTTCACTTCAGAATTAGACGTATTGGCCATATTGGCCTCCGTATTATTGTTCCCTGTATTATGGTTTTCCGTATGATTGACCACCGTATTATTGAAGCCGTTGTCTTGAGCTTCCTGAGGCTCATACTGCATCGCCGCATCATAAGCCAGACGTTTTTCCGGATGGGACAACACTTCAAACGCCTGTCCGATGGCTTTGAAACGCTCCGCATCTTTCTGAATATCCGGATTGGCAACCAATTTGCCGTAAGCCTCGCGGATAACGTTAATATCCGCATCCTGAGACACACCCAAGATTTCGTATAAATTTAATTGTTCCATCTTTATTCCTATCCTTTATGCATCCACTGCAACATGAACATCTTGCGGGTTGAGCGTACGCAGGTTTTCAGGTTTCATACCCACGATAAACCCGCGTTTGCCGCCATTGATAAAAATCTCGTCCAAAGCCCAAATGCTTTCTTCCACATAAACCGGTAACGCGGTTTTCATACCGAATGGCGACGTACCGCCGACCAAATAACCCGTCCATTTCGCCGCCTGATCCGCCGTTGCCGGCTCGATGTGTTTCAAGCCCAGTTCGCGTGCCAGATTGCGGGTGGAAATATGTTTGTCGCCGTGCATTAACACAACCAAACCTTTTTTGTGTTCATTCTGCAGGACGATTGTTTTGATGACTTGATGCTCAGGCTTGCCCGTGCACTCGGCAAAACGCGCCGTACCGCCGTGTTCTTCATACGCATAAACATAAGGGACAAAATCGATTTTCTTACTGCGTAAAAAGCGCACTGCCTGCGTAACCGGATATTCTGCTTTACTCATGGTTGTTTGCCGCCACCCTTTTCAGACGGCCCCTCTTAAAATGTGGAACGTAAACAACTGCAATGTTACCATACCTTCTTTTTGAAATCAGGAGACAACATGGACATCCGCTATCTTGGCACAAGCAAACGCTATTCGGAAGCCGTCGTGGCCAACGGCTTGGTTTTCCTCTCCGGCATGGTTCCCGAAAATCCTGAAGCCGATGCCAAAGCACAAACTGAAAATGTTTTGGCACAAATCGATTCATGGCTCGCCCAATGCCAATCTGACAAAGCCCACATTTTAGAAGCTACCATCTATCTGCCCGATATGAACGACTACGCCGCCATGAACGAAGCCTGGGACACATGGACAGCCCACGAGCGCGCTCCGGCCCGCGCCTGCGTGGAAGCAAAACTGGCCTCGCCCGACTGGAAGGTTGAAATCAAAATTACCGCCCTTCAAATCAAATAAAGCGCAAATATCAGGCCGTCTGAAAATGCCGCATTGACCAAACCAGCGCAGTTTTTCAGACGGCCTTTATTCTTTTGCGGTACAATACCGCCCTTAAATTTTTCTATTATTTCAAAGCACAAACAGCCATGTCCAAAAAAACCAAGCAAGAATTAGAAAACAACAAACTCAGCAAACGCCTGCGCCACGCCGTCGGCGATGCCATTAACGATTTCAATATGATCGAGCCGGGCGACAAAATCATGGTCTGCCTCTCAGGCGGCAAAGACAGCTACGCCCTTTTAGATATTCTGCGCCAGCTTCAAGCCAGTGCGCCGATTGATTTTGAACTGGTTGCCGTCAATCTTGACCAAAAACAGCCGGGCTTCCCCGAAGAAGTATTGCCGACCTATCTCGAAAGCATCGGCGTTCCCTACAAAATCGTTGAAGAAGACACCTACTCCACCGTCAAACGCGTATTGGACGAAGGCAAAACGACTTGTTCGCTGTGCAGCCGCCTGCGCCGCGGCATCCTCTACCGCACCGCAAAAGAATTGGGCTGCACCAAAATCGCCTTGGGACATCACCGCGACGACATCCTTGCTACCATGTTCCTGAATATGTTCTACGGCGGCAAACTCAAAGCCATGCCGCCCAAACTGGTCAGCGACAACGGCGAACACATCGTCATCCGTCCTCTCGCATATGTCAAAGAGAAGGACTTGATCAAATATGCCGAGCTAAAACAATTCCCAATTATTCCATGCAACCTCTGCGGCTCTCAGCCCAACCTGCAACGCCAAGTCATCGGCGACATGCTGCGCGATTGGGACAAACGCTTCCCCGGCCGTATCGAATCGATGTTCTCCGCGCTGCAAAACGTTGTTCCATCACATTTGGCCGATACCGAGCTCTTCGACTTTGTCGGCTTGGAACGCGGTCAAAACCTGAAACATGGTGGCGACTTGGCGTTTGACAGTGAAAAAATGCCGGAACGTTTCTCCGACGGCAGCGAAGAAGACGAAAGCGAAATCAAAATCGAGCCGCAAAAAGCCGAACGCAAAGTCATCAATATTCTGGCAAACAAACCTAAAACCTGCGGTTTATAATTCCATTTAATTTTCAGACGGCCTTTCGGTAGCTATTTACCGAAAGGCCGTCTGAATATTCATATTTGAAATTTTTCTATTCTTTTTTATCTATTCTTTCCCTGACAAACCGTGCAGCAGCAATCCCAATACGTCTTGCGGCAGCTTTTGCGGCGCGGCGGCATAAAGCGCGGTCAGTTGCGGATGGCGCATCAATATATCCGCCTGACGGATGAACAGGTCGATGAGTTCCACCGGCAAATCGGGCTGAATCAGGCGGCGTTGTTGCAGGGTGTGGAAGAAACCGCGCATAAAGGCGTATTTTTCTTCGTTCAATTCGTGGAAAAAACGCTCCAGCTCCAAATCGGTGTTCTCTTCAATGTCGCGCAGAAAAGCGGCGGAATAAAGTTCTTCAAACGATTGTTTTTGCAGGGCAAACACAGCCTCAGCGGCTTCGCGCAGGCTGCATTGCCGTGCAAGCAGATTTTCAAATTCGGCACGGACGCGGTTTTTCTGTTCGGTAACGATTTCCTGCAAGAGTGCGTTTTTACCGCTGTAATATTTGTAGAAAGTGACGCGGCTGACGGCGGCCTCAGTGCAGATGCTGCCTACGGATACGGCGGAAAAGCCGTGTTCGCGGAACAGGCGGCGGGCGGTGTCGATGATGGTTTGTTGTTTACTGGCAGTCATGACGGTAGGAAGGTTTTGATTTTGTTTATAAAGGAGGTTCATTAAAGTTATCCGTAAGTCGGATACCCATCATATAGTGGATTAACTTTAAACCAGTACGGTGTTGCCTCGCCTTAGCTCAAAGAGAACGATTCTCTAAGGTGCTGAAGCACCAAGTGAATCGGTTCCGTACTATCTGTACTGTCTGCGGCTTCGTCGCCTTGTCCTGATTTTTGTTAATCCACTATATTTCCCCACGGCTGCAATGGCAATACGGCGGGGTTTCAGACGGCCTCTTTCCTTATCCTCCGCTCTGCCCTACGGATGAGGGCTGTCGGATGCTTGGCAGGCCAAATTCATGAAGATTACAGAATCTCCCTCCTCCAACCTTCTCCTGTCAAATAGGAGAGGGATTTTTTGGACGATTCACAAGATAAGAGGGGAAGTAAAGTGAATGATAAACACTTGCATTCCTGTTTCTTATTTCTTATACTTTACATTAATAGTTTGTTTTATGTAAATGTGTAAACACAAATATTTGCATACTGACGGAGAAATTGATTGCCTGATATTCAATCCGCCCCGACGTATGCCGTCTGAAAGGATAAGAAATGCAGAAACACACCCTCCGTCGCCTGCCTCTATTGATTGCCGCCGCCTTTGCCTCCGAATGGATTTATGCCGCCGATGCGGCGCAAGACGCGGAACAGGTGCAGTTGGAAGAAGTCGTCGTCACCGGCGAACGTGCTAACCGCAGCGGCTTTGAAACCGCCACGTCCAACCGCGTTTTCACCACGCCCAACATCGACCGCAGCGGCCACAATCTTTCCGCCACCGACCTGCTCAAACAGACCGTGAACACAGTGGACTTAGGCAGCGGCAACGATTTGCCGACCGTGCGCGGCGTGGACGGCTCCGGCCCCGCCGTCGGTGCGGTGGCGTTTTTCGCGGGCACTCGGCCGCGCCTGAACCTGTCCATAGACGGCCGCTCCGCCACTTACAACGAATACGCCTTCGGCACACAGTCGCTGTGGGACATGCAGCAAGTAGAAGTCTTGCGCGGACCGCAAAGCCATGTGCGCGGACAGAACGCGGTGGCGGGCGCGGTGGTGATGCGTTCCAAAGACCCGACCGACGAATGGGAAGGCGCGCTGCGCTTGGGTTTGGGCAATCAGAAAACACGTAATGTCGCCGGCGTAGTGTCCGGCCCGATTGTGAAAAACAACCTTGCCTTCCGCTTGAGCGCGGAGCGGCAGCAGCGCGAAAGCTATGAGCCGTTCGTGTCCTACGAGCCGACCGGCAACCCGCGCCGCGTGGAAAACACCAACGTGCGCTTCAAACTCCTGCTCACGCCCGAAAACCATCCCGATTTTTACAGCCGCCTGACGCTGAACCACATCCGTTCGCGCGCGCCGCAAAACGAAATCATGGGCAACACCGCCAGCCGCCGTTTTTTAAAAGAAAAGCCCGTGTTCGTAACCGGCTCGACATCGGGCATCTGGGACGTATCGTGGCAGCTTAACGACTATCTGAAACTGGAAAACAAACTGGTTTACGGCCGCTACCACAACGAGCGGCTGCACCTGCCGATGACCGTCAGCCCGCAAGGCGTGCCCGCCGAACTCAAAGGCCGCGAACTGCAATGGGAGCCGGTATTGCATTTTTCAAACAAAGGCCGTCTGAAAGGCCTTGCCGGACTGCACTACTTCCGCAGCAAACAAGACGAATGGGTAGATATCCGCAGCGTCGGCGGTCGCAACACCTTTGACGACCGCAACAGCGTACGCGCCCTGTTTGCCGAAACCACATACAGCCCCAGCGAAAAATGGGACATCACAGCCGCCGCCCGCATTGAAAAAGAAACGCACAAACGAAGCGGCGGCAGCGGCGCGCTGCACCTCGATTTAGACAAAGGCCAGACCGTCTTCCTGCCCAAAATCGACATCGCCTTCAAACCCACCGACCAATGGGTCAGCGGCATCAAAGCTGCGCGCGGCTACAACCCCGGCGGCGCGGGCATCACCTTCGGCCGCCCCGTCGTAACCTACACTTATGAGCCCGAATATGTGAACAACTACGAGTGGTACACCCGCTGGCGCAGCGCAGACCGCCGCCTGCAACTCTCCGGCAACCTGTTCCTGAACCACTACCGCGACATGCAGCTCCCCTTCTATCTCGGCACCAACTCCGTCGTCATCCGCAATGCCAAAAAAGTCCACACCTACGGCGCGGAACTCGCCGCCGACTGGCAGGCGACCGACAGCCTGAAACTCACCACCGGACTGGGGCTGCTCAACACCAAAATCAAAAGCTATCCCGACAGTGGCATCGAAGGCAACAAACTCGGCCGCGCGCCCAAATACACCGCCAACATCGGCGTGAAATACCTGAACGACAAAGGCTGGGAAGCCGGCGGCGACGTGCGCTTCTACGGCGGCTACTACTCCGCCGCCGACAATGCCGAATCAGGCAAAATCGGCGCGTACAACCAAGTCAACCTCTACACCGCCTACAACTTCAAACAAGGCCGCATCTCGCTCTACGCCGACAACGTGTTCAACCGCCGCCGACCCATATTCATTTCCAGCGCCGACCGCCAAGACGCACTCTACCAACGTCCCAGAAGCGTAGGCGTGAGCGCGGAATGGAAGTTTTAGGCGGTGCTGAAATGATGGAGGTCGTCTGAAAAAACGTAGATCGGGCATCAATGCCCTACCTACGGTTACTGGAATAACGAAGGTCGTCTGAAACGATCGTAACAACCGATTATCGTCATTCCCGCGCAGGCGGGAATCCAGAATGGAGACTCGAAGGCACTTCTTTATCCGATAAGTTTCTGTGCGGATGGGTCTGGATTCCCGCCTGCGCGGGAATGACAGCACAAGAAGTCTAATAAAAAGCCAGGCATAAATGCCCAACTATTGACCTACCCTGCTTCCCCAAAACACCCAAAGGAACCCCATGCACTACTTCACCCCTGCCAAAACCCTGCCCGAAGGCACCATCTACCTGACCGACCTGACCCACGTTGCCGACTTCGCCGACTGGCTGGCCGAATTCGAAACCCTGTTAAACCAAAACCGCCGCTTCGCCACCGTCTGCACCCCTATGCGACGGCAGGTAAGCGACGAACAGCGTATTGCCGACCGCAAAACCTACATCGAATGGATAAAGGCACATCGGCCGCAACTGTCCGAACGCTGCGCCGCCATGCTCCTCATCGAACCCGACGCGACGCAACTGGCGTTCTTCCGCGAACAATCGTCCAAACTCGGCCCTGCGCTGGGCGTGAACTACATCGTCGAAGCCGACGAGCAAACCGCCCTGCTTCGCGCAGAAGAAGCGTTGAAGGCCGTCTGAAAAGATACTAAACCTATTTAAATACAAATTAAGTATTGCCACCCAATATGTTCAGACGGCCTTGTCCCTTTATTTGCCTCATCTTCAAAAGAATCATGTGATGTCCGACAATCAGACTTCCCCAAACTCACGCGACTGGCTGATGCTTATCGGCGGCAGCACCTACAAATTCACGCTGACCGGTTTTTATCTGGTCGCGCTGGTGGCCATTTTGAAAAACCACGGTTACAGCCTGAACCAACTGAGCTGGATTCATTTAATCGGCAGTATCGAAGCGGCGAAGGTGTTGTTTGCCGCGCTGATGGAGCGGCGGCAGGCGGGGCGTTTGGGACGGTTTCGTGGCTGGCTGCTGGCGGCGACGCTGGGGCTTTCGGCGGTGTTCGGGTTGATGGCCTGTGCCGACATCACGCAAAACTTCCCGCTGCTTCTGGCCTGCTGCGTTTTGCTCTCGGCCATGTCGGCGGTGTACGGCTGCGCGATGCTGGGTTTGTCATGTATCGTCCTGCCGCACCGCGAACGCGGTTTCGGCGGCGTGATTCAGACGATGGCGGCGCGCGGCGGCAAGATGATCGGCGGTGCGCTGGTGTTGTGGCTGTATCAGGAATACGGACAAACGGCGGCGGCCGGCTTTATGCTGGCGTTCAGCCTGCTGATGTTGCTGCAACTCTTGTACTACCGCGAGCCGGAAAGCCCGACCGCGCAAGGCAGTTGGACGGCGTTGGCAGCGCGGCTGGTTTCTTTTTGGCAACAACCTGAAACGGGCTGGCGGTGGCTGGTTTTGCTGTTTGCCGTTGCCGCGCCGTATGCGTTTATGGCGGCAACTTTTGTACCCAAGCTGGCGGATTTGGGCTTCACTCCGAAACAGACGGGAGGAATTTTGGCGGTGGGCATTCCTGTTGCCTGCCTGATTGTGACGCCGCTGTCGGGCTGGTTTTCGCGCAATTATCCGCGCCGCAAACTCGTGTTCCTGCTCTACGCGCTGCAACTGCCGCTTTTGGCGTCCATGATCGCCATCGACTCGCTCGCCCGCATCCATCCTTGGCTGCCGCCCGCGCAAATCATCGCCCTGAGCCTGAGCTACACGCTGCTGCTGCCGGTGATACTGGCGTTGGTGATGGACAAATCAGACCGCGCCACCGCCGCACTCGACAGCAGTCTGCAATTTTCCGTCGTCCTGCTCGGCAGTTACGCGGCCGGTTTCGCTGCCCTGCGGCTGGCAAAGGCTATTGGTTATACAGATGCGTATTGGGTTGCAGTGTACTTGACCGTATTGGTAGGCCTGCTTTTATATTTGAATAGAAATTTATTCAATCATTCAGAGCGTGATTCACAATAATTCGCTCAGATATTTATCCATCGATTTTAATTGAGCGCACCTCCGGATAATTTTTCATTTTATTGCACAATCTCTCATGAAAATATAACAAAACGTGCCCATAATACTGCCGTTATTACACTCTTACATTCAAAAGGAACCTCATGACTGCTGTTCTCATCGTTCTCGGCTTGATTGCCATTGTCGTCGGCATCTTAGGCACGATTTATCCCGCCCTGCCCGGATTAGGTTTGATGTTTGGTGGCGCATGGTTGTTGGGTTATGCCGGCGATTATCAAGTGTTTGGCTCGGGTACGCTGACCTTTTTGGCCATTGTTGCCGTATTCGGTACTGCGATGGACTATGTGGCGGGCGCATTAGGTGCAAAATATACCGGCGCAAGTAAAACTGCGGTTTGGGGCGCGTTTATCGGCGGCATCGTCGGTGCATTCTTCTCTATTCCCGGCCTGTTGCTCGGCCCGTTGGCAGGCGCAGCCATCGGTGAATTTATCGCACGCAAAGACACATGGCAGGCTGGCAAAGTCGGTATCGGTACGTTTATCGGCTTCATCATCGGCACCGTGGCCAAAATCGGCTGTGCCTTGACCATTGCACTGACCATTCTGTTTGTTTGGTTGGCCTCGTTGTTCTAAGACAAAACATTAAAGGCCGTCTGAATTTCAAGCATTCAGACGGCCTTTCCATTTCACTATTTATTTTCCTTATTTGCCGCAGCAGGCTTTGTATTTTTTACCGCTACCACACGGACAAGGATC
Organism: Neisseria sp. P0022.S009; assembly: GCF_051956675.1. Lineage (NCBI taxonomy): Bacteria > Pseudomonadati > Pseudomonadota > Betaproteobacteria > Neisseriales > Neisseriaceae > Neisseria > Neisseria sp. P0022.S009. The sequence continues at coordinate 68,238 of NZ_JBQCXE010000002.1, forward strand.
GTTGCGACCCACTTTTTCGCCTTCGCGGCGGATGGTTTGCGGTTTATTGATGATGGCCTGCCAATACCAGTAAATATCCAGCAGGACATGCGGCAAATCAGATTCCAACTGGGTCAGCTCTTTTTCATTCAGATGCAAGATGACTTCGCCGTTTTCCTCATCGTCATAAATACCGCCCAAAGCCATAATCGGATAGAACAAATCTTCAAACTCTTCCTGATCGACTGCTTCAAACCAATCGGTAGGCACAATATCCAGTGCGTAAAGATAGGCGTTACACCATGTGTAGAAATCCAGATTGCCGGCTTCATCTTCATAAAACCATAAATCAGGCAGGATTTTCTCGTTGAGCTTCATGCGCATATCGGCGGCCATTGCCATGACCAAACGCTCGATTTCGGTGCGCTCTTTGGCATCAAACAAAGATTCCTCACCCAAAATCTCAGGCAGCCAGTTGGTCGGATTCAAAGCATCCGGACCGCTCAATAAAGCCATCATAAAACCTTGAACTTCATCACAACGCATGGTGTTGTGGGCTTCGGATTTAGCATCCAGCAATTCCATCAATCGGCTGCGTGCCGCTTCATCAAAAGTCAGTATTTGCATTTTCGTTCCTTAAAATAAAATCATATTATGGTTTTCAGACGGCCTGGTCATGGATACGCTGCCGCATTTGTTCAAACAGACAAACCGTTGCCGCCATCGCGACATTCAAGGATTCGGTTTGCCCCAACATGGGGATTTTGACACAGGCATCGGCTTTCTCTTTTACCGTTTCACTCACGCCGCTGCCTTCGTTGCCAAACACCCAAGCGCAAGATTGACTGAGGTCCATTTCATACAACCCGATATTGCGGCCGCCCAAAGCTGTTGCCCAAATTGGATGCTGATACTTTTCCATCCAAGCGGATAATTCCACTCGGCTGAAAATAGACAGTAGAAAATGCGCACCCATTCCCGCTCGCAACACTTTGGGCGACCAAATATCTACGGAATCATTGCTGCACACGATTTGCTTGACTCCGGCTGCCGCCGCACTGCGCAAAATTGTGCCTGCATTGCCGGGGTCTTGTACCCGCTCTAATACCACGCAATCGCCGTCTGAAGGCAAGCCTGCCTGTTTCGGAATATCAATCCAAGTCATCACATCATCGGCATCGGTCAGACTGGTGATTTTAGACAGCGCTTCGTTACCGACCCAAGTAATCAATCCCTCGTCCAACTGCGCCGTAATTTCTTGAATTTCAGGATGTTGCTGTTTCTTTTCAGGCAGATAAACCTGTTTGGGCGTACCGCCGCTTTGCAAATAAGTTTGCAGCAGATGTACGCCTTCCAATACGGTTTCACCGCTTTCACGCCTTGCTTTGGCCTGCGTCAAAAGACGGAATAAATGTTTGAGCTGTTCGTTTTGAGCAGAGGTAATCAGTTTCATGGAGCGCATTATAACTGCTTTGACTTCTTTGAAGCTATGCTTTCAGACGGCCTGACGGTTTTACTGCAAAAATAAAAACCCTTGCTATAAAGCAAGGGTTTTGCATGATTTCATTTTTTACTGAACAACAGTCTGCTGCTCATTTTTCTGCTCGGTACGGACAGTCGGACGGTTTTCAATCTTGCCGTCTTTCGCCGCATTCGGCACAACGGTTTCACCTGGTTCGGAAGCCGCTTTATCGTCAGGCGTACCGCTTACCGGAATGATATCTTGTGCAGGCTGAACATTAGACTTCTCGGCAACCGGCATAGCGTCACGAGAAGTTTGCGGCGTAAACTGCCATGCCGTCACAGCAATGGCACACACGCTAGCAGCGGCCGCAAAGAATTTAAAGAAGCCGTTATTGGCCACCTCGCGATGAGTATATTTTTCCTGCTTGCCGGCAATCTCAGCTTGAGGCACTGTAAATGCTTTGCTTTGCATGGTTTCATCAGCCACCTTCGCCGCCGCGCCCTGACGGATACAGTCGCCGATAATGTGATACTCATGCCAAGCGCGCAATGCTTCCTCGTCTGCCAATACGGCATCCAGCATCTCATCAGTCAATGCTTCACCGTCCATCAATGCGGACACATACTCCAATGCTTTATTTGTTTTGTCGTTCATTTTTATTACCACCTTTGATCTTCAGAAGTATCCAACAGCGGCCGCAAATCTTTTGCAATCAGTTCACGCGCTCTGAAAATACGCGAACGTACTGTACCTATCGGACAATCCACTACCCGAGCTATTTCTTCGTAAGACAAGCCGTCCATTTCCCTAAGCGTAATGGCTTGACGCATATCGTCTGGCAGTTGCGCAATGCTTGCCTCGACGGTCTGCAAGATTTCCCGATTCATCATCTCAGCTTCCGGCGTATGGTAATCCGCAATCTGATCGGTTAAATCGAGAACATCTCCTTCCTCATTGGCTGCTTCCGAACTGACAAAAAACTGACGACCCGAAGTGGTCAGGAAATTCTTTGCCGTATTGATACCGATACGGTACAGCCATGTATAAAATGCACTTTCTCCACGAAAATTTGCCAATGCACGATAAGCCCTAATCATTGCCTCTTGGGTTACATCGTGCACTTCATGCTCATCCTGAATAAAACGAGAAATCAGTCTGTTTAGCCGACGCTGATATTTAGACATCAGCATCTCAAATGCCTTATGGTCACCTTTCTGCGCGCGCTCCACCAAAACTTGATCTATTTGGCGATCGTTCATACCCACCCTTTAATCATTTTACTGCTTTAAACCCAAAAATAGTAAAGCGTGCTGTGCACAGTAAAGACAGCAACGCTCTGAAATAGTTCCATAAGATTACATTCAATGGCTAAAGTTTATTCGTGCAGATGCTCTAACATTAACAATATTACTTAATATACCAATACTTAGCAAAAGTAGTTAAACTACTGATACTTACTAAATTTAGAGTTATTTACTTTACTTTTGCCATATATTCGACCAACTTTCTATGAACTGGCAGATAGCCTTGCTCTATTTGAACATCGCTTCCAGCCCTAAGGTTAGCAACAGCAAGGCACTTGTTGCCCAGACTTATGATAATCGGCCAATATTTACGCACGAGTGGCATGATATGACACTCTTGCAATAGTTTTTCGACTGATTTTTCCCTCTGCCCTGACTGAATCACGTCGCCCTCGGATACAGTTCTAAGCACTGCCTGCTTCTCCAACTCTTCTTCCGGCAAACCGCCTTTAAACGGTAATAAAACAAAACCGTTTTCCAGCAAAATATCTTTCAGACGGCCTCGAACTTCCCTACCATTGCACCAAGGCAGCTGTTGAAATTCACTTTCTTGCCAAATAAACAACTGATCCCGATAGGCAACCAATTCGCCGTTTGGCAAACTCAACTGCGCCTGTTCTGCGGTTTCCAATACTCGGGCGAAATCGGCAATGCTGTGATAAGAAGGCAATGATTCCGTTTGCTTTCGCAAAAAATACCAAAGCAACCGACGGCGCAAAAGCGGCGTACCTTGCCGCCACAGACTGATACTGAATATTCCGTCCGGACTGATGCGCTGATATTCAGACTCAATCAATTCATCTAAAAGCTGCAAATCTTCCTGCAATAATCGGATATTGGCACAAATTTGCCGCTCAAAATTCGGAATCCGCTGCTGCCATTGCGGCAAGGCCTGATTTCTCATCCAATTGCGTAAATAGACAGGATCCTCGTTACTTTCGTCCTCGACAAAAGACAACCTCCATTGTTGCGCATACCCTGCCAATTCCTGACGGGAAAATGCCAAAAGCGGCCGCCAGATTTGGATCTTTTCATTTAAATCACGCCATACCGGCATGGCCGCCATACCGCGCAATCCGCCGCCGCGTACGGCCGACAGCATAAATGTTTCGATTTGATCATTATGGTGATGGGCCAAAACAATAATTTTCTTCAGGCCGTCTGAAAATGCCTGATATCGGGCAGCCCTGGCCGCCGCTTCCAAACCTTTTCCTTGTTTTTCCACATTGACACGGCACACCCGCAAGGCAACATTCAAACGCTGACAATAATCCTGACAAAATTTTGCCCAACTGTCGGCATTGGTGCTTAAACCATGATGAACATGGACGGCACGCAAATCAAAACGGCAGAATTCACGCATCCGGTGCAAAAGATGCAACAGGACAACAGAATCCAATCCACCGCTCAAACCAACTTCAAAAACAGTATGGTTCGGCAAATCAGGAAAAGTTGCTTGAAAACTTTTAAATAGGGAATCAGGGGATAGTTGCAACATTTCAGACGGCCTGAAATTATGAATGACTCAAAAATAGAATACAAAAAAAGCAAGCAGCGGCATCTGCTTGCTTTTTCAGCAGTCAAACTTATTTATCGGTAAATTTACCGTAAGCCATGATGCGGTCGAAACGGCGGGAAAGCAAATCAGGCATGGTCATGCTTTGCGCTTCGCTTAATTGCTGTTCCAAAACGGTTTTAACGTTTTTCATCGTGGTTTCGTAATCACGGTGTGCGCCGCCCAACGGCTCGTCAATGACCTTATCGATGAGATCCAATTCTTGCAGGCGTTTGGCGGTAATACCCAATGCTTGCGCGGCATCTGCTGCTTTTTCGGCAGTTTTCCAAAGAATAGAGGCGCAACCTTCGGGAGAAATCACCGAATAGGTCGAGTATTGCAGCATATTGATGTAGTCACCGACAGCGACTGCCAACGCGCCACCCGAACCACCTTCGCCAATAATGGTACACAATACCGGCACATGCAGGCGGGTCAGTTCGTACAAATTACGGCCGATGGCTTCGGACTGGCCGCGCTCTTCCGCGCCAATGCCCGGATACGCACCCGGAGTATCGACAAAGGTCATGACCGGAATATTGAATTTCTCGGCAGTCTGCATCAAGCGCAGCGCTTTACGGTAACCTTCGGGACGCGGCATACCGAAATTGCGGCGGATTTTTTCTTTGGTATCGCGGCCTTTTTGATGGCCGATGACCATCACGCTTTGACCGTTAAAACGTGCCAAACCGCCGATAATGGCATGATCGTCAGAATAATGGCGGTCGCCATGCAACTCTTCAAAATCGGTAAAAATACCGTTGATGTAGTCCAAAGTATAAGGACGCTGCGGATGGCGGGAGACTTGTGAAATTTGAGCCGGAGTCAGCTTGCTGAAAATTGACTTGGTCAACTCGTTGCTTTTCTTTTGCAGTCTGGCAATCTCGTCGGAAATATCGACGGCCGATTCGTCTTGTACGAATCGCAACTCGTCGATTTTATTGGTTAATTCGGCGATGGGTTGTTCAAAGTCCAAAAAAACGGGTTTCATAAAACGAAGCTCTCGGTAATGGTTGCTGACATGATACGCTAATCAGACGTATTTGACAGCATTTCTCAAAGGGAAACTGCCATCTTTTGCAATAAAAAACTTTCAGACGGCCTTTAACAAAGAAATAGTATATCTGCACTAAATGTATGGCGTGCCGTATCTTATGATAAACTTCAATTCAGTTCAATCATTTCAAACAGGCTATGAAAAACGATCATGACAATTCGTCCATGCGCTTGGACAAATGGCTGTGGGCCGCGCGCTTTTTCAAGACCCGCGCGCTGGCACAAAAACACATTGAGCTGGGCAGGGTTTTGGTAAACGGTTCGAAGGTGAAAAACAGCAAAAATATTTCCGCCGGCGACACCATCGACATGACTTTAAACTCCCTCCCCTACAAATTCAAAGTCGCCGCGCTCAATCATCAACGCCGGCCGGCACCGGAAGCGCGTTTACTGTACGAAGAAGACATGAAAACGGCTGCCGAACGCGAAGCTCAAAAACAACTCGACCAGGCCAGCCGCATCAGTGCCGCTTATCCGGACGGACGCCCGACCAAACGCGACCGCCGCCAGCTTGACCGCATGAAGCGCGATAGCTGGTAAAGTGATTCATCCATTGTTTCAGACGGCCCTATGTTCATGCCGTCTGAAAACCAAAAACAGGCAGGACATCCTGCCTGTTTTTTATTTGTGATGATTAAAATTTATATTCTAACTGACCACGAATAACGTTCACGTCCTGCTTATCCGTACCAACGGTAGGCGTAACCTGTTTGCCGGCCAAATAGAAGCCTTTGAGTTTCCAGTTTTTCCAAGGAATATAGGTTGCACCGATTTGCACGCCTTGGACGTTTTTGCTGTAATCCTCAACAGAAGAGACACCGGACAACGAACCGACACGGCGGTAGTTCAAGAATACGTCGTAAGAATTACGGACGTTCCAGTCGGCCGATTTATAGCGCACTTCAGTGAACACGCCGTCATTTTTGATTTTTTGTCCGGCATCATTATAAGCTTTGATATTGGACTTGCTGACCGCGGCCATCCAACGCCAATCGTCATTAAATTTAATGTCCGTACCGATTTCCCCGAAGACCGCGTTTTTCTTCGCGCCGCGTACATCGATGTCTTTCATGTAGCTGACAGTTGCGCCGACGTTGATATTCTCATTCACAGGCAACACGCTTTGAATCGCGGCAAAATGTCTGCGGCGACCGCCGATGCCCCATGCGTTGTCATTCAGATTGCCTGTACGGCGGCCCGCATAGATTTTGGTCGGCAGGGTTTTATTGTCAAAGAAAATTTCGCCGCCAGTAACTTCGGTATCCCATACGCGGCCGTATGAAGAGAATGCGCCAAATTTACCGACACGCGCTTTGATGTTGTTGTACACAGTCCCTTCGGCATACAGTTTATTGACCGGCACATCATGATCGCCGTTAAATTTACCGGTTTCCAAATCGATATTCGGCTCGATTTGCGCTACCAATTTCCAATCTTTGTACAGTTTTGCGCGTAACCAAAACTCCGCGTTGAAGTTGGCATTGGTGTCTTCAGGCGTCGGGTTAACGCTGCTGTTGTTGGCATTGATGTCTTTGGTATCCACACGTACGCGCAAACCGCCGTTCACAGTCAACAAATCATTGAAAATGCTGATTTTATCGTCATCTTTGCGAATGATGCTGCCGGAATTTACATAATCGTTGGTGGTGGCCAAAGCCGCCGCATCACGCCCGCCATCAGCGTTCTCTGCCAATGAATAAGATGATGAAGCCAATAAAATACAGGTTGCAATCAGTTTGGTTTGAAATTTCATGCCGACTCTCCAAAAGAAGGTATTGAAAGTGAAGTATTCGATAAAGCGTACAAAATCGTGGATTTTGTAAAAATTATTCATTTTGTTTACTAATTATTTTTATCGTATGTAAATTAGTGTAATCAGTCAAGCAGATTTAAACGCTTTATCCGCTTTCAGACGGCCTCTTGATTCAGGTCAAACAGAAGCCTGCATATCAGGCTGTTCAAACTGCCGTTCCAAGGCATCGGCTAATGCCGTCCTGCGTTTTTGGTGGCATCCCACAGCCTTAACCAATTCCTCTGCATTTCCCCAAAACACAAAACGTTCACGCGCACGGGTAATGGCTGTGTAAAGCAGAGCCGTATCCAACCCTCGAGCTTCCTCTTCGCCCTCCGTCGTTGCAGGCACTGACGGCGGCAAAAGCCATACTTCCCGATATTCCGAACCCTGGCTCTTGTGCACCGTCATGGCAAAAGCCGATTCAAAATCGGGCAAACGGCTGATGGCAATTTTTTTAAATCCATCTTTCTCAGGAAAATAGGCAGACAAGCCATTCAACGATTCTTCATCTTTCATAATCAGCCCGATGTCGCCGTTAAACACTTCCAGCATGTAATCATTGTGGGTAATCATGATGATTTGTCCGGCAAACCAAGGCGTTTCTCCCGAAACCTTGCCTTGTCGTTGCAGGTATTCTTGATAAGCCTGATTCAAATCATCCGCATCCCGCCGCCAAGCTGCCAATACCACCACATCGGCCGCATGACCGTAGGCGAGTGCGACATTATTCTCTGCCACGGCCTGCCAATAATCCTGTTGCTTTTGATACAGCAAGGCGACCTGCTCTTTCAGACGGCCTGATTTCATTTCCAACTCTTTGGGGAACTTGTCAAACTGTTCGACCGCAGTTTGCTTTTCCCCGGACACCACCGCCCTTGCCAAACAACCGATACCGCTGTCTGCGCCAAAACGGTGGCTGAACGTCAATTTGGCATTGTTTTGCGATAAAGCCTGAGGCCGCTCTTTAATCTCAAAGCCATGATTGGGCAGGTACACTTCCAACTTTTCAGCAGTTTCTTTATCCAAAGCTGTCGGACACGACAACGCCGCCAATACGGCACCCAAGCCAACCGACGGCAACTGGTTTTCATCGCCAAGCAACACCAGACGACAACCGGTCGGCACGGCGCGCAATAAATCCAACACCAGCGGCAAATCCAACATCGAAGCCTCATCCACCACCAAAACATCCAAAGCAAGCGGATGTTCATGATTGAACGCAGGGCGCATTTGTGGCGGACGCAGTTTTAACAAACGATGGACAGTCTGCCCTTCCAAGTTTTCCAAATGTGCTTTAATGCTCGGAGACAAATCAAAACCGTCCAAAGCACGCTGTAAGGCCCGTGCCATATGCGCAGCCGCTTTGCCCGTCGGTGCCGCCAATGCAATACGTGGCAGCTTCGTACTGTTATTGCAAATCAGACCCAAAAGCTTTGCTACGGTCGTTGTCTTACCCGTACCCGGCCCGCCGGTAATCAGCATAAAGTTTTGTAGCAAGGCCAAAGCCGCAGCATCCCTCTGCTCTTTACTGTCCTTAGGATCAAACCAATCACTCAGGCTTTTTGAAGCCGCCATGAAATTCACTTCTTCCGCCTCGGCACTTGCCAGCCGTTTGATTTCGACAGCCAAATCATGCTCCAACTGCCACATCCGCCCTAAAAACAATTTCCGGCCTTGCAGGATAAGCGGTTTATCCGCATTGCCGACCAAATTCGGCAAATTGCTTAAGGCATCGACATCCGCTTTATCCAAGTAAATAAACGAATGCCCGTTTTGCAAGGCTGCAAACAGTCGAACCACATAAGGCTCAATAACGGATGCGCCCTGTACTTCGTGGCGGCGGAAAAACGCTATGGCCGCATCTGCGGCAGAGGAAAGGATGGAGTCGGTCGGATTCATGGCTCAGGATTGATTGATATGGAAAAAGAAAGGCCGTCTGAAAAACAGCGTTTCCATAAATGAAAACCTATTTTTCAGACGGCCTCTATTATACCGTTCAAAGCATAAAATATTTGCCTGAAATAATAACCTTATTGCAGCACTTGCAGGCTGCCGTCTTTCATGGTCATTACCCGGTCGAAACGTTCAGCCAGCTCGTCATCATGGGTCACCACAATCAGGCTGGTGTTCAATTCGCGTTTCAAATCCAGCATCATGTCCAGCACATTTTGCGCATTTTTACGGTCAAGGTTCCCCGTCGGTTCATCTGCCAATAGGCATTTAGGCTCATTGACCAAAGCACGGGCAATCGCCGCACGCTGACGCTCGCCGCCGGAAAGTTCGCTCGGACGGTGCAACATACGTTTGTCCAAGCCGACCTTTTTCAGCATCTTGACAGCCTTCTCCTCAGCCATCGCCTTGGGCATTTTGCCGATTAAAAGCGGCATCATGACATTTTCCAACGCAGAAAACTCAGGCAATAGATGATGGAATTGATACACAAAGCCCAAATAACGGTTACGCAATTCGCCCAACTGTTTTTGGCTCAAACCGCCCAAATCCTGATCCATCAGTATTACCTTGCCTTCAGACGGCATATCCAAGCCACCAAGAAGGTGCAACAACGTAGATTTACCACTGCCGGACGAACCAATGATACTCACGCTTTCCGCTTCGGCAACTTCAAAATCCAAATGATTCAACACTTGTACATTCAATGCACCGTCATTATAGCTTTTGCCAACGCCAATACATTTCAAAATTGTCTTACTCATAACGCAAAGCCTCCGCAGGTTGGGTTTTCGCAGCACGCCAGCTCGGATACAGTGTGGCGATAAATGCCAAGCCAAGCGAAATGCAGGCAATAACGGCGACGTCCTTCAAGTTCACATCACTAGGCAGGTAATCGATGAAATAAACCTGTGAGTTAATCAAATGTACGCCAAACAGGTCTTCAAAAAACGCGACAATCTTGCCGACATTCCAACCCAGCAATACACCGCACACCACGCCCACAAGCGTACCAAAGAACCCCGCAAAAGCGCCCTGCACCAAGAAAATCTTCATGACACCGCCCGGAGACAAACCCAAAGTACGCAAAATCGCAATATCGGCTTGTTTTTCCGTTACTGCCATTACCAAAGACGAGACGAGGTTAAACGCAGCAACCGCGATAATCAGCGTCAAAATGATGAACATCATGCGTTTTTCCAACTCAACGGCTTCAAAATAGCTGCGGTTATTAAACGTCCAGTCGCGCACCCATACTTCATCTTTTTTAGCATCAGGAATCAACTTGGCAATGAAAGACGGCGCATTCTGAGGATCAGCCAATCGTAAACGCAGCCCACCGACATTTTCTCCCAGTCGATACAAGACTTGCGCATCCTTGATATGCGTCATGGCCAATGTGTTATCGACTTCATAAACACCGGTTTTTACCACACCGACCACATTAAACTGCTTCAATCGCGGCACTACGCCGGCAGGAGTAACATTACCCTCCGGCGTAATCACAGTAACTTTGCCGCCAAGCTCCGTACCCAATGCCTCAGCTAGCCCTTGGCCCAAAATAATATCAAATTCGCCCGGCTTCAAATCGTCAAAACTGCCGGCCGGCATATCCTTGCCGTAATCGACGACATTTTTTTCTTCAGACGGCAAGATACCGCGTATCTGTACACCGCGTACTTCTCCGGCATTGGCAAGCAAAGCCTGATCGGAAACATAAGGCGCGCTGGCCAACACTTCCTTTTTGCCTTTTACAAATTCGCGCAAATTCTGCCAACCCGGCGCACTGCCGACATCGTAATAGCCGATTTCCGCATGGGGTGCGACGTTCAGCAATTGACCGCGTATCTCTTTCTGAAATCCGTTCATTACCGATAACACCACAATCAGCGCCGTTACGCCCAAGGCGATACCGGCGATTGAAATCATGGTAATAAATGACATAAAGCCGTTGCGTTTTTTCGCACGCAAATAGCGCAGGCCTATCCAAGTTTCTAAAGAAGCCATTCAAAAATGCCTCATTCGTTTGTCAAAAAAGACTTATTGTACCGTAAAACCGACAGGTCGTCCGATTGCCCGACTGATGTGGCATTCAGGGATATAGTGTATGTAAAACCATGTATCTTCCCGTAAATTCCGCCGAAAAACTTGCACAATCACCCAATCGCCCTTATTCTGAAGCTGTGACTCGTTTTGTCACCATCAAAAAGGAAATACACTAATGAACAGCAAAAAATTCTTGGCCCTCGTATCCGTAGCTATAGGTTTGTCATTCAGCTTCAATGCATATGCCGCCAAAGAAATCAAAATCAGTTCAAACAATACCGCTTACTCCGACGCCGATGTTCAAAAACTGGCAGCCACTGCTGTCGGCATGGGCGTAAAAGAACCTGTCAGCCTCAACAGCGGAAACGGTGTTGTTACCGTATCCGGCAGCAGCGCAACCAAATGCGCATTCAAAGTCGGCAACGGCGATACGCCTCAAATTCAAGGCGTGAGCTGCAAATAATCTGATTTCATCAATGAAAAGGCCGTCTGAAAAACATTCAGACGGCCTTTTTATATTGGCATTTAAGATTGGATGTTTCTTCTATCGTAAACAGCCTGAGCCAAAGTACCGGCATCCACATATTCCATCTCGCCGCCCAAAGGGATTCCCCTTGCCAACCGGCTGACTTTATAAGGAAGATTTTTAAACAATTCCGCCAATATATACGCTGTCGCATCACCTTCGGCTGTGAAGTTGGTTGCAATGATAATTTCCTCAATATCACTCGCCTGCAGACGCGCCACCAGCTTATCTAATGCGACTGCCGAAATATCCATCCCCTGCGCCGGGCTGACTTGCCCCATCAAAACAAAATACAGGCCATCATGGCAATTGGCCGCCTCCATGCTGGAGACATCCGCCGGCATATGCACAATCATCAAACGACTTTTATCGCGTTTTTCGTCTGCGCAAATTTCACACAAATCGCCTTCGCAAAATGTGTTGCACATCCGACAATGCTGCACCTGCTTCAAAGCAAACTGCAAAGCGTCCACCAATTCCTGAGCCTCTTCGCGTTTGTACTGTAAAAGCTGGTAGGCCATACGTTGTGCGGATTTCGGGCCGACATTGGGCAATATTTTTAAAGCATTAATCAAGCGGACAAAGGCATCAGGATTTTTATTCATGATTTCAGACGGCCTTTAAAAAGATGGCTAAAAATAAGAAAACAGCCGGAATTCATCCGGCTGCCCTACTCTAATATTCTGCTTATTCGGCAGCATTATTAACTTGTTGTGCACCTTGCGTACGATCGATTTTCTTATCCAAATACTGGAGCAAGGCATCGAAAACATTGGCAGAAAGCTGCTGAACCAAAGCCTGTTTGGAAGCCGGAATCTGTGAATCGGCATTTTCAGGAGCAGAAACACTCTGAACTTCCATAATCACCGGCGCGGGCATACCTTCCAACAATGTATACGCAGGTTTGCCGCCGACAGGACGCGCTTTCAACAAAGCCGCATAAGCTTCCGGAGACATGGTTTTACGTGCATCTTGCGCGCTCAATTGAGAAACAGGCGACCATTGAACATCGGCAGCTTTACCAGCTTTCAATGCAGCCAAAGTTTCCTGGGCTTTTTTCTCTGCCAGTTTGGCGGCTTCAGAGCGCAGATATGCCGCACGGACAGTATCTTTGACTTCCGCAAATGGTGCGATTTTCTCTTCACGCACTTCTTTCGCACGAATAACCCAAACGGTATCGTTGTTGATGGCGATCACTTCAGAATTGTGTTTTTTCTTCAGTACATCATCGCTAAACGCGGCATTAATCAATGCTTCAGGCAAGCCGGCTTCCTTCGCGCCTGCTTTGGTCACCCATTCATCCAGGCTTTCCACTTTCAAACCTGAATTGGCGGCTGCTTTTGCCAAAGAAGACGGATCATTGAAGGTATCTTCACCCAGTTTTTCTTTAGCGGCATTAAAGGCAGAAGCTGCTTTTTTCAGTTTCAAGGCTGCTTCAATACGCGCTTTGGCTTGTTCCAAAGTCGGCTCAGCTTCGACATTCAAAACTTTAATGACGTGATAACCCAAAGACGATTTAACGGTATCGCTGACCTCGCCTTTGCCCAATGCAAATGCTGCTTTATCAAATTCCGGCCCGAAACCGCTGCCGCCGCTTTTGCTCAGATAGCCCAAGTTGCCGCCTTTGTTGCTGCTAGACAAGTCTTTGGAATACTTGGCCGCCAGCTCGGCAAACGAATCCGGATGTGCTTTAAGCTCCGCAGCCATTTTGTCCACTTCGGCTTTAATTTCCGCATTGCTTGCTTCATCTCCGTTAGGCATGACCGGAATGAAAATATGCGCAATTTCGGCTCTTGGCGACAAATCTACGCTTTTACTGTCGTAAGCTTTTTGTACTTCTTCCGCACTGACGGTTTGCTTCTCAGCCAAATCTTTGATGCTCAAAGCCACATATTCCAGCTTAACGGCTTGAGGAATCAAGTAATCTTTCTTATGCGCTTCATAATATTTTTGCAAAGCCGCATCATCTACTTTGACTTGTGCCGCAAATGCTTCAGGGCTGAACGTAAATGAACGGATGGTACGGGTGGCTTGAGTCAGGTTAATCAATTGACGCGCTTGCGCATCGCTGACCAAAGCACCGTTTTGCACCAGATTCAACAGATTTTGCAATTGGAACTGTTCACGGATATCTTCAACGAACTGATCCTCGGTCATCCTGCGTTGATCCAAATATTTCTTGAGCAAATCCTGGCTGAATTTACCGGAAGCATCATGGAAATTCGGATCATCCACAATGACTTGCTTGATTTGTTCCTGAGATACAGCAATGCCCATCAGCTTGGCACCCTGCTTCAGATAAGCACGTTGCAATAACGATTGGAATACCGCATCACGCGAAGGCGCATTATTGCCGGCAGCCTGCTCGTTTTGTATCGCAATCTGTAAAGCGTGTTCGCTGACTTTCTCATCCCCGACTTTGACAATGTAATCAGAACCCGGCGAAGACAAATTATTGGCACCGAATCCGATAAAGGTCAGACCGATGATACCTAAAACAATCTGGGCGGGTGTTTTATATTTTTCAACAATATGGAACATATTTATCCGAAAGAAAAGTTTGGCACGGCAGCCGGAAAATGCTGCCACAAAAATCTTAAAATCCTGAAAACAGGCTCAAAGCGCGTATTGTAACGTATTTTTTCGAGGCTTGCTTTTTCAGACGGCCTAAAAACCTAAAAATGCCTTATCCGAACATTTCCTGATACGCTTCTACTGAAAATCCGACATGAACCTGCCCTTCTTTGACCAACACAGGCCGCTTGATGATGCTGGGATTCTCCACCATTAAAGCAATCGCACCTTCTTTTGTGGCGGCAAATTCTTGCGCATCTTTATCCAGCTTGCGCCAAGTCGTGCCTCTTTTATTGAGCAAAATTTCCAAAGCCGCCTGATTCAGCCAGCCATCAATCAAATCGGCAGTCGGGGCGTTTTTCTTAAAATCTACAAACTCAAACTCGATGCCGTTTTCCGCCAACCAACTGCGCGCTTTTTTAACCGTATCGCAATTAGGAATACCGTATAGTTTTATCATCTTATTTATCCTTGTTTTCATTCATGAAATCACAAACTCAGGCCGTCTGAAACCTTTCAGACGGCCTGAATTGAATGCTGCTTATTTCTTAGCAGCTTTCTTCACTTTAATCTTCACGCTTTTGCCTTGTGCGTTATTTTTACGCCCGGCTTTGACGGAAGCTGTTTTCGCCTGCGCCTTTTTCTTGCTTGCAGCTTTAGGTTTACTTGACTTGGCCGGTTTGGAAGCGGGTTTGCTTTTTACCTTACCCTTCTTTGCCTTCACGGGAGCAGCCAACGCTTCATCAATTTCTTTAGCTGAAAGTTTACGCTTACGCTTTTCGACAGATTTGTCAGCAGCTGTCGGCTTGCTTACAGGTTTTGCTTTTCTGGTGCCACGTTTCTTACCGACTGAACCGCCGCTGATTAAGGTCAAATCAATCTTACTGGTATCCAAATCGGCACGCGCAACTTTTACAGTAACCGTATCGCCCATGTTGAAACGGACACCGCTGCGTTCGCCCTCAATCGCCATAATTTCAGGACGGAAGTTGAAATAATCCTCTCCCAAATCGCTGATGTGAACCAAGCCGTCGATATGAATATCGTCCAGAGTTACAAAAATACCGAAGCTGGTCATACCTGAAATCTTGCCGCTGAAAACTTCGCCGACTTTGTCGCGCATATAATAAGTTTTCAGCCAATTTTCCACATCGCGGCTGGCATCGTCGGCTCGGCGCTCGCAGAACGAGGTATGTACGCCCAAAGCCTGCCAGGTTTTATTGGGTTGGTAAGTTTGTCCGTTCAATACAGCTTTGATGGCACGATGGACCGTCAAATCCGGATAACGGCGGATAGGCGATGTAAAGTGTGCATATGCGCTATAAGCCAAACCAAAGTGACCGTCGCAATGCGGTTCATAAACCGCCTGTTGCATAGAACGCAACATCATCACTTGCAACAGTTCCGCATCCGGACGGTTTTTAAATTGTTCGGCAAGCGCAGCATAGTCTTTCGGCGTCGGATTATCGCCGCCGCCCAAACTCAACCCCAGCAAACCAAGCTGCTCGCGTAAAGTAGCCAGTTTTTCGGGGGTCGGGCCCAAGTGATTGCGGAACAAAGCCGTATGTTTGTTTTTCAGCAAAAACTCTGCCGCGCAAACATTCGCCGCCAGCATACATTCTTCAATCAGCTTGTGCGCATCGTTGCGGACAACGGGAACAATCTTGTCGATTTTACCGTTGTCGTCGAAAATCATCTGGGTTTCAACGCTCTCAAACTCAACCGCGCCACGCTCGAAACGTTTTTTCTGCAAGATTTTGAATAATTTATACAGAGTATCGATTTGCGGTTTAAACGGATGATCCCGGCCGTCTGAAATCCAATCCCAAACTTGATTATAAGTCAGTCGCGCATGCGAACGCATTACTGCCGGATAGAAACGGTATTCCTTGATATTGCCGGCATAAGTAATCACCATATCGCACACCATACACAGGCGTTCGACATCAGGATTGAGCGAGCAGATGCCGTTGGACAAATTCTCCGGCAGCATCGGAATCACACGGCGCGGGAAATACACACTGGTACTGCGTTCTTGAGCATCTACATCAATCGCGTCATCAGGGCGGACATAATGACTGACATCGGCTATCGCCACCACCAAACGGTAATTGCGGCCGATTTTTTCGGCAAAAACCGCATCGTCAAAGTCCCGCGCAGTTTCACCGTCAATGGTTACCAAAGGCAAATCTCGTAAGTCCACGCGCCCTTTCAAGTCGGTTTTACGCACATGATCGGGAATTTTCTTCGCGGCTTTGGTACATGCTTCGCTGAATTGATGAGGCAAATGGTGCTTGCGCACGGCGATTTCAATTTCCATACCGCTGTCGGCATAATCGCCCAACACTTCAATGATTTTCGCTACGGCAGGGCGGTTTTGCTCGGGGTAAGTCTCAATTTCACCAACAATGACTTGACCGGATTGCGGTTTAAAGTGCGCTACGCTTTCAGGTTCCAAAACAATGCTTTGATTCAAGCGTTTGTCTTCCGCCTCCAAAATCGCCACGCCGCGATCCAGATAAAAACGGCCGACCACTTTAGACTGCGCACGCTCCACCACATCTAAAACCGTACCTTCGCGACGGCCTCTGCGGTCGATACCGGCAGGACGCACGGTAACAATATCCCTGTGCATCACGCCGCGCATCTGACGCTCATACAAAACGAAATCGCCCTCGCCTGTCGGTGTAAGCGGCACGGCAAAACCAAAACCGTCTTTATGCGCTTCGACACGGCATTTAACCAATGCCAATTTTTCTGCCGCACATACCGCGCCACGTCGGTTGATCAACACCTGACCATCGCGCGCCATCGCTTTCAGACGGCGTTCGAAGAATTCATATTCATCTTCTGTAATCGACAATTCATGTGCCAACGCTTCGATTTTGGTCGGCACACCTTTTTGTTCCAATAATTCAATAACCCATTCACGGCTGGGCAACGGATGAGCGTAACGTTGTTTCTCCCGCTCCAAATATGGGTCTTTTTCTCGTAAATTTAAAGATTTAGTATTTTTGTTCATTTTGATGGTTGACATTCTTTTTTTAAAATATATAATAGCTGCTTCTTCGCAGTTCAGGTAGTCAACTCTACCTTAAATTGAAGAATAAAGCAAAGCCCAGGTGGCGGAATTGGTAGACGCGCTAGCTTCAGGTGCTAGTGTCCTCACGGGCGTGGAAGTTCGAGTCTTCTCCTGGGCACCAAATAATTTGGTGCTTCTTTGCTTAAGAAAATTTAAATTGCCCAGGTGGCGGAATTGGTAGACGCGCTAGCTTCAGGTGCTAGTATCCTCACGGGTGTGGAAGTTCGAGTCTTCTCCTGGGCACCACTGATAAATCAATCAGTCAAGTTTTCACATTATTCTGAAATAACAATTCAGGATAATAGTCCACAGAGAGGTGGATGAGTGGTTTAAGTCGCACGCCTGGAAAGCGTGTATACGTGAATAGCGTATCGAGGGTTCGAATCCCTTCCTCTCTGCCATAGATACTTTTAAAAGTTTTACGAACTTTTCAAAAACAGAAAAAGCCCCTTAAATATTAAGTGTTTAAGGGGCTTTTATTTATTCAAGAATGTCAAACGCTTTTAAAAAGGTTTAAATCTTTTTTGTTTTTTTGTGGTATTTTATTTGGTATCAGACAAAAATCGGATTAGAAATGCCCAAAATCGTGACCCCGTTGACGCTGGCACAAGTCAAAGCCGCGCGCGCAAAAGATAAAATGTACAAGCTACCTGACGGCGGCGGCCTTGCTCTTTGGGTGCTACCATCAGGCAAGAAGTCATGGCGGCTTCAATATCGCCGCCCTACCGATGGCAAGTCAGACACGCTGACGCTGGGGCTTTTCCCAAAATTCGGGCTTGCCGACGCAAGGCAATGGCGAGAAGAGATATTAAAAAAAATTGGCGAAGGGAAAGACCCCAAAATCATATCTGATGATGTCGCCGCTAAATATCGCTTCGAGAATTGCTTGGCGGTTTGGTATGACCGCTGGGCTAGATCGGGCGGCAAAGATGGCAGCGAAAAAGCGCCGCGTTATGCAAAAGCAGTCTTGTCGGCGCTCGAACTAAACGCGATACCAGTTTTTAAAGGCCGCGACATACGAACAATCGAAACGGCCGAGATTGTAGAAATGCTCCGCAAAATGGAAGCGCGCGGCGTGTTGGAATATCTGCGCCGCGTCAAGGGAAACTTGAATCTAATGTTTGACTACTACGTCGCCGATGGAACGTTGAAAAACAACCCCGTGACCGTTATCGGAAAGCAGGTTTTTGACAAACCCAAAGAACGACACTTTAAGTCTTTGAAATATGACGAGCTGCCGGTACTAATCGAAAAGCTAGAAACCGCCGACGGTATCGGCGACCGTGCGCGCCTGCTGATTTATTGGCAACTCCTAAGCATGACGCGGCCGTCTGAAGCCGCTGGGACGCTACTCAAAGAAATTGACCTTGAGCAAAAAACATGGGAAATCCCACTTGAGCGGATGAAGACGCGGCCGCACATCGTGCCGTTATCATCGGCCCTGCTGCAAATTTATAACGAGGCTATCAAGCTCAACGTCAACGGAATTTATTTGTTTGAGGGAAGCGGCTTTACAAAATCGCTCGACCGTGAAACCGTCCGTCTGAAACTGCGGCGGAAAATGAAACTAGACACAACCGCCCACGGCCTCCGAAGCCTTGCCCGAACATATCTCCGAGAAAAACACAAAATCCGCCGCGATGTGGGGGAATTATTGCTATCACACGGCATTGCAGACAAAACCGAGCGAGCCTATGACCGCTCCGAACTGCTAGAAGAACGCCGAGAAGCATTGGAATTATTCGGACGTGATGTGATGGAATTACGCGAAAAATACCGCCGCCGAAAAGCTGGCGAATAATTTAGAAAGAAAACGCGGAATTTTGCATAAAAACGCATAAAAAACGCGTAATAAAAAATATGTCAGAGGCCGTCTAAATATAAGACTTTGAGTATTTCGCCAGACTGCATAAAAATGCAGAGGATTTTTTTAATGCGGAGGAGCGGAGGGCGGTGCGCGGCGAGCCGCTCCGCCGCCGGTCAAAATTTCCAAAAATAAAAAAGCTGAATCCATTTTTTTGGATTCAGCTTTGCTTTTTGGTTTGATTTTATTTCGGCGTTGGCTCTTCGACCTGATAGCTGTCGAAGTCAAAGACTTTAAGCCCGATCCGCTCATTGACGTCAATAAAACTTTGCTGCAACGGCTTGACTTCATTCGTCGCAAACACTTTTGCCACGGTCATCGCGTCGCCAAGACCACCGGCAGACTTCGGCACAATCCCCATCAACGCAGGAGGTACGCGATGAATCGCCATCATATCTTCCGCGCTGACTGCTTTGATGTTGAGAAACTCGTCCTTCGCCGCGACCTCCGCAATCGGAATCAGTTTAATGCCGTCAGGATTTCCGCCCGGCGCGCGGAGCAAAACATTTTTAAAATTGCCGTCGCCTTTTGACTGGCGGAGCTGCGACTTGACTGCATCCCAGCCCTTCTCGTCAATCTGCGTATCAGTCGAGTAGAGAATAAAGCCAGCGTGTGAACCATTCTTATAATAGCGGACGCGGAACTTAGTAGCCGCCGAATTTAAATCAATCGAATCCATCGCCGCCAGATAATACGGCACGCCATAGATTTCCTGTTTCAGATTCGGCTGCATGATATGAATCACATCGCTGCCTTTGATTTCTTCATAGTCCAACTGTAAAAAATTATTCCGCAAATAGACAAAGTCTTTTAAATTGGACGCGCGGCGCATGTACAAAGCCAAGCGGCTTTTCATTCCGACCACCTTGCCCAATCGATTGCGCTGCATCTCAAGATAGCCATTGCCCAAAACCAAATAATTAAAAGCCAGCTTTTCAAATTCCGAGCGGCTCAAAAACTCCGTCGGCTTAAAGGTAACTTTCAAAATGTTTAGCTTGGCGAGCAGAGCGGAAGCATGGTGCAACCCTTTAGTCATCAGCCGCTCGACATCATATAAATTGACAGGCGGCTCGTACCATTTGCCGTTGTCAAAGCAGCCGATAAAATCAAACAGACTGTAAACATCTTGATAATCCTCAAACGAGAAGACATCACAGTCAAACTGACCCTCTTTCAAAATCTCATTACTCATAATAAAACCCTCTCATTAAAAAACATCAACCGAACCACGCGCCGCCGAGCCGTCGAGCGGCTCTTGGTAGAACACCTGCAACGCCGCCCACGCGACATCCGCATGGCTCAACTCTTTCGTCCGACCGCTGACATAAGTCACATTGCGGCCGCTGCCGGTCACAGCCGTGCGAATACTCATAAAAGCCGCCGTGAAATCCTTCCAATCCAGCTCCCACTCGACGCGACGCTCACGCATGAGCGCGTGCATCTTATTGATCATCAGATATTTCTCATGCATCGAATACTGAACCCCGACCACAGGCGGATAGAATCCCTGCACAATCTGAAAGACCGCCGCGCCCAATCCAGTTTTATCGATGACGACCTTTTGCACGTTGTAGCGCTCGAAAGCCTTTTTAATAAATGCCGCCTGACTTTGGAAATCATTGCCGTGCAACATCTGCCGCTCAACAATGCGGAACTTATCGCCAGCGAAACGAGGCGGCACGACAGCCACAAAAGCCGCCGCATCGCCTGAATCGGCCGGGTCATAGCCCAACCAAACAGGCAAATTCCCAACAGGCCGCGCCGCGAACGGTTTATAAAATTCCGCCCACTCGTCCCACGAATCGACCGCGCAGCGTTGCAATGCAGTGAAGTCAAAGACATTGTCGCCGTCCTCCACAAACTCACACATAAAGAGCTGACGAAATTCCGCCGGCGAGTTTTCAAGCAGCAACTGTTGGCGGTCAAACAAATTACAGCCGCGCCGCTCCGCATCATCGAGCGTCACAATTTGCCGCCATTGCCCATCTTCACAGGCGCGGCCATCAACAAGCGCGTCATGGCTGACATCGAGTTTGATATGCTCCGACTTATCGCGGCCCTCATTGAATTGCTCGCCAGTCCAAAACGAATAAGCCGGATGGGACAACGCCGACGGCGTGGAGAAATAAGTAATCCGATACTGACTTTGAGACGCCATCGGCTTCGCCAAGCGCGTCAATTCCTTGAAATCGGGGATCCAGAAATACTCGTCAACATACAAGTCGCCGTGTCGGCCTTGAGCCGTGCGCGAATTAGTCCCCAAGAAATACAAGACCGCGCCATTGCCCAAACGAATATCCGCGCCTTTCAATTCGACGCCGACCATCTGCGCCATGTCGATTTGATACTGTTTAAACTGAAACGCCTGCGCTTTTGACGCCGACAAAAACACCTTATTTTTACCCGTCGTCAGCGCATCGACAAAAGCCTCACGAGCAAAGAAAAACGTCGCCCCGATCTGACGACTTTTGAGCAGATTGCGGAAACGTACCTTTTGATTGAACCAAATCCGCTGATATTCAAACATCTGCTCCCTGAAGATTTCCTGCAAGCGCAAGACCTGCTCCGCCGTGAAACTATTCGGCGCAGGCTTCGAGGCCGAGC
Source organism: Neisseria sp. P0022.S009 (assembly GCF_051956675.1). Classification (NCBI taxonomy): domain Bacteria; kingdom Pseudomonadati; phylum Pseudomonadota; class Betaproteobacteria; order Neisseriales; family Neisseriaceae; genus Neisseria; species Neisseria sp. P0022.S009. Next base: position 90,038 of record NZ_JBQCXE010000002.1, read on the forward strand.
GCACATTCTCACGCTCCCGACGCTCACGCGGCGGCTTGTCGATAGTCGGCACATCCCAGGGCAGGCCGTCTGAAACCACAGGCGCGGCCGCCTGCTCGACCTCATTTAAATCAGGCTGACGCGCGTCGGCTTTCTTGCCTCCCGATACCAGCGCAAAAAGCTGCCGCATCTCCTTATAGTCCGCGTCCGATTTCTTCGGCTGCGCAATCAACACATGCAGCCGCATTTCCGCCGAAGCCGCAACGCGCACCGCCGGACTGCCGCCGTCCCAATTATCGCGGCTCTTCCAAGAATAGACCGCCGGCGCCTTGAGACCAAGATGCCGCGCAATCTCTGAAATCCGCCAGCCCTGCCAATAAAGCTCACGCGCCATCAAGCGCGGATCGACATTCGGTTTGATTAACGATTCTTTTGTCATCTCTCAAAAAATAAAAAAGTCTGAAAACCAAACAATCAATGATTTTCAGACCGCCTTAAACCCAAACGCCTTTTAAAAAAATCCTCAAAAATCGCAAAGCATAGATAAAGAGCTTAACGCTTGCCAAACTATGCCCATCCACACGCGAGACATTCACCCATGACCTATAAAAAAACCGATTGGCGCGTCATCGGCGTCAGCGGCGAAACCGCAGACGGCCGCACCATTTCAGCCAAAGAGCTGCAAGAAATGGCCGACCAATACGACCCAGAAATCTACGGCGCGCGCATCAATCTCGAACACATGAATTTTCTGTTTCCAGATTTCGCCGGCGGCTATGGCGACGTTGTCGAACTTAAAGCCGAGCCGTGGGCAAAAGACGAAACCAAAACCGCCCTGCTGGCCAAGCTGAATATTACCGAGAGCCTTCAAAAACTTTGGGACAGCGGCCAAAAAATCTACACAAGCATGGAGATTACGCCGCGCTTTGCAGACACCAAAAAAGCCTACCTGACAGGCCTCGCCATTACCGACACCCCGGCAAGTCTTGGCACGACCGCAAACTACACCGCCGCCAAGACCAAAGCCGAAGAAAAAATCTTTACCGCCTACCGCCAAACCGAAACGCAGGAAATCGCCATGACCAAGCCTCAAGACAGCAACCAAGCCGAAAACCAAGCCAAACCGATGACCGAAGAACACGCAGAAAGCGTTTTCAGCCGCCTGTTTGACAAATATTTCGGCAAAAAAGAAAAACCAGAATCCATTCCGGAAAACACACCGGAAACAACCGACCAAGCTGGGGATTCGCAAGATTACGCCAAAGCCGAAGACCTCGACGCCATGCGTCAGAAATACAGTCAAGCCGCGCAAATCATCGAAAAACTGGACGAAAAAATCGAAGCCCAGCAAACCGAATACAACGCCCTGCGCGCCGAGTTTGACAAATTCAAAGCCGAAATCGAAGCCGCGCCATATACCGGCCAACGCCAAGAACACAGCGGCAGCCAATCAGCCGACCGCATTGTCTGGTAAGTAAGCAACCCGAATCCACCACATCCCCCCAATACCACAGAAAGCGCATCATGAACCAAACTAAATTAAGTCTCGCCATCGCCGCGATGATTTCCGAAGTTGCCGCCGCCCAAGGCATCAGCAAAGAGCAAGTCAGCAACGGCTACACCATCGCCCCGACCGCCGTGCAGACCATGTACGACGAAATCGCACAAAACACCGAGCTGCTGCAAAAAATCAATCTGCGCCCGAAAACTGAAAAAGTAGGCGAAGTCATCGGCCTCTCATCCGGCTTGATCGGCAGCAATACCGACACCACCGGCGCAGGCAAAGAACGCAAACCGAAGCCAATCCACAACTTGAGCGGCCGCAAATACTCGCTCGAGAAAACCAACTTCGACGCCGCCCTACGCTATGACGAAATCGACCAATGGGCGCACCTGACCGATTTCCCGAAACACATCAACAAAAAAATTGCCGAATCCATCGCCCTGTCTTTGGTCACCATCGGCATGAACGGCACCAGCCGCGCCGCCGATTCTGACGCCTCCACCAACACAATGCTGCAAGACGTTACCAAAGGCTGGCTGCAAAAAATGCGCGAGGAAAACAAAGCGCGCTGCATCGGCACGGCAGGCACATCGAAGACATCCGTCCCATATGGCCCGGGCGCAACAGATTACAAAAACCTCGATGCCGTCGTCACTGACGCGCTCAACATCATGGACGAACGCTTTGCCGACCGCTCCGACTTTGTCGTCTTGGCAAGCCGCCGTACCGTCGGCGACAAATACCTGCGCATCGTCAACAAATCAGGCGAAACCGCCACTGAAATCGAAGCAGGCGGCCGTCTGAACAAAGAGCGCACATTAGGCGGCCTGCCGGTTATGTACGTCCCAAATATGCCGCAAAACACCCTGCTGATTACCCCAGTATCGAATCTGTCGATTTACTACCAAATCAGCGGCGAGCGCCGGTTAATCGTGGACAACCCACGAAAAGACCAGCTTGAAAGCCTGCAATCCAAAAACATCGACTTCATCGTCGAAGAATACGGCGCGGCCGTCTTGATTGAAAACCTGAAATACACCGAATAAAAACAGGGGGGCGCAAGCCCCCGAAGACAAAAAGAAAGGCCGTCTGAAATGACCCTCATTCGCCAACACTTTGACCAAAGCATTGCCGCTGCCGCCTCGACGGACAGCATCGACATCAACGCCCTGACCGTCTATCAGCGCCTCTACAAAAGCCTCAAAGACGACAAAGCGATTTTAAAAAATATCGATTCCATCCAAGACAAAATCAAAGCCAAAGCCGCCATGATTCCCAATTATTCCGACTGGATTCAAGGCGTCATCGACACAGGCCGCGCCGCCGAAGACGACCAAGTGACCCCGACGCTCTTGGTTTGGATGATTGACACAGGCGCGCTCGACGCCGCCATGCCGTTGGCGCAGCTCGCCATCGAGACACAAATGGCCTCGACCGATGAATACAGCCGAACCATGCCCGAAATCATCATCGAGCAAATGGCCGAGCAAATCAGCGCAGGCAGCGACATCAGCCTGCCCAACCTGCAAACCCTGATTGACTGGGTCACAGCCAAAGCAGACAACGGCCTGCACATCAACAACATGCCCGACCAAATACGCGCCAAATTGCTCAAAGCCGCAGGCGAACGCGCCGAAGAGCAAGGCGAAGCCGAACACGCCCTCGCCCTCTACTGGCAAGCCTACGCCTACAACGCGCGCAGCGGCGTCAAAAAACGCATCGACGCCCTGAAAAAACAGCTCGAAAAATAAAAGCTCCCCCGCCGTATGGCAGACGGCGGCCTGTCTGCAAGCCCAATCCCTTACAGCCTGCGCCGCCGCCCCTGCCATACCCCAATAAAAAAGGCCGTCTGAAATGACCGGATTTAACTTTAATACAGCCGCCCCAGCCAACACACAAACCATCGACAAACAACAAATCGACAGCGGCGAATTTTGGCCGGTCATCGACCTAGACGAGCTGCGCCGCGACATGCGCATCGACACCACCATCACGCCCGACCGCCTCTTCGACACCGCCGTCAACGCCGTCGCCTACGTCAACGACCAGCTCAAAGACATCATCGCCATCGTCCCATTGGCTCAACACATCAGCCAAACCGACCCACGCCGAATCAACGGCGAGCCGCTCGCCACCATCCGTTACCGCCGCGCCGTGTACAGCTACACCAAAGCCCTGCTTCTAGAGGTTTACAACGACTACGACAGCACCGGCAAGACCGCCGCGCGCAGCGACGCCAAACAAGAGACCGCCGAAGACTACCGACGCGAAGGGCATCACGCCATCGCCGAGCTGCTCAAAAAGCCGCGTATTGACTGCGAGCTGATTTAAAGGCCGTCTGAAATGCACACCCAAAACAACACCATCATCACGCGCGACGGCGACACCATCAGCCGCCTGGCCTACGAGTATTACGGCAAATCCAGCGTCATGGTTGAGCAAATCCTCGCAGCCAATCCAAAACTAAGCCGCCAAGCCGTGCAACTGCCAGCAGGGCTGACCATCGTCATGCCGAGAACAGAACAAAACCAAACAATCAAAACAATCAATCTATGGGATTAGAAAACGTGAACGAAACCAAAACCACCACCGCCATCAACGCGGCCGTCATCGTCATCGGCAGTTATCACATGGCCGCATCTGTTGCCTTCGGCGCGGCCGTCGGCGCAAGCCTGTTTATCTTAAGCCAAAACCAACACAGCCCACTGACCAAGGCTTGGCTCTTCGCCGTTTCCTTTTTCAGCGGCATCTTTGGCGGTGAGACCGCCGCAGGGATTTTCAACTGGGTTTTGAGCATCATCCGCCCCGATGCCCAGCCGCTGAAATTTAACGAATTTCTCGGCGCCGCCCTGTTTTCCGCCCTCGTCGTCGTCATCGTCAACCGCCTGATCGACTTTGTCGGCACAGCCAAGCCAACCCAACCCAACCAAAAGAAAGGAGAGAGCGAATGACCCCACTGCAAGCCGCCGCCATCATCTCCCTGACGGCTGCCGGAGCATGGCGCATCCTGTTTTTCGATACGCGCGGCCGCACCCATAAGCCCCTCATTTGTTTCATCGCCTGGCTCAAATTTGCCTGGATGATCGGGCTGATGATTGCCGTGATATTCAAACTCTACTCCGCCGCCGTGTGGGGGCTGATTTTCGGATTGGCCCTGCATACCGGAGCATTAATTTGGCACGGCGGCAACGTCAACAGCCTCTTGCCGACCGCGACCAAACATCAGACCAACCCATAAGAAAGCCTCACAAATGACCGACAAACCAACCTACACCCTGGGCAAAACCAGCCTGACAAAATTAAACGGCGTCCATCCCGACCTCGTCAAAGTCATCAAACGCGCCATCGAGCTGACCAGCCAAGACTTCAGCGTAAACGAAGGGCTGCGCACACTTGAGCGACAAAAGCGACTTGTCGCCGCCGGTGCAAGCCGTACCCTCAACAGCAAACACTTGAAACAACCAGACGGCTACGGCCACGCCTCCGACCTCATCCCGTGGGGCGACTTCGACGGCAACGGCAGCAAAGAGATTTCATGGGCATGGGAAAACTTCTACCCCATCGCCGAAGCCATGCGCGACGCCGCCAAAGAATTAAACATCCGCGTCCGTTGGGGCGGCTGCTGGGCAACCCTCAACGACACCACCAAGCCGACAACCGAACTCGTCGCCGACTACGTCGCCGAACGCCGCGCCGCCGGTAAACGCGCGTTTATCGATGGCCCACATTTCGAGCTTGCCTAAAGGACTCGCCATGAAAACCGTCATTTCATTCTGTCTCGCCCTCTTTCTCGCCTGCTGCCTGCTCATGAACGGCCTGCTTAAAGCCAACCGCACCATCAAAGCCAAAGAGCAAGAAATCAAAACGCAGGCCGAGACCATCAAGCAAAAAGATACCGCCCTGAAGCTCTACCACCAGCGCAGCCGCACCCTGCAAGAGCAGCTCGACCGACTGACCGCCGAAGCCGCCGGACACAATGAGCAGATTCAGACGGCCATCCAAAAAAATCACGATTGGGCAAGTCAGGCAGTCCCCGAAGATTTAGCCAAATCCATCAAATAAAAAAAGGGCGTGTCAAACACGCCCTATCTTAGAAAGCACAGCCATGAAAACGATCCTCCCCATCTTACTCTCCGCCGCCCTGACCGCCTGCTCCGCCAAAGAGCCGCTGACCATACAAGCCGCCGACACCTGCCCACCCGTGCCGAAATGTACCGTCAATCCGCTGACCGAAATAAAAACCAATGCCGACTTGGTTTACACCATTGCCGCCTACAAAACCGCCTTTAATCAATGCCGCCTCTACCGCGACACGCTGGCCGCCTGCCTCAACCCAGACGCGGAGGCCGAGAAATGACCGACTACATCGACCGCGCCTGCGAGCTGGAAGAAATGCAACGCGCCCACGCCCTCGCACGCCAAGCCGACCGCGCCGAGCAAGACTACCCATCCGCATTTGAGTGCGAAGAATGCGGCGAACCCATCCCCGAAGCACGCCGCCAAGCCGTCCCCGGCTGCCGCCTCTGTATCGACTGCCAACGCGAACAGGAAAAATATGGAAAAACCAGCTTTACTGCGCGCTGAAATCCAAAAGCACCTGCCCGAGCTGCGCCAAAATCCCGACAAGCTGACGATGTTTGTGACCAACGGGCAAATCGTCGCCTCAAAAGGCACATTGAGCCATGAGATAAAATACCGTTTGAGCGTCATGATTACCGACTTTACCGGCAACATCGACGTCTTAAACGCCGTCGTTATCGCTTGGCTGCAAGAAGAAAACCCCCAAATCATCGGCCCGGGCGCGACCACGCCGACAGATTACAGTTTCGAGGTTGAGCTTTTGGGGAACGACACCTGCGACATTCTGATTGAGTTAAATCTGACCGAGCGCACCACTGTCTTGACCGACGACCAGGGCAACATCGTCATCGGCCATCCGCGCAACGCCAACCATTCCGACCTGATGACCGCGCTGGGCATCGGAACAGACAGAAAATGACCGCCGACGCCTTAAATCTTTATATTAAAAACATCGACGAATACATTGCCAAACTCTCCCCGGCAGAGCTTCGCCGCCTTAAAAGCGACATTGGCAAAGTCGTTTTAAAAGCCAACCGCCAGCGCATCCGCGCCAACATTGAGCCTGAAGGCAACGCCATGACGCCGCGCGCCGGACACGGCGAAGAAGGGCGCAAGCTCAAAGACGGCGAGCGTCTCAAAGTCGGGCAGCGCTTTGTCTATCTATCCGGCAAACACGCCGGACGCATCCGCCAATTTAAAAACATCAAGACCGCCGCCAGCGCCGCCAAGAAATCGCGCGCCAATACGGCCGCCTACGATCCGCAGTATGAGTGGGGCTACGAATTGGAAACGCGCGGCGTGTCAAAATTCAACCGCGACTACATCCGCGTCTTAGACGGCAAGCCCACCAAAGAGCGGCTGAAAACGCGCATGTTCACAAAAATCCACCGCGCCAAATACCTGCGCTCACAAATCGACAGCATGGGCGTCGCCATCAAATTCGTCAGCGGCCTGACCGCCTACATCGCCGCCGCCCACCAATACGGCGACGACGGCCGACCCGAGCGTCATCTCTTAGGTTTTAGTGATGACGACCTCGAAATCATCGAAAACCTCGTCATCAGCCACATGGCCGCCCACGAATAAAAAGGCCGTCTGAACCCGTTGTCAGACGGCCTCTCTTTTAAAAAAAACCATCAAAACCGCCAAGAATAGAAAAACCGCGTTGCCGTTGCCAAACTATGCCCATTACACGCACGCGAACACAAACCCAAACCAATGACCGCCGAACTCAACAGAAAAATCGCCAACATCATCAAGCAGGGCGTGATTTCCGAATCAGACCCTGCGCGCGCATTGGTACGCGTGCAGCATGGCGAGCTGACGAGCGACTGGCTGCCCTATTTCGTCCCATTCGCAGGCGGCGTTTCCGTACACCGCCCCCCAAGCGTCGGCGAAAACTGCATCATCTTGTCGCCAAGCGGCGAGACCGCCAACGGCATGGTTTTGTGCGGCATGGCATCGGCCTCATTCCCCAGCCCTGCCCAATCGGCTGACGAGACCGTCGTCAAATTCCCAGACGGCGCCATCATCAATTACAACCACAGCGCAGGCCAAATGACCTTAAAAGCCGTCGCCAAGCTGACCATCGACGCGCCCGACACCCTCATCACTGGCAACGTTGTCATCCAAAAAATGACGACAAGCAACGGCCTGCTGACCTACACGGCAGGCATGAGCGGCAGCGGCGGCGAAGGCGCAGGCGGCGGCACAACCATCAAAGGCGCAATCAACCACGAAGGCACGCTGACCAATACCGGCAAAATCGAATCCAACGGCATCGTCCTCGATGAGCATATTCACACCGGCGACAGCGGCGGCAAGACAGGCAAACCCGAATGACCAACAGCGAAACAGGCCGTCAGATCGGCCTCTACGACCACATCCGCCAGTCAATAAAAAACATTCTGTTCACGCGCATCGGCACGCGCCTGATGCGCGAAGAATATGGCAGCCTACTGCCAGAATTATTAGACCAACCGATTACCCCCGCCCTGCTCTTGCAATGCCAGGCGGCCGCCATCGCCGCCCTGGCAAAGTGGGAGCCGCGCATTGAAATTCAGGCGGCCACCGTATCGGCAGCCGCCGCCAACGACGCAAAAGTCATCATCAACATCGAAGCCGTCAACATCTCGACCGGCACACTTGAGACATACAGCATCAGGAAATAAAAAAAATGCCGCAAATTGCCGACTTATCGAAAATTCCAGCCCCCGACGTCATCGAAGAGATTGACTTCGAGAAAATACTTGCCGCGCGCAAGGAGCGTTTTATCGCAGAATATCAAACGCCTGCCGAGCGCGACTATTGGCGCAAAGTGTTGGAGCTGGAATCCGAGCCGGTTGTCAAATTACTGGAAGAGTGCGCCTATTCAGAAATGCTCATGCGCCAAGATTTCAACGAGCGCGCCAAAGGCTTAATGCTGGCATACGCAACAGGCAGCGACTTGGACCAGCTCGCCGCCAATGTCGATATTCAGCGCCTCGTTATTACCGAGGCCGACTACACCGTCGAGCCGCCCATCCAGCAGGTTTGGGAATCCGACGAATCCCTGCGCCGCCGCGTGCAAGGCGCGTTTGAAACCCTGACCACGGCAGGCAGCGAAGAATCCTATTACCAACACGCCAAATCCGCGCACGGCCAAGTCGCCGACATCGCCGTCATCAGCCCGAGCGGCGCGGTTGTCGATATTGTCGTCCTCTCGAATCAAGCAGGCGGCGTGCCGTCTGAAGCCGTCATCAAAGCCGTGACAGAGGCCGTCAATGCCAAATACCGCCGCCCGACCGCCGACCGCGTGACCGTCAAAGCCGCCCAAATCATCGAGTATCAAATCAACGCCCAAATCATCGTCTATCCCACGCCCGACTATGAGCCGATTTTGGAAAACGCGCGCACGCGTATGCGTGAAGCCGTGGACGAAAATTTCAAGCTGGGCCGCGACGTTGACCTTTCCATGATTTACGCCGCCCTCCGCGTCGAGGGCGTGCAGAGCGTCGTCATCAGCCAGCCAGCCGCCGCCATGCCGGTCACACAATATCAGGCGGCCTTGTGTACGCAAATCAATATCAGCTACGGCGGCCAAAATGAATAAATACCAAACCGCCCAGCCATCAACGCGGACGGCTTTTGAGAAGAAATTCGGCGAAGCCGAAATCTACCCCGTCCCCTACGCCGTCGTCTCCGACCTCTGGAATCCCGACAGAATCCCAGCCCACCTGTTGCCGTATCTCGCATGGGCGCTGTCGGTTGACTATTGGAATGACGCATGGGACGAGCAGCGCAAACGCGACGTCATCAAATCAGCCTACCGCACCCATAAATTTAAAGGCACGAACGGCGCCATCGAAGAAGCCCTAAAGCCCTTCGGCGTGACCGCCAAGATTACAGAATGGTTTCAGACCAAGCCCATCGGCTCGCCTGCCAGCTTTGCTCTGACCCTGATGGCCGAAGAAGCCATCAGCCAGGCCGACTATCAGGAAATGCTGCGCATCGTCCAAAAGGTTAAGCCGGTCAGCCGTCATTTAAGCGGCTTGACCGTCGGCGTTATGACCTACGGAAAACTCAAAGCCAGCGGCATTACCATCAGCGGACAACGCACGACAATTTACCCATACATCAAGCCAAAAATTAATTTAAAACCGGCAGGCCGCGCCGCCGCCGCATTACAACACATCGACGTCATCACAATTAACCCGAAAGCCAACCCATGAGCCAACAGTATTACACCCTCGTCACCAACATCGGCGCCGCGCGCATCGCGAAAGCGACCGCATTAGGCACAGTCGTCAACTTGAGCCAAATGGCAGTCGGCGACGGCGGCGGCAAACCCATCACGCCGTCTGCCACAGCCACCGCCCTGACGCGCGAAGTGTACCGCGCAAGCCTCAATATGTTGGAGGTTGACGAAAACAACCAAAAGCAGGTCATCGCCGAGCTGCTCATCCCCGAAGAAGAAGGCGACTTTACCATCCGCGAAGTCGGCCTCTTTGACAACAACAACAACCTGATCGCCATCGGCAGCATCGCCGACAGCTACAAGCCGCGCCTATCCAGCGGCTCGGCAAGTCAGCAAATCATCCGCATGGTCATCCAAATAGACAACACCGACGCCGTCGGCCTCAAGGTTGACCCTGCCGTCGTTTTGGCGACTCGTGAATATGTCGAAAAACTGATTAATAAAAAATTTAAAGACAACGGCTTCGGCGGAGCGGCGCAGATTGTTTTATCGTTTGACAGCCGCCGCGAGTTTATTGCCGCCCTCGAAAATCTGACAAAGCTCAAAGACGGCGCGGTAATCATCGCCCAAGGTCATTTATATAAAAAACAAACCGGCGCGCGATATATTCCCGATGCGCCGGATTGGCTGCCCATCGATGAATCATTTGCCCACTTTGACGGCGACTACATCGACACGCGCGAAAAAACCATCGTCCGCTGCCGCTATCATCAAAAAAATGGCAAAAAATGGAACATTACCGAAGTCATCAATCCCAAGCCCGGCAGCATCAGAAAAATCCTTTTAGGCGAGCCTGACGCACAAAAAAAAATCAAATTAGAAAAACTGCATGACTACGTCGGCAATAGCCGCGCGCGCATCCTTTTGAGCTGCGACGGATGGACGACGCCGCCGGTAGATGGCAAAGCGGCGCTGCAAGGACTGCAAATCGTTGACGGCAAAGTACATCGAGACTGGGCATCATCAGATTACGACACCAACGCCGCCGCCGTTTGGATGCGCAACGGCAAATTAAAAGCCGCCAAAAGCAAAGACGGCAAGTCGGCCGCCCAATGGGTTGACGAAGGCGCGGAATGGTCAGCAAGTTTCGCTCGCGGCCCTGTCTTGGTTGAAAACGGCAGCGTCATTCAAAACCCTGACACATATTTGAGCGCGCGCGCCGCCATCGGCCAACGTGCCGACCGCAGCATCGTGCTTTTAAACCTCGAGGGAATCAGCGGCTCATACGGTGCAACGCTGCAAGAATCCGCGCAAATCATGGCAGATGAAGGCTGCCTGATTGCCGTCGCCCTCGACGCTGGCGGATCTTCGCAGGTTTGGTACGGCGACGCATACGCCTGCCCATCTTCAGACGATGGGTTTCAAACAGGGCGCGCCATCCCTTCCGCCATTGAAATCATTGCCGATGTTGTCGAGCCATACGATACCGGATGGATTCCGCTTCCAGTAATCGATGGCGTTAAAGCTGGCAGTAAAGGGCAAGGCGGCGCCGCCATCGCGTACCGCCAACGCGGCGGCGACATTGAATTAAGGCTTGACACCGTCTATTCATTTAAAGCCAACATCGAAACAATCATCACAACAGAAGAAATACCGAAGCGTTTCCGAAATCAGGACTATAGACCACTTAGGGCAATTGCCTGCGGCTTCGGCGGTGCAGTAGTCCCTTGGTGGAGCGGAACATATATCAGCATTCAGCCGCATAAAGACACTCCATACACCTACGGCTACACCGAATGGCACACCCCAAACAGCAAATAATCAAAAGAGGTAATTATGTTTTATATTTTTAATCATCATGGGCATTTCGCCGAGAAAATGAGTGTCGAGCCGCCTATTTTGCCCCAAGGCTACTTTTATTTAGAAGCTGCGGACGATTTGGGCGAATACTTGTTTTCAGACGGCAAAACCGTGCAGGAAGCAACCACGCCGCCACCGTCTGAAGCCCATATCGTCAAGGATGGGGAATGGGTTTTGCCAAATGAGCGCGAAGCCGCCATCTTGGAAGAGCTACGAGCCGAAAAAATCATCAGCTTAAATGCGGCGGCTCAAGCGTTTATCGACCGCGCCGCCGGTATCGATAAAATCCCAGGCTTTGAAGTGCAGACATGGGTCATCCAAGCGGCCGAGGCAAAAGCATGGGCGGCTGATAAATCTGCCCCTACGCCAATACTCGACCAAATCGCGGCCAGCCGAGGCGTACCGGCTGACGCACTCAAACAGGCGGCTTTGAAAAAGACTCTCGCCTATGAGCAACTGACCGCATCCATCACAGGCCAGCGGCAGGCGCTGCAGAGCAAAATCGAATCCGCCAAAACCAAATCAGCCTTAGACAAAATCAAAATCGAGTTTAAGCTGCCGGAGGCCGTCTGAATGAGTAAAATTTATTTGGCATTGTACAAAGGCCGAAAAAAAATCCAATCTCCCAAAGACATCATCTACCGCTTGACTGATTGGGCAATCCGCAAAGCGACGCGCGGCGAATATTCCCACTGCGAAATCGCCGTCCGACTACCTGACGGTCAGTTTGACTGCTACACATCGTCCCATCGGGACGGCGGCGTCCGTTGCAAGCGCATGGAGCTGCCGTCTGACAAGTGGGATTTGATTGAGCTGCCCAAGCCTAATCTGACCTACGGCCGCGCCATGAAACTATGGCGCGAAACAAAAGGCAAGAAATACGACCTTTCAGGCGTTTTGGCCGTCAAGTCGGTTTTCCGACGCCTGAAAATTCGCCAAGCTCCGGATAAATGGTTTTGCTCCGAATGGTGCGCCGCCGTCATCGGCTTTGGCGAGCCGTCCAAATATTCGCCGTCAGACCTTGCCGTTGTCATGAAGCAAGACCAATTTTAAAAAATACCCAAAAAATCCCACGCGCTCGCCACACGCGTGGGATTAATTTTTAATAGTGTATCAATCGTCCAACCCACAAAAAGGAAGCCCCAATGGCAGAAGCAAACCGCCATCATGGCATCACAGCCAACGAATACACCGAAGGCGTGCGCAGCATCAGCGACATCTCGACAGCCATCATCGGCATGGTTTGTACCGCCGAAGATGCCGACGCAAAAGTATTTCCGCTGAACACCCCGATTTTCGCCACCTCCGCCTACGACCTGCTCGCCAAAGCAGGCACAAAAGGCACGCTCGCCAAATCCCTCGACGCCATCGTTGACCAAGCCGACGCACAAGTCGTCATCGTGCGCGTTGCCGACAGCAAAAACACCGAAGAACTCAAAGCCAACGTCATCGGCACAGCCGAAGGCGGCAACTACACCGGCCTCAAAGCCCTGCGCCGCGCCAAAGCCGTGACAGGCTATACCCCGAAAATCTTGGGCTGCCCAGAGCTGGACAGCCAAGACGTCTTGACCGAATTGGTAGGCGTTGCCCAAGCGACGCGCGCCTTTGCCTACGGCAGCGCAGGCGGCAATCCCGACATCACGGAAGTGGGCAACTACCGCAAAAACTTCGGCCAGCGTGAGCTGATGTTGATTGACAACGAGTTTATGGCATTCGACCCTGCCTCCAAGAAAACCGAGACCGCCGCCACCATCGCCCGAGTATTGGGCGCGCGCGCCAAACTCGACAAAAATGTTGGCTGGCACAAATCAATCTCCAACACTGAAATCAACGGCGTCAGCGGCCTGAAATTCGCGCGCAGCTTTGATCTTTTGGACAAAAACTGCGACGCCAACACCCTCAACAACAAAGACGTCACCACCCTGATCCGCGAGGACGGTTTCCGCGTTTGGGGCAACCGCACCTGCACCAACGACAGCATGATGGCTTTCGAAGTCGCCACGCGTACCGCCCAAATCATCCAAGAGACCATCGCTTCCGCCTTCATGTGGGCTTTGGACAAGCCGATGCATAAGAGCCTGATGGAAGACATCATTATGGCCATCAACGCCAAATTGGCGCAGTACGTCAACAAAGGCTACATCTTGGGCGCGCGCGTGTTTATCGACAAAACCCTCAACACCTCCGAAACCGTCCAAGCCGGTCAATTCACAATCAGCTACGAGTTCACATGGGTGCCGCCACTGGAAAACTTGGTTTTCAACCAACACGTTACCGACACCTTCTTTGTTAACTTGGTTGACAAGGTCATCACATTCGCCAACACCCTGAAACCGACTACCGTCTAGGCCGTCTGAAAGGAAACCCACCCCATGAAAATGCCAAAAGTCCTTAAAGGCTTTAACTTATTCGTCGATGGCGAGAACCAATACGGCGTAACCGTCGACATCACGCGCCCAAAAATCAGCCGCCAAACCGAAACCTACACGCCGGGCGGCGGCATGATTGAAATGACCGTCGTCCACGGCTTTGAAAAGCTGACAATGGAAATCACATCCAAAGGCTACGACGCCGATATGCTCAAATCTATGTCAAGCAGCATTGACGGCAAGCTGCTGCGCTACCAAGGCGCGCTGCAAGAAGAAGACGGCACAGGCTACCAAACCCTCAAAGGCGAAGCGCGCGGCCGCATTACCGAAGCCGACCCCGGCAGCGACAAACAAGGCGAAGGCGGCGAGCATAAATTCACAGTCGAGCTTGTTTATTGGAAAGAAAGCGTGGACGGCAGCCCCATCGTCGAAATTGACGTCATGGGCAATAAAGCCGCTTTCGGCGGCCAAGACGAACGCGCCGGCCTGCGCGCCGCGTTGGGCTTGTGATGAAAACCAAGAATCTGGCCATTTACCAGGGCGACACCTATTTATTCAAAGTCGCCCTGACCAACGAAGCAGGCGAGCCGTTGCAAATCGACGGCCTGTCTTTTGCGCTGGCCGTCAAATTCCCCGACGGTGCAACCATTGCGCCCGAGCTGACCGTTGACGGCAACATCGTCAGCCTGCTGTTTCCATCCGCCCTGACCGCCGCCATCACGCACACAACCGCCGAATACGACCTCCGCGCCATCAGCGGCCAGTACGTCAAAACCTATTTGCGCGGCCAACTGCACATCACGCCGAGCATCACGCCCGTGACCGCAGGCGACGGCGGCGAAATCCACGAAGAGGCCGTCAGCGTTACCGTTTCCGAAGCCACCATCATCCGCGCGGCTGGAAATCGAAGCCCGACGGCATACGATGACAGCGAAATCAAGCAACGGCTCGCCGCGCTGGAAAACCGCCAAGACCGAGACACCGTCTACGACGACAGCGACATCAAGCAACGGCTGACCGCGCTGGAAAACCGCCAAGACCGAGACACCGTCTACGACGACAGCGACATCAAGCAACGGCTGACCGCGCTGGAAAACCGCCAAGACCAAGACACCGTCTACGACGACAGCGACCTCAAGCAACGGCTGACCGCGCTGGAAAACCGCCAAGACCAAGACACCGTCTACGACGACAGCGAACTCAAACGCCGCCTCACTGCTTTGGAAAACCGCCCTGCCCCTAAAGCAGAATCGCCATATAGTGAAATTCAGGAGGGCTACATCGCCCGTGAAAATTTCGGCTTTATCCCCGAAAACAACACGCCGGCCACAGTATCTTTCCCCAAACCATTCAGCCGCCGCCCTGATATTTTCGAGGTATGCTTAGACATCCGAAGCAATTCGGCACGCTTGCAGTACGTCCAAAACGTGACCGCGTCAGGCTTTGACCTGGCCACCAATTACAGCCCAGAGTTAAAAGGCGTTTGGTATCGCGCCGCCATCTTAAAATCCAAATAGGAGCAAACAATGCAAACCATCAAAATCAACGACGACAACACCCTGACCATCGAGCTTTCCACCGGCGACCGCTACACCCTGCGCGAGCCGCTGGCCAAAGACATGGAGGGCTTGGGGCAGGACTTGATTAAAGTCAAACACACAGACACCGTTCAAAAACTGCTGGGCAAAATCTCAACGCCGCCGCTGACGCGTGTCGCCTATGGCAAATTGAGCATGTCGGACGCTCAAGTCTTAAATGTTGCCATTGATTTTTTTTCAGCGCCGCCGTCAGCCAAAGCCGAGATGGAGGCAGCCTTGCAGGACTTGGGCTACTCCCAAAGCTCAAATTCCGAGCAGACCACGTCGGCCGAATCCTAAGCGGCGAAGCCGACATCTATCAGGCGGCGGCAGAAGACGAGAAAAAGTATTACAACCTAATCAACGACTGCCTCGCCCAATGCGCGGCGACCTTCGGCAGCCTCGACAAGTTTGAGCAATGCAATATCGCCGAGCTGATTGAGTGGACCGACAAAGCCGTCCAAATCAACACGCCCGAAGAGTAAACAAAGGCCGCCTGAATATTTCAGACGGCCTTTTGTAATCAAAAACAGGAAACATCATGTCTAAAAGCCTCGAATTAAAAATCATCATGTCGGCCACCGACAAAGCCAGCGCGGCTTTCAAAAAGCTACGAGAGGGCAGCAACGTTTTAGCGCAAAGCCTAAAAAAGGCAGAGGCAGAATTGCATGACCTAGATAAAGCCCAAGAAAATCTATTAAGAAAAAACAAATTAAATAAAGAATTAAGCAAAAACGGCGAAGCATTAAGAAAAAACGCCGCCGAAATCCGCCGCCTGAATAACGAAATTGCCAAAACAGGAACAGCGAGCAAAGAGCAAGAAAAAGAATTACGCGACTTGACCAAAGCAAACAAAAAGCTGACACAGGCGCAAGAGAAAAACTGGGAGAAAGTCAGAAAACTCGACCAGGCATTATCTGCCGCCGGTATCACGGCCAAAACATTCTCAAACGCCCAAGACCAATTAAATAAAAAACACGAAGCGGCATCTAAAGCGGTAGAAAAGCAACGGCTGGCATACGAAAAATTACAAAACGCCCAAAACAAAGCCGCCGCCGCCAAATCCCAAATGACCGAAGCAGGCATGCGCGCCGTCGGCCTGATGTACACCGCGCGCGGCATTGCCGACACCACGCGCAACGTCCTCTCTTCGCCGGTCAAAGCCTACGCCGAAACAGAGGCCGCCTCCACCGACCTGCGCGCGGCCATGATGGACAATACCGGCAAAGTATCCGCCGACTTCAAAGACATTGAAAACCTTGCCACTCGCTTGGGCGACCGCCTGCCGGGTACGACCGCCGACTTTAAAATCATGATGCTCATGTTGCGCCGCCAAGGCATAGAATCAAAAAAAATCTTAGGCGGCACAGGCGAGGCCGCCGCCCTCTTGGCCGTCCAACTCAAAAAAAGCCCAGAAGCCGCCGCCGAGATGACAGCCAAACTGCAAGACGCTATGCGTGCGACCGAAGACGAGATAAAAGGCGTTATCGACCAAGTTCAGCGGCTGCATTACGTAGGCGTTGAAGATAGTAATATTCAAGGCGCGTTTGAAAAAATGGCCCCAGCCCTCGACATCCTCAACATCAAGGGCGAGGCAGCCATGAAGACGATGGCGCCGCTCGTCGGCATGCTTGACCAATCAGGCTTAGTAGGCGAATCAGCAGGCAACGCCATGCGCAAAGTGTTCACGCGCATGATGGATACCAAGAAAATTGCCAAAGCCACAAAAGGGACAGGCATTTCCCTCGACTTTACCGACGGCAAGGGCGAATTTGGCGGCTTAGACAAAATGTACGACGAGCTGGCCAAGCTCAAAGCCGTCAACACCGAGCAACGCCTCAAGATTCTGCAAGGCATCTTCGGCGATGATGCCGAGACGCAGCAAGCCTTAAACACCATGATCGATAAAGGCAAGGCAGGATACGAAGAATTTGCCAAAAAACTGGAATCGCAAGCCAGCCTCGAACAGCGCGTCAACGACCAATTAGGCACGCTGACCAACTTATGGGACGCGGCAGGTGGCACGTTTACCAACTTTCTTGCCAAAATGGGCGAATCCATCGCGCCTGAATTGAAAGAAATAACCAAATGGATCGGCGACGTTAACGAAAAATTGAGCAACTGGGCCGCCCAAAATCCAGAGACCGCTAATACCATCATGAAAATCGTCGCCGCCGTCGGCATCTTCCTGACCGTCATCACAGGCATCGGCGCGGCCATTTCCGCCGTCCTCGTCCCCATCGCCCTGGCTAAATTTTCATTCTTCAGCCTCTTCGGCGTCTTCGCAGGTGGCGGCGGCGCGATTTCCACGATTATCGGCTGGCTTGGCCGTCTGGGCATGGCGCTGCTAGGCTTTGGCGCAAAAGCGGCGGTTTTCCTTGTGACCAACCCCTTCGGCTGGGCCATCCTCGCCGTTACTGCCATTGTTTTGCTATGGCGCAACTGGGAAACAGTCAAATCCGCCCTGATTGCAGGCTGGGAATGGATTAAAAAAGTATTCCAACAAAACCCCCTGCTCGCCGCCTTTACCGGCCCTATCGGCTGGCTCATTGCCCTGCTCGCAAACTGGAATAAAGTCAAAGCCGCCCTGATTAGCGGCTGGGAATGGATTAAAAAAACATTTTCCGGCAATAACCCAATCGCCATCGCCATGGCGGCCGCAATGGGTCCCATCGGCGCAGTCATCAACAGCTTCAGAATCCTGCGCTCCGCTGCCGTCGGCGCGTGGGAATGGCTCAAAAAGGCCACCTCCGCAAAAGCCCCGGCAACGCCGCCCAGCATTGGCATTCCCAATCGCGGTTTTTCCGTCGGCGGCTACACAGGCGCAGGCGGCGTCCATGAAGCCGCAGGCGTTGTACACAAAGGCGAAGTCGTATTCAATCAGCGCGACGTCGCCAAATTTGGCGGCTGGCAGGCAGTCGAGGCCATCCGACGCGGCGGCGCAGGCGTACTCGCCAACATCGGCAACCGCTTGGGACTGGGATTTTCAGACGGCCGCCAAACCGCCCTGCCCAGCCCGACCCGATTCAATGCTGCGCCCCACGCCGTCAGCATGGCGGGCGACAACATCACAATCAACGTTCACGCCGCGCCGGGCATGAGCGAGCAGACCCTCGTCAACGCCATCATGGCCAAGCTCGAAGCGCGCAGCCAAGCCAAGCAGCGCCGCCGCAATTCCTCATTTTTCGATAAGGACTAAATCATGGTTTTATTAGGCAGCTTGGGGATGTTCGTGTTTTTAATGCGTACCATACCCTTTAATCAATACAGCCGCAGCCAGGCATGGAAACACCCAAACCAAGCAACCGTCGGCACCATGCCGCCGGCACAATTTACAGGCAAAGACCCAGAAGAGATGACCATCGAGGGCGAGCTGCGCCCCGAAGTCACAGGCGGCACGGGCAGCATCGAAGCCCTGCGCATGATGGCGGCTACCGGCAAGCCCTACACCCTAATCATGGGCCACGGCAAAATCATGGGCAGCTATGTGATAACCAACATCCAAGAGCGAGGCAGCCAACTGAATCCCGACGGCTCCGCGCGCGCCATCTCTTTCAGCATGAGCCTGAAAAAAGTTTCCGACAGCGCGCTAGGCCTCGAAGGCGCCGCCCTCAACGTCGCCGTCTCCGTCGTCCGAAACCTGACAGGGATTTAAGCCATGCAATTAAATTTTGATTCCATCAGCGCGGCCGCCCAAAAGGCCGCTGCTAAAATCTTTGACGAAGTCAGCGGCAAAAACGCCCGACATCTCACGCCGGCAGCCGAGCTGACCATAGACGGCCGCCGCTTTGGCACGCAGGCAATGAGCCGCATCATCAGCATCAGCCTGACCGACAAGCGCGGCTTTGAAGCCGACGAGCTGACCATCGAATTGGACGACCACGACGGCACCATTGCCATCCCTAAAACAGGCAGCAAAATCACGCTCAAGCTGGGCTACCAAGAAACTGGCCTCGTCGAAAAAGGCGAATACCTCGTCTCCGAATTTACCGCATCAGGCAGCCCCGACCGCCTAAGCATTACCGCGCGCGCCGCCGACCTCGCCGAAGCCCTCGCCGAGCAAGTCGAGAAAAGCTGGCACAAGCAAACCCTCTACCAAATCATTGAGACCATCGCCAAAAAACACAAATACGAATACATCATCAGCAAGGATTTTCAAAGCCAAAAAATAGAACACATCGACCAAACCAACGAATCAGACGCGTCCTTTATGAGCCGCCTTGCCGAGCAATACGACGCCATCGCTACCATCAAAAACGGCAAGCTCTTATTTATCCCTGCAGGCGAGAGCCAAACCGCCAGCGGCCAGCCCATTCAGCCCACCACCATCACGCGCGCCAGCGGCGACAGCCACAGCTTTACCTACTCCAGCAATAACAGTTATCAGGCCGTGCGCGCCTATTACACCGATAAAAAAACAGGCCAAAAAAAAGAAGTCATCGTCAACAAAGACAACGCCTACCCCAATAAAAAGACAGTCAGCGAGACAAAAATCATCAAAGGAAAAGCCGTAAAAGGCAAAACCCAAAAAGGCAAAGCCACCAAGGGCAAGACGGTAAAAGGCAAAAAAGGCAGGCAGTACACAACAAAAAAAGTCACGACGACAAAAACCGTGACAGACAATCGCAAAGTCAACACCGACGGCCAAAAAATCAAAACCCTGCGCCATCTGTATGCCACAGAAAGCGGCGCATGGTCAGGCGCGCGCGGCGCATTCAAAAAAATCCAGCGCGGCGTTGCCGAATTTAGCATTACCCTCGCCGTCGGCCGCCCTGACCTCTACCCCGAAACGCCTGCCGTCGTCAAAGGCTTTAAGCCCGAAATCGACGCAGAAGCCTGGCTAATTAACGAGGTTTCGCATAAAATCGACAGCGGCGGCTATACCGCAAGCATACAATTTGAAGCGCGCATCGTCCCCGACATCACGCTCTACGAAGACGCGCCGACCAACAACTTCCAGCCGACAGGCGAAATTACGGAGATTCTAAAAAATGGAAAACCAAACTCATGATCCATATTCATGGATTGACCGACAAATCCAATACTGGCAACAAAAAAGCCGAGAAGCCAGCGAAGCCGCCGACATCGACGCATTCAACCACGCCGAGCGCGAACTCGCCAATTATCAAGCCATGCGCCAAATAAAATATTAGCCCGACAAAAAGGCCGTCTGAAATTCAGACGGTCTCTGTTTTTAATTCGATTTCCGCTCAAGATATTGCCGCCGCACCTAATGCGGTAATGCAAGCATTTTTTCAAAAAAATTAAAAATAAAATACTTCGCCGGTACTTATTTTGACGACGCCGCCGTCTATACGGTCAATTCGGAAAGTCCGACCATCATGTTTATCCAAATCCCAGCCTTCTAAATAGAGGCCGTCAAATCCATGAATGACGAAGCGGCGGTCAGAAAATTCGCCTTTCGCATTCGTATAAGAAAAAGTGATTTCGTCGCCCAGACTTAAGCCGTCTGGAAGCTCTTCACTTTCGGCGTCATCGTCAAGGATAAAATCGTCATCGTCCAAATACGAATCATAACGCTGGCTTGTTTCCGCCCTCTTTTTCTGCCAAGCCTTAAAAGCGACAAAGTTTTCATAACGCGCCTTTAAATCCGGGTCATTCGGATTGATGTATTTCGATCCGCTGACTTCGGGCGGCGGCAAATCGTCGCCGTTGTTTTTCTTCAGCAATGCCGTCTGTAAATCAAGTTTGCTTTTCATGTTTCGGACGGAATCAAACAGAGCCGACGGTGTGAGAATCTGTTTTGGCTCTTTGGGCGCGGCCTGCTCTTTCGGTGCAGGCGCAAATTTTCGGCGGTTGTACAGCCGCCAAATCGGAAACGGCAAAAATAGCGCACTGGCCGCCGCAATAAATACAAAATCATTCGCCTGATTGACCGCAAGCGAAAATATAGCCAAAGCCACAAAGCAGCCGAAAAAGCCGACAGGAATCGTCCAGAGCAAGTGCAGTTTGCTTCGTGGGCTAAACTCCATCGACAGCCAAACAGAATAAAACGTACACACGCCCAAGACGAATAAGGCCACCAAATCAGACATTTCCTCGCTCATAAAATCCCCTTTTTCTTAAAAAACTAAATATCCAAAAAATCCAACGGCAACACCTTCCAGAATTTGCCGTGAATAAACAAATCGTCAAATTCTTCCGGCTCGATGACAAAGTCGGATTTTCCGTAAATCGGATTATCGCTTGTAACGTGTATCACGCCAGCTTTGCCGCGCGCCAGGCGTTTGATGTAGGTATAGCCCTGAAACGTGAACAAGTACACGCCGCTCGATTCAAAATCGACGACATCAGTTTTAATCAGCGTGATCGACTTCGGCGGTATTGTCGGCTCCATGCTGTCTCCGTCGGGCGACATCAGCTTCACGCCGTGCAGGTTGTCCGTGCCGAGCAGCTCTTTAAGAGCAGACTTAGGAATCTCCAGCGAGTGCAGCAATTCGGGATAGTCGGCATTCAAATGGCCACTGCCACACGAGGCGGCAACGTCGAATAAATCCAGGCGCGCGGTTTCTTGGCCGTCTGAAAAATCAACTTCTCTATACATTTCTAAATCTTTTCTATACTTTTCGCCTAGACCATCTGCAAGCCAACGAGTAGAAAATCTTGTCTTCTTTTCAAATGCTAACAGCGGTTTTTTACCTAACCCTGTCTGACCGTTGAACCATTGACCGACAAGACCTTTAGACACTCCGGCGAAGTCTGCCAAGTCCTGTTGAGTGATTAGGCCGTATTCAGCCATCAACTCTTGAAGTCTATCTTTCAAATCCATCACTAAAAATCCCAGCCAAAAAAATACTTAGTAAAAACAATGATTATTTAGAATTCTAAACTATTATTTGTTTAGTATGCTTGACTAGACAAGTTTAGGAATGTATAGTTCACTAAACTTTAAAAAAGGACAAAAAATGAAAACAGACCAACAAGTCAAATTCATTAAAGAATTGGGAGGCGTTTCAGCGGTTGCAAAAATTTGCGGAATCACACGAGGAGCAGTTTCTCAATGGCAGAAAAACGGAATCCCGAAAGCGCAAATGAACTTCTTAAAAGAGAAATTCCCCTTGCAATACAAACAAATTTCAGACGGCCTACCAAACTAACCGGAGCAAGAATCCGAACAAACGGTTACAGGCGAAAAAAAGATAACGGCCTATGACGGTAAATTTTTTAAACACTTGATAAACAAGGAAATACAAAATGGAAATTAAAAAATTTGAAGTAAACAGCCCTTCTGATTTGCTGATGATGATTGCAAATGTTTTGGCAAGCGCGGAAAGCAAGCAACAGGCAGAAGAAGCCCAAGAAGAAACCTTGCCGCCTGTAACAGTTGCAGAGGCTAAAGGCATTAATGATTTCGCCATCGGCAAAGAAGTGATCATCCGAACTTATTCTGCAGGCGTTTGGTTTGGCGTGTTGAAACAAAAAGCAGGCAATGAAGTGATTTTGGTTAAAGCGCGCCGTATGTATGAATGGTGGGCAAAGGAATCAATCAGCCTGTCAGGTGTCGCACGACACGGCATCAAGCAAGAAGACAGCAAGATTTGCGGTGAGCTTGCTTCCGTATGGCTTGAAGCGATTGAGATTATTCCGGTAACAGGCAACGCAGCCGAATCAATCCGCACCGCACTGGAGATCGAACAATCATGAGCTACTTAGATAAGCCAATTAACCACGGCTCAGGCTACGGCGACGGCAACGGCGGCGGCAAAGGTAGCGGCTACGGCTCCGGCTACGGCGACGGCAACGGCGGCGGCAAAGGTAGCGGCTCCGGCTACGGCTACGGCTACGGCAACGGCAACGGCGGCGGCAGCGGCGAAGGCTACGGCTACGGCAACGGCAGCGGCGACGGCAGCGGCTACGGCGGCGGCGCAGGCAGCGGCGCAGGCAGCGGCTACGGCAGCGGCGAAGGCGACGGCGAAGGCTAAAGATGGAGGCGGCCGCCGACGCAGACGTCCGAATCAAACACGGTTTAATTTAAAAAAATAAGAGGTGGGGATATGTCAAACAATCAATTAATCATCGTAAACGCCAAGCACCAAGAAATCGCGCGTCATGAGCTGACCGACCGCGAAGCCGAAAACTTCCGCCTCGCCGAGCCGATGAAACGCTTTCCGAATATCCGCGCAACGGCGACCTACCGCAAACACGGCGGCGGCCTAGTAGTTTATGCAAGGGAGCAAGCCCATGACGGTCAAAAATAGAAACCAACACGAAAAAGGCCGTCTGAAATTGGCGCAGCAAGCCTGCCCATGCTGCGAAGAGCCTTGTGTCATTTACGCGTCTTTCCGGCAAACCGTCCTGACCCGCTTATATTATTTGCGCTGCACCAATCCCCTCTGCGGATGGACTGGAACAGGATATTTTGAGATTAGCAGCACGATTCAGAAAGGCAGCCGATTCTATGCCGAAAAGAGCAAAGAGCCGCCGGAAATCCACGGCGAAACGCTCAAGGCAGTGGAAGAGGATATCAAACTCATGCAGCAGGAAACGCTGCTTCCATAGGGGATAGGAAATGAATCAACCGCAAGCCATGCAAAGCATCCGCCAAACGCTGGTCGCCGCCAAATCCAAGCAAGCCAAGATTTTTAATGCCCTAGAGCGCGACGCCATGCCCAGCCGGCCGAAACCAGCCTACACAGCCAACGAGCTGGCCGCCATGACCATGACGCTGGGGCAGGTGGAGCAAGTGGAGAAAGTGCAGGAAATCGTCGCCCAGCTTCGGCAGTTGGTGCAATCGGTCAATACCATCAATGTCGCCTACGGGCTGGGGCTGCCAAACCTGACCGCAAACGAGATTAATCACTACCTGCTCGACCTCGATAATCGCGTCAGAAGCGCAGGCTACGCCGCCAACAAAATGGGCGTTGAAGAAGTCGTCAAAAAAATTGGAACAGTACAAGCCAAACAGCGGCCGCCCATCACAGACCGCCGCGCCATCAGAGGCAATTAAGGGGAAAGAAAAAGATGAGAATTTTAGCTTTATTTGACGATGGCAACGGCAGCGTAAAAAAGGCACTGCCTGAGCATGATGTAGTGTCGGTAGGGATTGGGAATGCCGACATTGTGATGGATTTATCAGACTTGAAGAATATTAAAAAACTTGTCGATATGCACAAGAAAGAGCCGTTTGATTTACTGATGGCAAGCCCGCCGTGTGAATCTTGGAGCTTCGCAACAGGAGGAGATAACGGAAACGCTTACCGAGATAAAAACAGCCTAGCATTACGAACTTTTCAAAACTGGAAAAACAATCCGTATGTGGCAGTCCGTAAATTGGTTGAGCGTAACGCGCCTGAAATTCCTGCTGTCTATTCCAGATATTTTAGAAAGGGAGTGAACGGCGATTTAACAGCGTTGTTCACGGCTGAATTGGTCAAGGCTTTGGGAATCCCGTTTGTTATCGAGAATCCTCAATCATCAATGATTTTTGACAAGTTGGAGCGTGAGGGATTGAGTTTCGTGAAGAACGTGGCCTGTTATGCCGCATATAGCGATGATTTCCCGCTTAAAAGAACTGGTTTCGCTTCAGGCGTGGCGATGAATTTAAAACAGGCGAAGCGCGCGAAATTTGCATTTTGCGATTGGAAAGGAAGCAAACATATCGTGCGGTCATCCATACCTGTTGATTTAATTAAAGACATTGTGAGTTATTTTGAATAAAGAAAACAAAAGGATTAATCATGAAAATCAGAATCCGCTACATACTCGACATCATCGCAATGGCTTTGGCGATGTGGGCATTAATGACCATGATGCCGTCTGAAGCCAAAACCGCCGAAGAAACGCCGACAGTCATGGACATCCAGGCGCGCGAAGCCGAAGCCAAAGCCGCAGCCGACTACGAAAGCCCGGAATACGACCCGACACAGGGCGACGCGGAGGCAGCGCGATGACGGTGCAGGAATTGTTTAACGACATCCCACTCTGGCAAGTCGCCCACATCCTGCCCCACGAAGCGGCGCAAATCGTCGCCGAATGGTTGCACGAAGAAGCGCAACGCCGCAGCGAGGTGGAATACACCGAGAAAGAAATCGCCGATTGGGCGGCGAGAATTGGGAATATTAATTAGGTTTTAGGTAAGCGTTTATTTAAAAGAAAGGATTAAAAATGAATACATTGGAAAGTATTAAGGAGTGGTTCGGAAAAGCAGTGCCACAACCGAAGATTGAAAATCAGATGATGCAGATAGGCTGTCATTTTGAAGAGATTAAAGAGATGTGCCATGCCATGAATCTCTATTGTGACGATGTTGTTACTCAAGAATTGAGGTTCAAGACTAATCTTTTGTCATATAGACACGGTATCGAGAATATGGGCAGCAAAGAAAAAGCGGCAGTTTTGGACGCGCTTTGCGACCAAATCGTTACAGCCTGCGGCGTAGGCTACATGATGGGCTTTGATATGGCAGGCGCGTTGGACGAAGTGAATAAATCCAACTGGAGCAAATTCAAAGACGGCGTACCGGTATTTGATGAAAACGGCAAAATCGCCAAAACAGACGGCTACTTTAAGCCTGATTTGGAGAAGTTTTTAAATAAAAATAAGGAGTTATAAAAAATGGAAAATGGGATTTGGCCGAGTAATCCACGCATATCAGACTTAATCAGGCGATTGGAAGACTTGAAGGCAGAGCATGGCAACTTGCCAATAACTCACGAACCTCTGCGGGGTGGAGTTGTGTATGCCGACATAAGTGAATTTAAAGTTGCCTATGTTAGACCTAAAGAAAAACGTGAACGAACATGGTCTTACCGTATCGGAGCAGCCCAAGAAGGCGATTTTAAAGTAGTAAAAGTTTAAAGGGAAAAAGATGAAAACTTACAAAATCATGAATTACGAGCCACACGGCAGCGACGTGCAAATCGGCAAAATCATCGCAACGGCAGACGGCGAAGCAGTCCTCGAAATCAACGCCGACGGCGGCGGCAAGAAAAAGCCCTACAAGACCATCAATGCCGCACTGTATGAAGTACGAAACCGACGCGGCTGGCCGTCAGCTTATTTGGTACGCGAGGCAGCCTGATGGATATTGTTTTCCTGATTTTGGTTTTGCTGACGATTTTCGCAGTAGCCGTCGCCCTCGCCCTGTTGGTTTTATTGTGCGCGTATCTCTTATGGGCGGAAACGCAGAAAGAATACGAGCTATGAATCGAGAGCTAGAGGCCAAAAATTTTGAAGCATGGGCGCGCAAGCGCGGCATGAATCCTCAACAAAAGCCGGGCGGCGGCTACTACTCGAGAGAGACCCAAGTCGCCGCGATGGCTTGGAGCCAAAGGGCAAAAATAGGCGAGGCAGGATTTTGGATGACAACGCAAAACAGACCGCCTGAATATCAACAGATTTTATTTTTTGACGGCGAAAAAGTGCAGGCCGGTTTCTACGGCCAGCGGCGATACGAGAATTTAGAGGGGCGCAAATTCCCCGAAGCAGAGGTCACATACTGGCGGCCTTTCCCTGATACACCCTACGGCCCGATTCGGGCGGACGATTAACGAAAATGACCTATTTCCACATGGCTCCGGTATTGGAGCAAGACATACAAAAGACCCTGCCCCACGGCCTGGCCTATGTGGTTATCAGCAGCTGGCAGCGCACGGCCAACCCTGCCGCAGGGCTGGCCGATTTGGCTGCCGCTGTCAAAGCCGACAAAGAGGCGGCGCGCGCGCTTGCCGCCGTGCGAAATCTACACCTGCCCGACGGCCTCGACCTGTCGGCAGATAACGAGACCATCGAAGCCAGGGCGCAGGCTTTGGCTGCTAAGTTTGAGCAAAAAGAAATGCTGGGCATGGGCTACAAGCACATGATGGACGCAGCCGACAAAGAGGGCATCCGCTCCGCCGAAGTATTTGAGCAGCAACTGCGCAAAATCGCCAAAGCCGCCGAAAGCGACGATGAAGAGCTGCTGGCCGAAGGCATAGCCGGCATTAAAGGCCGTCTGAAAGAAAAAAAATGGTGGAAACGCCAACTCTACAAATTTATCTACCGCGTATTTGAAGCCGTCATGCGCGAATGCGGCATGGTACACCGCCGCGCCGGTTTGTATATCTCAAACGAGGCATTCAAACGCTTTGAGCAACGCAAGCTCAAGGCGCGCGCGTTTTTCGAGCAAGCCGAAGCAATCTGCGAAGAGACTGGCGAATCATTCGTCTTGGCAGAATTGTGGGAGCATTCAATGGCTAATCCTGCCATCCGCCGCATGGAGCTGATGACGCGCATGAGAGGCTTTGACGAAATCAGCCGCGTGCATGGCCACTACGGCTGCATGGTTACACTGACCTGCCCTAGCCGCTTTCACAAAAAACTGTCTAAAAACAGCGCCGACAATCCGAAATTTGACGGCAGCACGCCGCGCGATGGCGCAGACTACCTGCAAAAAGTCTGGACGCAAATCCGCGCCAATCTTGGACGCGCCGGTATCCGTATCTACGGCTTCCGCGTTGCCGAGCCGCACCATGACGCAACGCCGCACTGGCACTTGCTCCTATTCATGGAGCAGGCACACAAGGAGGCTTTCCGCCGCGTTGTCGCCAAATACGGCTGCCGCGCCGACCGCGAGGAGCTGGGATTAAATTATTTTGAGACCGACAAAGAGCGCACCGCCGAAGCGAAACGCCGCCAAGAAGCCATCATGCGCGAATCTGGCAAGAAAATCAGCCTCGCCCAACTCAAAGCCGCCATGAAGACGGAGGACGAGTTTTGGGAGAATTATTCTTTCCGCTTTTGGCAAAAATCGCGCGCGTCTGCCCGTGTTGACTTCAAAGACATCGACCCGGCCAAAGGCTGCGCCGCTGCCTATTTGGCAAAGTACGTCTCCAAAAATATTGACGGCCTGACCAACTCCGGCGAGAGCATGGGCGACGATGACGAGGCAGAGCCAGGCACATCAGCCGCCGAAACCGCAAAACGCGTCGGCGCGTGGGCTTCGCAATGGGGCATCCGCCAATTCCAACAAATTGGCGGCGTGCCGGTTACTCTTTATCGAGAGCTGCGCCGCGTCCACGTTGACGCCGAAGATTCTCTCTTGTATCGCGCCGTCCACGCGGCCGACCAGGGCGACTGGGGCAAATTTGTCGCTTTATTGGGCGGCGAAGACTACGCATTCGTTAAGCGCGCGGATTTGCCGTTGGCTTTGTACAAAGAAGAAACAGACGAGCGCAACCAATACGGCGAAGAGAAAGCCGCAATCCTGCGCGGCGTCGTCGAGCTTGAAACGGGGGAATACCTCATTTCACGCGAGAAAGAGTGGGTTTTGAAATACGGCGGCTCCGCCGCCGCTTGGACTCGTGTCAATAACTGTACGGAAATCTCCGAGGCAGATTTGGCGGCAGTTTCCGACACGATAACTTATAAGATTCCGTCAACGCCCGAAGAAATTGAGCAAACCCTCGCCGCCTGCGAGGAAATCGACGACCTGCCGAACTGGGATATTTTGCCGGATGAAAGCTGGGATTTTGATTTATATGGTTTCGACGGCGAAGAGCAAGGCAAAGGCCGTCTGAAAAAAGCCGATCAAGACAAAATCATCGCCGCCGCGCGCGAAGCCGCTGACGCGGCTCGTCAAAAATCTTTGGATATTTGGAAATTTAAAGACTACATGCGCCGCCTAGACGGACTGCGCATGGTCAAACCGCTGACCGACGACACGCCGGTCATCAAACAACAACGCCGCCAACGCTACCAACCGCGCCCACGCGTGTGGACGGTTGACGACGTCTTGGCACGAGGCCAAGAGCTGCTGGCCAAAATCGGCGAAGAATTGGAAAAATTGGATTAAAACGAGGGGCAAGGAATGAATGAATACATAACGCTTGAACAGGTCAAAGAGCTTTGGACGATACCGGGCAAAAAGCCGCCATCAACAGCCACAATCTGGCACCGCCGCCGCGCCGGTTTGATACCGCAGCCAAAGCTAGTCGGCCGAGACAACCTATACAAGCGCGAAGATGTCATCAGAATGCGAGACGAGTTTTTGGGAGGTTGAGAAAATGGGGAAAGATACAATTTTGAGAAAAATTTTAAGAAAGAAACGGATAGATATAGGAATTACACAGGAAGAAATGGCTCAAGAATTAGGAATCAGCAATGCAATGATGAGTAATTTGGAGCTGGGGAAATCGACGTCAGAGCGATTACTGATTGCAATAGTGCAAAAATATAATATTTCAGCCGACGAATTTGTAGAAATTGCATGGGAATATTTTTTAAATACAAGACGAATTATCGGGCTTCCTAAAATTATAAAAAGCCAGGAAAACAAATTAAAAACAAGTTTGTCGGAAATGGTAAAAGCCAATTTTGAACAGATTAAAAACTAGAAAATGCCGTCAAATCGACGGCATTTTTTGAATTTTTTATTTGGTATTTTATTTGGTATTAAATCAAATAATAGAAAATATACAATATAAAACAATAAATTAAAATTGAATCTGATAGCCTTCCTCTCTGCCAGATACTAAAGACACCAGCTAACGGTGTCTTTTTTCATATCTGCTCTTTTTGAATATGTTGAATATGGTTGATCTCGTCTATCCGAACAGGGTGTAATGTCTTATCAAGTATCTTACCCTAGTAACATTTTGATGAAAATTCGTGATTTATCCTAAAATCCCGATACCATTTTCCCCTGATATAAAATCTGCCCTATACGTTTATTTCATCATAATGAAAGGCCGTCTGAAAGTTTTCAGACGACCTCTTTCTTAAAACCTACCAAATCCCAAACCATTGTTTATCAGACTGCTTTTTATTGGCATTCTGCTGCTCGTGGTTTTGACGGCGAAATTGCCAAGGCGCTTGCGGATTGTCTTTTTTCCATAAGCCCTTACGTTTTTCCTTGGCTTGTTTTTGTGCGGCCGAATAGTCGGTGTAGGCGGTTTTACTTTGTTGTTTTTTGGCATAACTTACATAATGCCATGCGGCGCCATCCCGTATCTGCATTAAATTCAGGTCGATCGTGCCGACTGATACTTGTGCAACTTCGCGCTGATAGCGGTCGGCTTCAAACACGCGGACTTTGGCTTTTTTATTTAATGCGGCATCAATCAGATTGTCTCGTGATTGCGTACCATAGGCCTGATTGATTTCCGGCGCATCGATATAGGCCATGCGGATTTTGTGTTTTCGGCCGTCGCTATCGATAATGTGCATGGTATCGCCATCATGGATTTTGATAATTTTTCCGTTGTATGTGTAGGATTGTCGCGATGCCTTTTGTTTTTGTTTCTGTTCTTGCTTGGGCTCAGCTTCGGTTTTGGTGTCAGATGTGGCTTTGACGACATTTTCTCCCAGCCATTCATTGACCTTTTCCAAACCGATATTGTCGTTTTGTGCCAATGTTGCGGCAACGCTTACCCCGCTACGAATCAACTCGGTATCGCGTGAGCTGTAACCCAGTGCGCCCAAAACGGATAAAACAACAGGCAACCATTTGATAATTTTACTGATTTGCATATTTTGCCAAATTGAAGGCCGTCTGAAAGACCTGATGTACTTTCAGACGGCCTTTTAAGATTGATTAATCTTCATTAATCCTGACAAGGCAGGATGACTTTTGCACCTTCTGCCGTACCCAAAACCAACACATCGGCGGCATCACGGGCAAAAATACCGTTTTCGACTACGCCGGTGATTTTGTTGATTTCGTCTTCCATTTTCAGGGCTTGGTCGATATTGAGGCCGTGAACATCAACGATTTGGTTACCATAGAAAGTAGTATAGCCGACACGCAACTCAGGCTGTCCGCCCATGGCAAGCAGTTTGCGCGACACCAGCGAACGGGCATTTTCAACCACTTCCACCGGCAATGGGAATTTGCCCAAACGGGAAACATATTTGCTTTCATCGGCAATACAGATAAATTTATCCGATGCGCTGGCCACGATTTTTTCATTCAAATGCGCACCGCCACCGCCTTTAATCATTTGCAGCGCGTGGTTGACTTCGTCTGCGCCGTCAACATAAACCGCCAAACCCATCACATCATTCAGTGAAACTTCTGGAATTTCGTATTTTGCCAAAAGCTCGCTGGATTTTTTGGAAGTAGATACGGCGCCCTTGATTTTCTTACCGCTTTTACCCAAAGCTTCGATAAAAAAGTTAATGGTAGAGCCGGTGCCGATACCGATGTATTCATTTTCAGGAACAAATTCCACCGCTTTTTCGGCAGCAATGCGTTTGAGTTCGTCTTGAGTTGCCATGTTGTCAGTCTTTCGGTTTGAATGATGAAACGATTTTAAGCCCTTAGGCTTTAATCAGCAATACTGCCGCTTGTGCTTCAATGGCTTCCATACGCCCCAGATAGCCGAGTTTTTCGTTGGTTTTGCCCTTGATGTTGACGCAGTTTTCAGGCAAGCCCAAATCTGCGGCAATATTGGCGCGCATGGCCGGAATATGTGGCGCGAGTTTGGGTTTTTGCGCAATCACGGTCGTATCGACATTAACCACCTTCCAACCCAATGCCTGCACGCTTTGATAAGCCTCACGCAACAGCACACGGCTGTCTGCATCTTTGAACTCGGCGGCAGTATCAGGAAAATGGCTGCCGATATCGCCCAAACCGGCCGCGCCCAACAGGGCATCGGTAATCGCATGCAAAAGCGCATCGGCATCGGAATGACCCAGTAAGCCCTTTTCAAACGGAATGTTGACGCCGCCGAGTATCAAATCTCGCCCTTCAACCAACTGATGGACATCGTAGCCCTGTCCGACACGGATATTCATATTATTTCCTTAAATAATGGGTTTTGATTGTTCAGACGGCCTTGAGCAACAATCTGACAATGTATTCGTCTTGCGGCAGCGTCAATTTTAAATTGCGCGTATCGCCCTGCACCAAGCGCGGCCGGATACCCAGTTTTTCAACCGCTGACGCTTCATCCGTAATCTCACTCAAATCATCAACCGATAAGGCGCGATTTAATAAGGCCGTCTGAAAAAGCTGCGGCGTTTGCGCCTGCCATAATCCTGCACGTGCAACGGTTTCATCAATATGATGACTGCCGTCTGCCCGCTTGAGCGTATCAGCCACCGGTATGGCCAGAATGCCACCTTCATCATTCTCGCCTGCCTCATCAAGCAAACGCGTTAACGCTTCGGCAGGCAGACAACAACGAGCGGCATCATGAACCAAAATATTGTCTTGCGCCTCGGCCAAACCTTGTTCTAATAGAGTAGATACGCCGTTGCGTACCGTTTCGGCACGACTTGCACCGCCCACTCGGAAGACACGCACTTTCTCAGACAGGGCCGTCTGAAAAACCGAATCTTCCGGCGAAAGAATAACGGCAATTAAATCTATGCGTGAGTGTTGCTCAAAAATTTCTATGGTGTGTTGCAATACGGTTTTACCATTGATTTCAACATATTGTTTGGGTTTTCCCGCGCCAAATCGCGCCCCGACACCGGCAGCGGGAATCAAAGCGATATTGCGGCGCATCATGCTGACGCTCCGGCATCGGCCTCATCCGGCGTTTCAGCCTTGCGCCATACGCATGCTTCGCCCAAATCGTCCAAATATTTTTCATGTGCGGCCAGCTCGTCCGCATCGGCTTTGATGACTTTCAACTGCGATGTACGTTTGGTTTCCGCAATAATGGTTGGTTTGACTTCGCCCTCTTCTTCCACCTCTCCGCCCATCAGGTCGAACTGCTGACGCGTCATGGCAAGATAGACTTCACCCAAAAGCTCGCAGTCGATTAACGCGCCGTGCAAGACACGTTTGCTGCGGTCAACGGAAAAGCGGTTACACAAGGCATCCAAGCTTGCCTTTTGCCCCGGAAACATTTCACGCGCCATGGCCAGCGTGTCGGTGACTTTACAACCCAGTTCCTCAATAGAAGGCAAACCCATGCGGCGGAATTCCATATTCAGGAAGCCGACGTCAAACTTGGCGTTATGGATAATCAGCTCTGCGCCACGTATGAAGTCGGCAATCTGTTTACCCACTTGGGCAAACGGCGGCGCATTCTTCGCTTCCAATACTTCAATCGTCAAACCATGCACCTTCGCTGCTTCCTCCGGCATATCGCGTTCCGGGTGGACATATAAATGAAGGTTGGAGTCGGTCATTTGGCGGTTGATCATTTCCAAGCCGGCAAATTCGACCAGACGGTCGCCGTTTTCAGGATAAAGGCCCGTGGTTTCCGTATCGAGGATAATCTGACGTTGGCTCATGGTTGGTGGTTTCTGCAATTATCAAAACGTCCTGAATCATACTGAAGGCCGTCTGAAATGTATAGTCAGCAAAACTTTAGCTGCTTTTCAAATGCCCTTTTAACGCTGGATTTGTTCAGACGGCCTTTATTCTTTTTTCATCTATTGGCCGGCTATTACTCCAATTTTGAGTAGAAACCCAATTTCTACAAATTTTTTTAAATTTAATTTCTTTAATAATGAATACCTTACTTATTATTTAAATAATAGGAACAATTATCATTTGCAAATTTAAAAAATCTCCGTATAATACAACCCATCGAAACGAAACAACCGCACCACAGAATGAAAGGAGAAGAAAATGCCCGAAAGTATTTTTAAGCAAGTCTCCCTTGACATTCTGAGACTGCACCAACAAGCCATCCGCTCTTTAATTGCCACCAAGTGTTGCGATGAGTGCGAAGTACACGACGCAGTATT
Source organism: Neisseria sp. P0022.S009 (assembly GCF_051956675.1). NCBI lineage: Bacteria > Pseudomonadati > Pseudomonadota > Betaproteobacteria > Neisseriales > Neisseriaceae > Neisseria > Neisseria sp. P0022.S009. Next base: position 124,232 of record NZ_JBQCXE010000002.1, read on the forward strand.
CATTACTTTAGATGGCCGCTATTATGTTTGGCTTCCTTGCATGGGCAAATCGCCCCAATCAGAAACCGGCATCCTGCTGATTGAAGATGAAGACGGCAATACGCGCTTAAGCTGGGTGGCCGATACACGCGAAGTCAAGCAAAAAGACAGTCTGTACAACCGCGTTGTTTCCGCCCTGCAACGAAAAATGCAGCGCACGAAAAACAAGTTCATCCAGTCGGCAAACGCCCGATTGCTCGAACTTACGCCTCAGCAAGGCCGTCTGACGACAAACAGCGAAGATTTCTCGCTTTCACCACATGACTTGATGAAAGCACTTTATCCGGCAACACATCAAATAGGAGAATTTGCCCTGTAACAGTTTTTGGTAGTGGTTTGTGTTCCTTTTGCGCCCCTTAACATTTTAAAGGGGCGATTTTTTTGCCTCTGCTTTTCAGACGGCCTTAAAACCGGTTTTCCAGTACAATAAAGGCCGTCTGAACATTTCCTACTTTTCAACCATGCAACTGCTTAAATACATCCAAGCGCAAGGCCTCGGCAGCCGCAAGCAATGCCAGTGGCTGATAGACAATGACTGTATCGCCATAAACGGCGAAATTCATAATCGTGCCAAAGACGATATCGATCCGTCTCAAGTGCACACCCTGTCTGTTGACGGCGAAGAGATTGCCGCCGTACCCATGCCCTATTTCTACATTTTGCTTCATAAGCCTGCAGATTACGAGACTTCGCACAAACCCCAGCAATATCCGAGCATCTTCAGCCTTTTTCCCGACCACATGCGCAATATCGATATGCAGGCAGTCGGCCGCTTGGATGCAGACACAACCGGCATTATTCTGATTACCAACGACGGGCAATTTAACCACCGCGTTACTTCGCCCAAACACAAAGTTCCGAAGCTCTACCGCGTTACCTTGAAGTATCCTGACGACGATACCCTTTGCGCTACGTTGAAAAACGGAGTCCTCCTGCATGACGATAATGAAACCGTCGCTGCCGCCGAAGCAGTGTTGGCCGACCCAAACACATTGATGATGACCATTACCGAGGGCAAATATCATCAGGTCAAACGCATGGTCGCAGCCGCAGGCAACCGTGTCGAACAACTCCACCGAGAACAATTCGGCGACTGGAATGTCGACGATTTGGCCGCCGGAGAATGGAAATTCATCCAAATCTAAAAAAATTCCAAAATTTTGAGATATTTTTTTAAACAAAATGGATTTTTAATTTATTTAAAATCAACCACCTAAACCTTATTATTTTTATTTAACAGAATTTAACACTAGAAGGACTGAACTATTGTATAATTCGCCTGTCTGAGTAACACTTGCTTCGAGAGAAGTGAGTAAGTGAGTAAGACGTTTTCCCCGTAATGTGTTTGGCCATCTATACTTTCCCCTTAGTATAGATGGTTTTTTTTATCTAAAATTCGGCAGGTCTGCCAACGTACTTTCAGACGGCCTCTCCTTATCAAAGCCCATCATTTCCAAACCGCGCAACCCTATTCATTGCTTGCCAATATTCCCATTTAGTTTCCGATTTCTTCTGCACCCATCCAAACCCGTTCAATTTCAAATAAATCGTTTCATAAAAAGAGCGCTCTATCCAAACAGGTATAAACGTATGCCATTCAGACGGCCTCTGCTGATGCCGTTTATTCAATATTACCTTAGCCGAATTCTCTGTTTGCACGTTTCCATATCAAGTAGACTAGAAAAACTCACTAAAAATTCTTCATTAAATAGTTTTTTTACCTAACATTCTTTTCAGACTTTAGTCAAGATTCGTTAAATCTTTGCGGTAAAATGTTGTCTTTATTTTCATGTATCTGAGTTTTTATGTCTTCCAATCAACCCCGTCAAACTTGGTCCAACCGTTTGACTTACATCCTTACCGTTGCCGGCGCAACTGTCGGCTTTGGTGCAACCTGGCGTTTCCCATATTTGGTCGGTGAAAACGGCGGCGGCGCGTATGTGTTTTTATTCTGTATCGCCATGCTGGTCATCGGTATTCCGATGATTTTGGTGGAAAACGTCATCGGCCGCCGTAAAGGCGTGAACGCGCTGGATGCATTCGGCGGCTCGATGAACGGCAAACCAGTCGCCAAAATTTGGAAAGCGGTCGGTTGGATGGGTCTGCTCGGCGCATTCGGCATCATGGCCTATTACATGGTGCTCGGCGGCTGGGTCATCAGCTACATCGTCAACATCATCGGCGGTAATTTGGACATTTCCAGCCCTGTCAGTGGCGAAGTTACCAAAAGCTTCTTTACCGAACACATCGAAAACAGCCCTTGGGAAATTGCGTTCTACACTTTCTTGTTTGTGGTCGTAAACCAATGGATTTTGGTCAAAGGCGTCATTGGCGGTATTGAAAAAGCGGCAAAATACCTGATGCCGCTGCTGTTTTTATTTCTGATTGCCATGGTTGTGCGCAACGTTACCCTGCCGGGCGCGATGGAAGGGATTACTTTCTATCTGAAGCCTGATTTCAGCAAAATTACCGCCGAACTGTTCGTCTTCGTTTTAGGTCAAGTATTCTTCGCCTTGAGCTTGGGTTTCGGCGTGATGATTACCTTGTCCAGCTATCTGGATAAAAACGAAAATCTGGTTCAAACCGCAGTCATTACCGCCATTACCAATACCATCATCGCCGTGTTGGCGGGTTTTATGATTTTCCCGTCGCTCTTCAGCTTCGGCGTCGCGCCCAATTCCGGCCCGACTTTGGTATTCCAAAGCCTGCCGATTGTGTTCTCGAATATGTGGGCAGGCCCTGTGTTCGCCGTAATTTTCTTCTCGCTGCTCCTGATCGCTGCGCTGACGACTTCGCTGACGATTTATGAAGTGTTGATTACGACGATTCAGGAAAAAACCAAAATCCGCCGTACCGCCGCGATTACGATTGTACTGGCTGCCATCTTCATTTTCGGCAACATCCCGTCTATTTTGAGCTATGGCCCGTGGAAAGACGTTTCCGTGTTCGGCAAAAATATTTTTGATGCCTTTGACTACATCAGCGGCAATATCCTGTTTATGCTGACCGCGCTCGGCTCCGCGCTGTTTGTCGGTTTCGTGATGAAGGATGAAGCAAAGGACGAATTACTTTATAAAGGCAACCATACGACAGTCAATATCTGGTTTGCCTATGTGAAATACCTTGTGCCTTTGGTGATTTTGCTGATTTTTGTCAGCAACTTGTTCTGATAAACAGCATACAAAAAGGCCGTCTGAAATATTCAGACGGCCTTTATTTTAACTATGCTTTATTCTGCCCAGTTTTTCTTCTTACTGGTTTTACCGATACCGGGGTTGAAGCTGTTGGTCGGGTCGAGTTTTTTATAGAACTGTTTCAACTCTGGCTTCGCTTCATACAGATGACCGACATTATGCTCGGCAGGATATTGCGCACCGCGTTGGTCAAGCAGATGGAGCATTTCATGTTCCAAAGCCATACAGTTGTTGCCTTTTTTAATGATGTAGTCCTGATGAAACACATGACACATAAAATGTCCGTAATACAATTTATGGATGATTTTATTGTCGATTTCGGGTGGCAGGGTTTCAAACCAATCACGATCATCACGGCGCAAGGCGATATCGAGTGCGACCAAATCCTCTACTTCATCATCATGTACAGAACGGTAACGGATCGCGGCAGAAGCTACAGCAAAGCGATGCAGCATGGCCGCCTGCGTTTCTTCGGCATTACATTCGAAGAATGCGCCGCCATGGGTTGCAAAATATTCCTTCAAGAAAGCACGCGCTTCTTCTACGCCCTCGCCACCCATTTTCAAGATCAAATGGTGTTCGTATTTGTCGCGATAATTGCGCATAGATTTCGGCAAGTGATCAGGCAAAATTTTACTGATCAGTTGCATGAATTTATCAGAGAAGTGTTTTGGTAAGAAACTTATCTTTTTGCTGAATCTATCCACACGGGCTTTCAGATCAAACAGTTTCGGAAGTTGGTGGGTACCGAACGTCTTGATGATATAAAACGTATCTTTACCATAAACGGCAGCAATATCAAAAGCATGACGATGGATATATTCACCGGAAATAGGCAGGTTTTTAAACTCACTCAAAGCGGCGCGACGAATATCGGTCAGCTCATTAATATCATTGGTGCCGATATAGAAGACGGCAGTCTGTTTTTCTTGCGGAAAAGTATCTAAGCGTACGGCAAACACCATCAGCTTGCCCGCGCAACCTGATGCTTCGTAGTGACGCGCAGGGTCGGCATTAAAACGGGCGGCAGTCGGTTCATTCACTTGGCGGACATGATCGCAGTACGCATGGTCATGCCCTTTGCCTGCATTTTGAACAATGTCTTTTTTCTGATAATGGAAACCTTGCAGATTGGTCAGAATTTCTTCAGGGGTTTCACCCAAATCAATGCCCAAATGGTTGACTAGCTCCAGTTTGCCCTCATCGTTGATTTGCGCAAACAGGGCCATTTCCGTATAAGCCGGACCACGCTGTACCAAAGCACCGCCGGAGTTATTACATACGCCGCCCAATACGGATGCGCCGATACAGGACGAACCGATCACGGAATGCGGCTCACGGCCTAAAGGTTTCAGCAGCAGCTCCAATTGATTCAGGGTAGAACCGGGCAGGCAGACAACTTGTTCGTTATTATTAATCGGCTGAATGATGTTCAGACGCATGGTATTCACAATCACGATATCGCGGTCGTAATCATTGCCGTCAGGAGTCGAGCCGCCAGTCAAACCAGTATTGGCAGCCTGCGTAATCACAATGACATCAGCCTCAACACACGCCTGCAAAATTTGCCACATTTCCAAAACCGTACCCGGACGGACAACCGCCAGCGCCTTGCCCTCGCCAAAACGGTAGCCTTGTCGGTATTGCTCGGTTTTTGCCGGGTCTGTGATGATGTATTTTTCACCGACGGTTTGCGTCAGCCGGCTGATTAATTGCGTAGCATTCATTGCATACTCCTTGAGAGATTAATATATTTATTAGATTGCAAGCATTGTAGTAATCCCTTTTATCAAAGTAAAGGCGAAACCCGTTTTTTAAACTCATCTTTTAAATAAACAAAAGGCCGTCTGAAATTTTCAGACGGCCTTTTGTTTCAAGCTTGAATAATCAGATTATTCAGCGGCTTTCTCTTCGCGAGCAGGCGCTTCCAGCAAAGCTTTGATAGACAGACGTACGCGACCGCGGTCGTCCACTTCCAATGCTTTTACATTTACAACCTGACCTACTTGCAGGTAGTCGCTGACATTGCGTACGCGCTCGTGGGCGATTTGGCTGATGTGTACCAAACCGTCTTTGCCCGGCATCACGCTGACAATCGCGCCAACGTTGTTGTCGAGGATTTTAACCACAGTACCTTCGTACACTTTGCCCACTTCCACTTCGGCAGTGATTTCTTCGATACGTTTTTTCGCCGCATCGCCTGCTTCTTGAGTAGTCGCAGCGATTGTGATGGTACCGTCTTCAGCAATATTGATTTCAGTACCGGTTTCAGCAGTAATCGAACGGATGGTTTCGCCGCCTTTACCAATCACATCACGGATTTTGTCTTGGTTGATTTTCATGGTGAACAAGCGTGGCGCGTGTGCAGACAGCTCTTGCGGGCCTGCAACGGCGGCTTTCATTTGTTCCAAGATGTGCAAACGTGCTTCTTTGGCTTGAGCCAAAGCGATTTGCATGATTTCTTTGGTAATACCTTGGATTTTAATGTCCATTTGCAGCGCGGTTACACCTTCGGTTGTACCGGCTACTTTAAAGTCCATATCGCCCAAATGGTCTTCATCGCCCAAGATGTCGGTCAGGACAGCGAATTTGTTGTTGTCCAAAATCAGACCCATGGCGATACCGGCAACGTGTGCTTTCAAAGGCACACCGGCAGACAATAGGCTCAAGCAGCCGCCGCAGACGGAAGCCATAGAGGAAGAGCCGTTGGATTCGGTAATTTCAGAAACCACGCGCATGGTGTAGCTGAAATCTTCAGGTTCTGGCAATACGGCCAACAACGCACGTTTAGCCAAACGGCCGTGACCGATTTCACGACGTTTTGGCGCGCCTACGCGACCCACTTCGCCGGTAGAGTATGGCGGGAAGTTGTAGTGCAGCATGAAGCGGTCGGTGTATTCGCCAGACAGTGCATCAATGATTTGTTCGTCGCGTGAAGTACCCAAAGTTGCAACTGCCAAAGCTTGGGTTTCGCCACGGGTAAACAGTGCTGAACCGTGCGTGCGCGGCAATACGCCGGTTTGAATGTTCAACGGACGGACGGTGCGGGTGTCGCGACCGTCGATGCGCGGTTGGCCGTCCAAAATTTGGCTGCGGACGACATCGGCTTCCAAGTGTTTGAAAATGCCTTTGATTTCGTTGGCTGCCAGCGTGTCGGTTTCTTCAGTAATTAACGCTTCTTTTACCGCATTCCAAGCTTCGTCCAATTTGGCAGAACGCGCTTGTTTTTGACGGATTTTGAATGCTTCTTTAATGGTTTCACCGGCAATTTCGCGTACTTTGGCCACCAATTCTTCATTGGTTTCAGGTGCTTTCCAATCCCAAACTTCTGGGTTGACTTCGTCGGCAAACTCATTGATGGCGTTAATGGCCACTTGCATTTGATCGTGACCGTAAACAACCGCACCCAACATCACTTCTTCAGACAAGATGTCAGCTTCGGATTCCACCATCAACACGGCTTTGGAAGTACCGGCAACCACCAAGTCTAATTGTGATTTAGCCAATTCGGCTTTAGTCGGGTTCAAAACGTACACGCCGTTTACATAACCCACGCGTGCAGCACCAATCGGACCGGCAAACGGTACACCGCTCAACACCAGCGCGGCAGATGCGCCCAACATTGCAGGAATGTCAGAATCAATTTCAGGGTCAACAGACACCACCATCGCTACGATTTGGATGTCGTGGTAGAAACCTTCAGGGAAGAGAGGACGAATCGGACGGTCGATCAGACGGCTGGTCAGGATTTCTTTTTCGCTTTGTTTGCCTTCGCGTTTGAAGAAACCGCCGGGGATTTTACCTGCTGCGTAAGTACGCTCGAGGTAATCGACAGTCAGAGGGAAGAAGTCTTGGCCTTCTTTCACTTCTTTGTTGGTAGTCACGGCAACCAAAACAACGGTATCGCCCATGGATACTTTAACGGCAGCGGCGGCTTGGCGGGCAATTTCGCCGGTTTCCAAAGTAACGGTTTGATTACCGTATTGGAAGGTCTTAACGTGTTTATTGAACATCATTGTTCCTTTCAAAATACCGCACTGCTAAAACACTAATAATGCACACTAAAATCCGAATGTGCATAGTTAGGGTTTCAGACCGTGCGGCAGGTTATAAACAAGCTTTCAGACGGCCTTTTCGGACGCTGAAAACAATTGCGGATTATAAAGGCAACCATCCTTAAAATCCAGTATTGATACAATAAAAAGGCCGTCTGAAACATATCTCTTTCAGACGGCCTTCGGTCTTCAAAATCAATCCTGAGTCAGCAAAGTCAATGCTTCCTGATATTTTTCGACTGTTTTCTGAATCACATCGGCAGGCACTTTAGGCGCAGGCGCTTTTTTGTTCCAACCGCTTTGCTCCAGCCAGTCGCGGACAAACTGTTTGTCAAAAGATGGGGGATTGGTTCCGACTTTGTATTGATCGGCAGGCCAAAAACGGCTGGAGTCAGGCGTCAACACTTCGTCCATCAAAGTCAGAGTACCTTCTTCATCCAAACCAAACTCAAACTTGGTGTCGCAAATAATGATACCGCGAGATTTGGCATATTCGGCCGCTTCCGTATAAAGCTGAATCGCCTTGGCGCGTACTTCCGCCGCCAGCTCTTTGCCGATGATGCGTTCGCATTCTTCAAAGCTGATGTTTTCATCATGATCGCCGACTGCGGCTTTGGTCGACGGCGTAAAAATTACTTCGGGCAACTGCTGCGCTTCCTGCATACCTTCAGGCAGTTGAATACCGCAGACAGAACCGGTTTTTTGATAATCTTTCCAACCGCTACCTGCCAGATAACCGCGCACAATAGCCTCCACTTTCACCGGAGTGAGTTTTTTAGCCACGACGGCGCGTTTCTCCAAAGCTTTAGCTTCGTTTTCAGGCAAAACATCGTAAACCGTTTGGCCGGTAAAATGGTTAGGCATGATATGAGCCAGTTTTTTAAACCAAAAATTGGAAATCTGCGCCAGAATCTCCCCTTTACCCGGAATCGGATCATCCAAAATCACATCGAATGCAGACAGACGGTCGGAAGCAACCATCAACATACGTTTATCGTCAATTTCGTACAAATCGCGGACTTTGCCGGAGTAGATTTTTTTCAAGCTGATTTCAGACATTTCGGGTATCTCTTTGGTAAACAGAAGAATTTGGTATTTTAGCCCAATTTAGCATCTTTCGTCAGATTGTTTACAAAATAAAGGCCGTCTGAAACCTTATAGCTCGGTTTCAGACGGCCTTAGCCTTTGATTTTAGGGACAAACCCTAAAAACCATCATCCTATCAGATGGCAGGAGCCTGAGTCTGATCTTGGATTTGGTTCACAGCAGACAGAGAGTAGTAGTCGCCGTGGCCGGTTACTTGGTAAGTGCTACCGTCAGCAAACTTGAAGTTTTCAACTTTGTGATCGTTACCGGTGAACCAGTCATCGATGGTGATGCTGTCGTTAGTACCGACAGAAACAGTCAAGTTAGCACCTGATTTGCTCAGCAATACGTCAGAAGCTGCAACGCCTTTACCGAACAACAAGGTGTCATTACCGCTTTCTTCACGGATAGTGTCGTGACCGTAACCTTTGTCGAAGAAGTAAGTATCGTTACCGGTACCGCCGATCAGGATGTCGTTGCCGACACCGCCGTCGAGGTAGTCGTTACCGTCTTTACCCACCAGGCAGTCGTCGCCGGCCAAACCGTACAGATGGTTGTCGCCGCCGTTGCCTTCAATGTTGTTGTTCAAAGAGTTACCGGTACCGTTCAGGTTTTGCATACCTTGCAAAATCAGGTTTTCAACGTGATCGGTCAAGGTGTAGTCGATAACGGTACGAACAGTATCGATACCGGCGTGTGCATTGCCGTACTCGATAACTTGGTCGTTGGCATTGTCAACGAAGTAAACGTCGTTACCGTCGCCACCGCGCATGATGTCCGCACCGGAACCACCGTTCAGGTAGTCGTTGCCGGCACCACCTTGCAGGTAGTCTTTACCTTCTTCACCGTACAGAGAGTCACCGTCGGCATCACCGTAAATGGTGTCGTTACCAGCACCAGCGTAGATTACGTCTGTGCCGTTGCCACCGTAGATGATGTCTTCGCAAGCAGTACCATAAATGGTATCTTTAGCATCAGTACCGCGGATAACGTTGCCGTCTTTGCAGTCTTCAGCTCTGATGACATTACCTGGGTTTTTGTCTTCGTGACCGTATGAGTTGTTTTGGTTATGGTCGTCAACACAGTCTTTGCAGTCTGGCTCTGGCTTAGGCTCAGGTTTTGGTTCTGGCTTAGGCTCAGGTTTTGGCTCTGGCTTAGGTTCTGGTTTAGGCTCAGGTTTTGGTTCTGGCTTAGGCTCAGGTTTTGGTTGTGGTTTTGGTTCTGGTTGCGGTTCTGGCTGTGGCTCAGGTTTAGGCTCAGGTTTTGGTTGAGGCTTAGGCTGAGGTTTAGGTTGTGGTTTTGGACATGGGATCGGTTTGATTGGATCGCAGTTGTAAGGTGGGCAAACCGGAACACATTTGTAGTTAGGCGTTTTTGCCGGTGGGCAGAAAGCCGCAATAGCAGAAACCAAACCAGTTACCGCATTAACTACTGACACGCCGACGCTGGCAATGCTAGCGATGCTGCCGATAGAAACAGAAGATTTTGCTGCAGGAGCGCAGTAGTAAGAAGAGTAGGAAGCCTTAGGCGCAGGAGCGCAGTAAGAACTAACCAGGGGTCTAGCATAATACCCCCCGTAACAGTATGCCATAATAATTACTCCCAAAATAGTTAATAAAGATATTGAGCTAGCGGAACGAGCAAATCCGCCCTTGCTCAATTATTATTTTAGTAATATTTTTCAAAATATTTACTCAAAAATATCAAACGGTAGAATTTGCCGACAAAAGGATTGAGTTTCGCCTGTTTTTAAATTCCATTATCCTAGCAACAATAAAAACATTAACATTGATTCACAATCTCTCAAACAGCATAGAGCCTTTATCTATCTTGTTAAAAGCTGAATTTTAACTCTAGTTATAGTAAACAAACATAATACCAATAAGTGGTTATTATTATGAATAGATAATATCGACGATTTACCCAAATACAGCCTCCTCTGCATTTTGTTCTACGCCAATAATGTGAATTTGTCGTATTTACACTATAATGACACGAACACCTATTTAACAGCTATCAGAGGAGATACTCAACCATGCGTACTTTATTGACCGGAGCCAAAGGCCAGCTTGCCCGTTGTCTGCGCGACCGCCTGCCCGAAGATTGGGAACTGATTGCTACCGACTCTACTTCGCTGGACATTACCGATACCGAAGCCGTGCATCACATGATCAAAAACTTCCAACCAGATGCCATCGTTAATGCCGCAGCTTACACTGCCGTCGATAAAGCAGAAGAAAACGCTGAAGCCGCTTTTGCAGTCAACGCAACCGCTGTTCACAACCTGGCCGCAGCTGCCCGCGCCGCACACGCCCGCTTTATCCATATTTCCACTGATTATGTATTCGACGGCGAAGGCAAACGCCCTTACCGCGAAACCGACTATACCAATCCGCGCAGTACTTACGGTCAATCCAAAGTAGCAGGCGAGCTTTTGGCTTTAGCCGCGCATCCGGAAAGTACAATCGTCCGTACTTCATGGCTGTTTAGCGAATACGGCAGCAATTTCGTCAAAACCATGCTGCGCCTTGCCAAAGAACGTGACTCCCTCTCCATTGTCCACGACCAAACCGGTTGCCCGACTTATGCAGGCGACTTGGCTCATGCCATCATCAGTTTATTGCAACAGCCCACCTCCCCACGCGGTATCTTCCATTACTGTGGCAATAAGTCGGCAACATGGTACGAATTTACCAAAGCCATCTTTCAGACGGCCCACCAATTAGACGACAGCTTTCGCATTCCGGAACTGAACGCGATCACCACTGAACAATATCCCCTGCCCGCTCCGCGTCCGGCATACAGCATTATGGATTGCTCACGCCTAGAGACCGAGTTTGGTATCAAACCGTCCGACTGGCAAAAAGCTCTGCGCGAAATTCTCCGCAAAATCGACTGATAAGCTGATCCATCTATATCAAAGGCCGTCTGAAAACATATTTTCAGACGGCCTCTTTGTTTCTTTTATATCAAATGCTTTATCTATCCAGTCTGACATTTGAAAAGTGCTACAATAGCCGTTTATTTTATTTTTCAGACGGCCTGACAATATGTGCAACCATCATCCCAAACATTCACACGATAATGACACCATCCGCATCCGCGGCGCGCGTACACATAATTTAAAAAACGTCGATTTGGACATTCCGCGCCACAAGCTCGTGGTGGTAACAGGATTGTCAGGCAGCGGCAAATCGTCGCTGGCATTTGATACTTTATATGCCGAAGGCCAACGCCGTTATGTTGAGAGCCTTTCCGCCTATGCCCGTCAGTTTTTGCAGATGATGGACAAACCCGACGTCGATTTGATCGAAGGCCTGTCGCCTGCGATTTCCATCGAGCAGAAATCCACCAGCCATAATCCGCGTTCCACCGTCGGCACAGTAACGGAAATTCACGACTATCTGCGCCTTTTGTACGCACGCGTCGGCACGCCGTATTGCCCCGAACACAATCTGCCGCTGTCAAGCCAAACCGTGTCGCAGATGGTCGATGCCGTGTTGAAGCTGCCGGAAGACACGCGCGTGATGATTCTTGCGCCGGCTGTGCGCGAGCGTAAGGGCGAGTTTGTCGATTTCTTTGCCGACTTGCAGGCTCAGGGCTTTGCGCGTGTACGCGTGGACGGCGAGGTCTATCAGCTCGACGAAGTACCGAAGCTGGAAAAAAACATCAAACACAATATCGACGTGGTCATTGACCGCGTGAAAGTGAAGGCCGACATCAAACAACGGCTGGCGGAAAGCTTTGAAACCGCGCTGCGCCACGGCAACGAACGTGCGCTGGCAATGGAAATGGACAGCGGCGAAGAACATTGGTTTTCCGCGCGTTTCGCCTGCCCCCTGTGTTCGTACAGCCTGCCCGAATTAGAGCCCCGCCTGTTTTCGTTCAACAACCCGATGGGTTCCTGCCCGACTTGCGACGGCTTGGGCAACACCAACTTTTTCGACCCCGAAAAAGTGGTCGCCCATCCCGAATTATCCTTAGCAGCAGGCGCGATTGACGGCTGGGACAAACGCAACCAATTCTATTTCCAAATGATTCAATCGCTGGCGCAACATTATAAATTTGATGTCGACGCCGCTTGGGAAAGCCTACCGGAAAAAGTCAAAAAAGTCGTGTTGCACGGTTCGGGCAAAGAAGTCATCGACTTCACCTACCTGTCCGAACGCGGCACCACCTTCAACCGCAGCCACGCCTTTGAAGGCATCATCCCCAATCTCGAACGCCGCTACCGCGAAACCGACAGCGAAACCGTGCGCGAAAAATTACGCGAATACCAAAACCACCGCGCCTGCCCGAGCTGCGGCGGCGCACGTTTGCGCAAAGAAGCGCGCTACGTTTACGTCAGCGGCGAACCTTTGCACGAAGTCTCCGCCTGGCCACTGACCAAAACCCACCAATTCTTTGAAACGCTGGATTTGGACGGCAACAAAAAACAAATCGCTGAAAAAATCCTCAAAGAAATCACCGAACGGCTCGGCTTCCTGATTAATGTCGGGCTGGATTACCTGAATCTCTCCCGCTCCGCCGAAACCCTCTCCGGCGGCGAAGCCCAGCGCATCCGCCTCGCCAGCCAAATCGGCAGCGGCCTGACCGGCGTGATGTACGTTTTGGACGAACCCTCCATCGGCCTGCACCAGCGCGACAATGACCGCCTGCTCGCCACCCTCAAACGCCTGCGCGATTTGGGCAACAGCGTGATTGTGGTCGAACATGACGAAGACGCCATCCGCGAAGCCGATTTCGTCGTCGATATGGGCCCCGGTGCGGGCGAACACGGCGGCAACGTACTGATTGCCGACACGCCCGAAAACGTCGCCAAATACGAAAAATCCATTACCGGACAATACCTCAGCGGCAAAAAATCCATTACCGTGCCGTCTGAACGCACGCCCGTCAATCCCGACCGAATGCTCGTCCTCAAAGGCGCGCGCGGCAACAACCTTAAAAACGTTACCCTCGAACTGCCGCTCGGTTTAATTACCTGCATCACCGGCGTATCCGGCAGCGGCAAATCCACTCTGATTAACGACACCCTCGCCAAAATCACTGCCCGCGAACTCAACCGCGCCCAAGAAGAACCCGCCCCATACGACGACATCCACGGCCTCGAACACCTCGACAAAGTCATCAACGTCGACCAATCCCCCATCGGCCGCACCCCGCGCTCCAACCCCGCCACCTACACCGGCCTGTTCACCCCCATCCGCGAACTCTTCGCCGGTGTCCCCCTCTCACGCGAACGCGGCTACAACGTCGGCAGATTCTCCTTCAACGTCAAAGGCGGCCGCTGCGAAGCCTGCCAAGGCGACGGCGTAATCAAAGTCGAAATGCACTTCCTGCCCGACGTGTACGTCCCCTGCGAAGTCTGCCACGGCAAACGCTACAACCGCGAAACGCTCGAAATCCAATACAAAGGCAAAAACATCAGCCAAGTCCTCGACATGACCGTCGAAGAAGCCCGCGAATTTTTCGACGCCGTCCCCACCGTATCGCGCAAGCTGCAAACCCTGATGGACGTAGGCCTCGGCTACATCCGCCTCGGCCAATCCGCCACCACCCTCTCCGGCGGCGAAGCCCAGCGCGTCAAACTCGCCTTGGAGCTCTCAAAACGCGACACAGGGCGCACCTTATATATATTGGACGAACCGACAACGGGGTTACATTTCGCCGACATCGCCTTGCTGTTGGAAGTAATAGGCCGTCTGAAAGGCAAAGGCAACTCGATTGTGATTATCGAGCATAATCTTGATGTGATTAAAACCGCGGATTGGATTGTGGATTTGGGGCCGGAAGGCGGCGATGGGGGGGGCAGGATTATTGCTTCAGGTAGCCCTGAGGAAGTGGCGAAGGTTAAGGGGAGTTATACTGGGAAGTATTTGAAGGTAATTGTCAATATTCAAGAATAATTGATATTATTTAAATAATTTTTATTTTTTCGAGAAAATATATCATGAGTAAATACACCAAAAATTCTATTGAGAAACTATATGGATCTGATGATGATTTTATTTTAATTGGAGTTACAGGCAGAACGGGAAGTGGTTGTTCTACTGTTGCTAATATATTAAATTCTAAAGAAGAAGATTTAAAACATTCTCTTTTTCAGGGTAGTCATCCTGAAAATAATGAACATCGTGTAGAAAAAATTATTTTTAATAGATTTAAAGGAAGTTGGAAACCATTTTTGCTAATACAAGTTAGATCTATTATTACATTAATGCTTGCCGAATCAAAAAATGAAACGGCAAGCGAATATGAAAATTTCATTCAAAAACACAAATTAAAACCAGAAAAAATTGAAGATTTAAATTCCATTTTAGAAAAAATTAATAAGGAATTTGAAAATCTAGAATCTACTAATGAAGGTCTAATAAATTTCTACGATAACTATTTACCAAATGAAAGTAAAAATTTAAAAGATTCGCTTGGAATTGAATTTACTGCATTATTTCAAGAAATTGGGGATAATATCCGTAAATCTGGGAGTCCTGTTAAAAGCACGATGGAAGAAGGCAATTTTTTTAAACTAGCAGAAAGAATTAATTCAATTATAAAAGATATAAGGGAATACCATAAAAATAAACAACAACCTACATTCATTGTAATTGATGCTATTAGAAATCCATTGGAAGCCTTCTTTTTTCAAGAAAGGTACGCTTCTTTTTATTTATTAGCAATAACCTGTAATGATGAAGAGCGTAAACAAAGGCTTAGAAACTTAGGTATAAATGATAAAGAAATAGAAACTATTGATGAAAAAGAATATAGCTCACATGACTTAGACCATGATGAAACTTACACCACACAAGATATTCAGGCATGTTTACAAAGAGCGGACCTATATATAAACAATAAAAATGCATCGGACGAAGTTACCCAATTTATTGCTTTATCAAATCAATTAATTAAATTTACTACCCTAATGAAATATCCAGGTATTGTAAATCCAACATCAATTGAAAGATGTATGCAGATAGCTTACACAGCAAAATTAAATTCTGGGTGCTTATCAAGACAAGTTGGTGCTGCAATAACGGACTCAAATTTTTCAATTAAAGCTATTGGTTGGAATGATGTTCCAGAAGGACAAGTTTCTTGTAACTTGAGAAATAGATTTGATTTAGTGGATGGTAATGATAGTAAAGCATTTACATATTTTGAACGAAATGATAAAACTTTTATTGAACATATAAAAAAAGGAAATGAAAAATATATCGCAATAAAACAGTCTAGAAATACTTCATTTTGTTTTAAATCCGAATATAACAAAATAAAAGGAGATAAGAACCAAGTTCATACTAGAGCATTGCATGCAGAAGAAAATGCTTTTTTACAATTGTCAAAATACGGTGGAAATGGGATTCAAAATGGCTTTTTATTTACAACAGCTAGCCCTTGTGAGTTATGTGCAAAGAAGGCATATCAATTAGGTATTAAACGCATCTACTATATAGATCCATACCCAGGAATTTCTGCAACACATATTTTACAAAGTGGAAGTAATGATCCCGAATTAGTTTTGTTTACAGGAGCAATTGGGCGTGCATTTCATAAATTATATTCACCATTAATCCCTTATTAAAGATGAACTAAGTGCATTAATTGAATCTTAAGTTATTACTGAAGAGCAAGCCGTAGCCTGCATATCTAACCGACCGCGTGCGTGGTTGCGCCACATACCCGACCTGTGAATTAAACGGAACTTCAAAATCAACGTGTAGGGTGCGCACGCGGTTGCTTAATTGACGATTTGCTGTTGTAAATTTCAACTTAGTTTAAACTAACACTTTCAGACGGCATTAAAGATGGCCGTCTGAAAGCAATAATTCTTTGTTCAAAAACAACCATTTTAATTCATAAAACAAAAAACGGATTCCAAATTATTGGAATCCGTTTTTCTATAAAGCTTAGCCGTATTATTTAGCTTCTTCTTTAGCGTCTTCAGCAGCTTCTTTGGCATCTTCTGCTGCGTCTTTTGCGTCTTCTTTAGCCTCTTCAGCAGCTTCTTTGGCTTCTTCGGCTTTTTCTTCAGGCGTTTCTGCAGCAGGTACGCCTTTCAAAGCGTCCAAAGAAGTTTTACAAGTTGCATCGCGTTGGTCTGCAGGCAGGTTTTTCAGGGCTTCTTTGGTTTGTTCAAAAGATTTTTGCATCATGTCTTTGGTTGCTGCATCTACGTCTTTAGTTGCTTCGGCAAATGCTTTTTCGTACTCGTCACAAACGGCAGAAGAAGATGAGCCTGAACCGCCGCCGCATGCTGACAGGGACAGGGCTGCCAATAAAGCTGATGTTTTCATGTGCTCTCGCTTTTTTTGAATTTAGGTTAAAGGAAGGAATATGTTAATTCATTATATTAAAATGTCAATCATTGTTGTTTAATTTAATTAAAATCATGCAGTTGAAAGAATCAGTCTATCCAAACATCCTAAAGGCCGTCTGAAATTTCAGACGGCCTTTGCTTTTGTAAGGAATCCTTTTTTCAATGATTACGCCGCTTTACGGTGATAATGCCTGAGTGCGTGCTCTTTGCGCCGTCCGCTACTGAATGCGGATACGCGTTTCAGATAGCCGATCACTCGGGTGCCGTAGTCGATGTCGTGGCTACCGCAGGCAGAACAGGCGTGCAGGGTGCGTTTGTCGATGTGACCGCATTCGTTGCAGATGGTGATGCGCACGTTCACGCAGAAGTAGTTGCAGCCGGTTTGCGCGGCGATGTCCAAGAGCGAGCGGTAGCCGGATTCGGGCAGGGCTTCGTCGAGGTTCAGGTGCAGTGCGGAGCCGCCGTCGAGCCAGTCCACCAGTTCTTTGCCGTGCAGCAGGAATTTGTCGAGCGCGTTGATTTCTTCGTCTTCGACGACGTAGAAATAGGAGTTGTAGCAGTCGCGGCTGACTTTGTAGCCGTCGGCTTTGTCCCATTTGGCGTTTTTCACGCCGAGGTTTTCGGCGGGGACGAACTCGGTGTTGAATTTCACGCCGTAATGTTTGCTGGCGGCTTGGTTGACTTCGAATATGGTTTTCAGACGACCTTGGACGAAGTTGATGTAGTCGTCGTTGTAGCCGACTTTGATGCCTTGCGATTCGGCGGCTTCCGCCATACCGTTGATGCCGATGGTAAGGAACTGTTTGTCCAGCGTGATGAAGCCTGCATCGTAAACGGGCAGCATTCCGGCGGCTTGGTATTCTTCCATCAGTTTGCGGTAGGCGTATTGGTATTTGTGGATTTTGGCCACTTCGGCGGCAAGGTCGCGCCCGTCTTGCTCCAGTCGGTTCATGTTGATGGTGATGACGTTGATGGAACCGGTCGCCACACCGCCCGCGCCAAGGGTGTAGCTGAAGGTGCGGTCTTCGATGGCGTTACGCAGACGGCAGCAGGAAGCCAAGGAGTCGGGGTTGTCGGAAAGATAGACGAAGAAGGAATTGCCTTCCGCCAACTCTTTCGCCATTTCGTCGGCAAACACGGTGTCTTTGCATTTGCCGCCATCGGTCAGCATCGCAGCGGTAACGACAGGGAAAGTCAAAACGGCTTTGCTGCGCTCCTGATTGAACCATTTGAGGAAGAAGTTTTGCAGCTTCGCCACGCTCGTCCACACCGGTTTGCTGAAATCGGGGAAGACGAAATCGCCGAACATCGCGTCAAAATAGTATTGATCGTAAACGGAAATATTCCAGAATACGCTCTGATAACCGCGTGCGGCGGCAGGCTGATTGATGCTGTACACCACCTGCTGCATATGGTTGGCAATTTCTTTGGCATGGGTTTCCAAATAATCGTCGCCGTAGTCTTTGCGGGCGAAGTAGTCGAAATAGGTCAGAAATTCCACCGTCGCCACCGCACCGGCAAACTGCGCGCTGATGGCAAACACAAGGTTGATAAACGAACCGCAAAACGAAGCCAGATGCTGCGGCGCTTTGGATTCGCCACCGAGTTTGCTTAAGCCGTCGAGCAGGAAGGGATACAGCGTCACCGACACACAATAAGGCTTGAGGCTGGTTTCGTCGTGCACATAAATATCATGTGCCTCAATCTGGCGGATGTATTCGTCGGCAACGGATTGGTCGAAAATTTCGGCGATTTTGCGCGACACTTGGGCGCGGTTAATCTGCACGAAAAAGTCTTTCATGATTTCCGCTTCCATCGTAGCGATGTTTTTTTGCGTTACGTTGGCATTGGCGTCCATTTTCGAGCCGTCCGCCGCGTTTTGCGCGCTGATGTAGTCGCGCATGAATTGTAGTTTTCCGTTTAACTGTTCGGGATGCAGCCGAATCATGTTAATTCTCCTGTATGGTTTGGTTGATTTATTAAACAATGACGGTTGGGCCGTCTGAAACATCGCTGTCAGCGAATACAATAAATTCAATTTAAATCAGTGCAATACAGCACCGGGCTAAATTGAAGCCACTGGAAAAACCTTAGGCACAGGTTTGTCTTTGATAAACAAGCGGTTCAACACTTCGCCCGTGTGCAAATTGATAAACTTCTGATTGGTGGCCGGACTGTCCAAACCGCCCAACTCCATCTGCCAGCGGCCGATTTTCAGATACGTCAGATAAGGCAGGATGCCGTCTGAAACTGCCTCCAGCTCTTCACGCTCCAGGCCGGTGTACAAACAGGCTTTCAAACCCGCCTGCGTCACGATGGCCAGCATTTTCTGCAAGGCTTCCGGCTGCCATTCTCCGCCCATAAACAACACGCATGTAATCAACCCGCGATAGCGTTTCAGACGGCCTTTTAAATAATCCTCGGTCAATTCCGTGCCGATGCCCTCTTTCCATGTATCGGCACTATGACAGCCTTTGCAACGCAGCGGACAACCGGAAAACAGAAACGCCAGCGACACTTCACCCGGCACTTCCTGCCATACAATTTGCTCGATTGTGAATTTCAAACCGCTCATTGCAATGCCATAAAACACAAGATATGGTGTGCATTAAAACACAATACCACTAGATATGGTATTTTATTTAACAATCCATCTTTATTTTGTAATAGGTTTTTATAATTTGATAGATTGTAAATTTCAATAATTACATCTACACGGCTCCCTCGATAAAGGCCGTCTGAAAACAATTTCAGTGCATTAATATAAAAAAGAAAAGCAAACTCCGTTATAACAAAGACGGTTTTAACAAATCAAAAAAGGCCGTCTGAAATCATCTTTCAGACGGCCTTAATTTCAGGTTTTACCCCCGATTCGAACCTTTCACCATATCCATCAAAAACAATCGGCAATCCAAATTACCGTTAAACAAAGGAATTTTCCGCTTCGGAGAAAGGCGCATAAATTTCGGCATATCGCGATCGCCGGTAAACATTCCTACCAGCCAGCCGGCGTAATATTGTTTCAACCATGTACCGAGTTGCGGATATAAAGCCTGCAAAGCTTGAACCTCCGCAAGGCGCACGCCATAAGGCGGATTGGAAATCATAATGCCGTGTTCGCCGTTTGGGCGCGCGGCTTGTGCATCTTGCACGTCAAAGCGGATGAAATTATCCACTTCGGCGGCTTGGGCATTGGCCAATGCGGCGCGGATCATATAACGGTCGTTGTCGCTGCCGGAAATGGGCGCGGCGGCCGGTTTGATTTGTTTTTCAGCCTCATGGCGCAACGCTTGCCATTTTTCTTTGTCGAAGTTTTGCAGTTTTTCAAAACCGAAACGGCGCATCAAACCCGGCGCACGGTGTGTCGCAATCCATGCAGCCTCAATGGCAATCGTACCGCTGCCGCAAAACGGGTCTTGGAAAGGCTGCGTACCGTCATAGCCTGCCAAAAGCAGCAAACCTGCCGCTAAGTTCTCTCTCAATGGCGCTTCACCGGTATCCTGACGATAGCCGCGTTTAAAGAGTGCTTCGCCGGAAGTATCGATAAAGATTTCCACATTGCGCTCATCGATGAAAGCATGAATGCGGATATCGGGGTTGATTTTGCCCACGCTCGGACGCGCATCATAAATATCGCGGAAGGCATCGCAGACGGCATCTTTGATTTTCAAACCGACAAAATCCAAGCTTTTCACATTGGCGCGCTTGCCTTCGACTTTGACTTTAAAGGTCTGCTCCAGCTTAAACCAACCTGTCCAATGCAGATTTCGTGCCAGTTTGTAGATATCGTGTTCGTTGCGATAACCGCCTTTGGTCAAGCGCAGCAAAACACGGCTAGCAACGCGCGAATGCAGGTTGATGCGGTACACCTGCTCCATCGTGCCTTTACATGCGACACCGCCGTCAACAGCGCGGATATCCTGACATGCCATGCTTTCGAGTTCCTGCGTCAAAGGCGCTTCCAAACCGCGAGGACAAGTGATAAAAAGTGAATAAACCGTCATATAAAACCTTTCCGGGTAGGGCTATCCGAACCACTCGGATAACAAATAAAAACAATATTATAGCCGAAAAACCAAAGGCCGTCTGAAACTTCAGACGGCCTTTGAATAAGGCTTGCTTAGTGATCCAAACTATCGGTTTCGACCTTAACCGCTTTATCGGTTTTATCTTCCGGCAAAACCAGGTTCAACAATACCGCCATAATACCGCCTGCGGAAATTGAGTTTTGGAACAATACCGGCAAGTTTTTGAACACTTCCGGCTCAAACGCCACGCCCAAACCCAAACCGACAGAAGTCGCCGCGATAACCGCTTCACGACGGCGAATGCCGTGGCTGACCAAAATCCGCACGCCGGCAATCGCAATCAGGCCAAACATCAACACCATCGCACCACCCAAAACCGGACTCGGAATCGTGGTAAACGCGCGCCCGATAACGGGGAACAAGCCCAACAATACCAAAATCGCCGCAATATATTTGCCCACATGGCGCGAAGCCACGCCGGTCATTTGAATCACGCCGTTGTTTTGCGCAAAAGTGGTCAAAGGCAAAGAGCCTAACGCAGTCGCAATCACAGACACCAAACCATCCGCCAACACACCGCCGCGCAGACGTTTGGTATATTCCTCACCCTCAATCGGCTGCTCGGAGACCATCGCAGTCGCCGTCAAATCACCCACTGCTTCAAATACACTCAACAGGAAAATCGCACCGGCAACGATAAATGCGTGCCAATCAAATGCAAAGCCATATTTAAACGGAACCGGCAGGGTAATCAGCGGCAGATTTTGCAGGGCGGAAAAATCCACTTTGCCCAAAAACAGCGCAACAATATAACCGACAATCAAACCCACCGCGATGCCGCTCATGCGCAGCAACGGATTTTTCAAGCAGTTGAAAACCAAAACAATCAACAACACCAGCGATGCCAGACCCAAGTTTTCCATCGAGCCGAACGTACCGTCTGCTTTCGCACCAAAGCCACCGCCGAAATCGGTAATGCCGACATGCACCAAGCTCAAGCCGATCAACATCACGACCACGCCGCTTACAGTCGGCGTAATCACTTTTTTCAGATAAGGCAAAAGCCAAGCGGAGAAGCACACCAAAAACGCGCCGACAAATGATACGCCCAAAAGCGTTGAAATCATCGCATCTTCAGTCAAGCCGCCCTCTTTCATGCCGGCACCGAGCGCAATCATCACGGTTACAAAAGAGAAATTGACCGACTGAATCGACAACATGCCCGAACCGACCGGCCCGAAACGGTTGACCTGTAAATAAGTACCGACACCGGAAGCCACCATCGCCATCGACACCAAATAAGCCGTCATTTCAACCGGCAGCTCCAACGCCCCGCCGACAATCAGCGCCGGCGTAATCATCGGGACAAAAATAGCCAAAAGGTGCGTAACCGCACTCAACAACGCATTCCCAAACGGCGGCTTGTCTTCCAAACCGTAAACCAAATCAGGCGAACCGGCCTGTTTATCTGTCATTTCGGCCATAATGACCCTTTCTTAAGAATCGTTAAAAAATATTAAGATGCGCATTTTAACTAATTTAAAATGTATCAGCAAATTCAAAATCATCAGGCCGTCTGAAAGTTTTGCCCGATCATTTTCAGACGGCCTCAAACAGCCTTAACACATTTTAATCCTTGACAGTATTTTTACATCTTGAAACAAACAAACTAATGATTTAAAAATGTATTATTCATTAAGATAATGACAAATCACGATTAAACGGCCCGGCCTCATAGCGGATATGTTTCACACAAACAACAAAGTAAGCTACAATCCGATGAATAATCCACCCACATTATAAAATTAAAGGTTTCCGTATGTTAAAAGGCAGTCTGGTTGCCCTGATTACCCCGATGAATCAAGACGGCAGCATCAACTACGAACAACTTCATGACTTAATCGACTGGCACATTGAAAACGGCACCGACGGCATCGTCGCAGTCGGTACCACCGGCGAGTCAGCCACCCTGCCTGTCGAAGAACATTTGGCCGTTATCGAAGCCACTGTCAAACACGTCAACAAGCGCATTCCCGTTATCGCCGGCACAGGCGCCAACAATACTGTCGAAGCCATCGCCCTTTCCAAAGCCGCCGAGCAAGCCGGTGCGGACTACACCTTATCTGTTGTTCCCTACTACAACAAACCTTCGCAAGAAGGCATTTACCAGCATTTCAAAGCCATCGCCGAAGCCACTTCGATTCCGATGGTGATCTATAATGTTCCCGGCCGCACCGTCGTCAGCATGAGCAACGACACTATTTTGCGTTTGGCCAAGATTCCGAATATCGTCGGCGTGAAAGAAGCCAGCGGCAAAATCGGCAGTAACATCGAATTGATCAACAGCGTTCCCGAAGGTTTTGCCGTTTTATCCGGCGACGATCCTACCGGCCTGCCCTTCATGCTGTGTGGCGGCCACGGCGTAGTAACCGTCGCAGCCAACGTTGCACCGAAACTCTTTGCCGACATGTGCCGAGCCGCCCTTGAGGGCGATATTGCGACCGCCCGTCGTCTAAACGAGCAACTTATCCCAATTTATAACACCATGTTCTGCGAGCCCAGCCCGGCCGCGCCCAAATGGGGCCTGAGCTTATTGGGCAAATGCGAACCCCATGTTCGTCTGCCTTTGGTAGCACTGACCGAAGCCGGTCAAGCCAAAGTCCGAGCCGCTCTGGAAAAATCAGGACAAATCTGATCCGGAAATAAGGCCGTCTGAAATCAAAACATCCTTTTCAGACGGCCTCCCTGTTAAGAACTTCATCCACAGGAAAACAAGATGACCTATATCAAACCCATCGTAGTAGCCCTCGCCCTGATTAGCATGACTGCCTGTTCCGGCAGCAAAAAAGAACAACCCAAACTCGACTATCAAAGTCAATCACACCGCCTGGTCAAACTGGAAGTACCACCTGATTTGAATAACCCGGACCAAGGCAACCTCTATCAATTACCGGCAGGCAGCGGTGCCGTCCGCGCCAGCGACTTCAACAAACGCCGCACTCAAGCCGTACAACAACCTGCCAATGCAGAAGTTTTGAAATCCGTTAAAGGCGTACGCCTTGAACGTGACGGCAACCAACGCTGGTTGGTTGTCGATGGCAAATCGCCTCGCGAAATTTGGCCGTTGCTGAAAGTATTCTGGCAAGAAAACGGTTTCGACATCAAATCCGAAGAACCAGCCATCGGCCAAATGGAAACCGAGTGGGCGGAAAACCGAGCCAAAATCCCTCAAGACAGCCTGCGCCGCCTGTTGGATAAAGTCGGCTTGGGCGGCATCTACTCCACCAGCGAACGCGACAAGTTCATCATCCGAATCGAACAAGGCAAAAACGGTTCGACCGACATCTTCTTCGCCCATAAAGGCATGAAAGAAGTTTATGCCGACCGTAAAAAAGACACCACCATGTGGCAGCCAAGCGAGAGCGACCCTAACCTCGAAGCCGCATTCCTCGCGCGCTTTATGCAATACTTGGGCGTTGACGGCCAACAAGCCGAACAGGCCCTGACCCAAAGCGTTGCCGCCCGCAGCAATGCCTCCGAGTTGGCCCGTTTGGACAACGGCACCCTGCTGCTGGCAGGCGATTACGGCCGCAACTGGCGCCGTACCGCCCTTGCGCTCGACCGCATCGGCCTGACTGTTATCGGTCAAAATGCCGAACGCCGCGCCTTCTTGGTTCAACAAGCCCCAACCGAAGGCGAAGCAGTTGCCAATAAAAAACCAGGCCTGTTCAAACGCGTATTTGGCAAAGGCAAAGCAGAAGCACCAAAAACGTATCCTGAAATTATCGTATATGTTGAGCCTATCAACAATGGCGCACGCCTCCATCTGTTGAACAAAGACGGCAGCCCATACAAAGGCAGCGATGCCTCCACATTGTTGAGCCGCCTGCACACAGAATTGCGTTAATCCGTTATTCAACTTAAGGCCGTCTGAAATATTCAGACGGCCTTTTTAACGAATCCGACATGGTTTCAAATTCTCAATCTGACGTTATAATCAAAACATTTTCCCCTTACCCAAGCTGCCATGACCCGACAAAAAGCCTATCTGCTCCTGACCGCCCTATTTACCCTAATGTTTATCGTACTGATTCTGTTGGGCGCTTATCTTCTGAGCATTCACAGCAAACAATTTGCCGTTGCCGCCTTTCTGTTTGCCTTTGCCGCCGTTTTTGCCCAAATCGGCAGCCTTGCCCTTTACATCCGCCACAAAGCACGCGCACAAATGGCTCGTATGCAGCAAACCGAAAACCATTAAGGAAAAACCATGTTTGAAAAAATCGTCCTTGCCAGTGGCAACGCAGGCAAACTCAAAGAATTTTCCCGCCTCTTTGCCGACTTAAACATCGAAGTCCTGCCACAATCGCAGTTCAATACGCCCGAATGTCCCGAGCCGTACCATACCTTTGTTGAAAATGCCCTGGCTAAAGCACGCCATGCCGCCAAATACAGCGGCTTACCGGCACTTGCCGACGATTCCGGCATCTGCACCAACGCCTTAAACGGCGCACCCGGCATTTTCTCCGCCCGTTATGCAGGCGAAAACCCCAAATCCGATGCCGCAAACAACGCCAAACTGTCTGCCGATCTTGCCGATACAGACGATAAAAGCTGTTACTACGTCTGCGTGCTCGTACTCGTCCGCCACGAAAACGACCCGCAACCCATCATCGCAGAAGGCATCTGGCGCGGACAATGGCAGGCAGAGGCAGCCGGCACAAACGGCTTCGGTTACGACCCGCATTTTTATCTGGCCGAACACGGTTGCACCGCCGCCGAGCTTGACCCTGAAATCAAAAATGCCGAAAGCCACCGCGCCCAAGCATTGCGTGAATTGTTGAGAAAAATTGAGTCCTTATAAATCGATAATAGGCCGTCTGAAAACCTGAAACGTTTTTTTAGATGTTCTAGATCCAACAAATAATGAAAGAAATCCATGTCCCCTAAGCAAATCCTGATTGTCGCCATCCGCTTGGTTGTTTTAATCGGTATCGTACAAACACTTGGTAGCATCGCGACCATATTCGTACAGACAGAAAGCATGTATGGCAGTAAACAAATCTCATCCGTACTGATGCTCTACGGCTTGTATTTAATTGCATGGCTGCTGCTATGGTGTTTCCCTGCCACCATTGCCAACCGCCTGTTGCCCGAACATCTGCAAACCGTACAGGAAGCCCCCAAACACCCTGCACCATGGCTGACGACCGGTATTGTATTAATAGGCATATATACTGTTTTCCAAGCCATCCCTGACCTAATTTACCAGTTCTCTCTCTATCTTTTTGTACAGTCTATTGCTATCGACACACATACATCCGTTTGGGCGGACCTCGGCGCACAAAACCAAGCCGGTATACTTGCCAACATCGCGCAGCTTTTTATCGGCATTTTCCTGCTATTCGGCGCACCCAAACTCTCGTCTTGGATACGCAAAAGACTTTAACCACATAAAAATAACAGGCCGTCTGAAGCCTTCAGACAGCCTACCTCACATTCATTCCCATGCCCAAACCCTCTCCTGAAGAATTGGCAGCCTTTGCAAAACATGTCGCTGCCTTCATCCCAACCACAACTGACGAACTTCTGCAACTCATTGACGGTCAAGAAACTGCTATCATATTTTTAGGCAAACCAAGCTGTTCATACTGTCGCCGTTTTGTTGCAAAACTGCTTACCGTTTCCTTAAACAAGCAGCTTACCATCCGCTTTACAGACAGCAGCAACAAAGCAGCTTTAAAAACTTTTCGTGAACAATACGGCATCAAAACTGTTCCCGCATTACTCAAAATCTCACAAGGCAAAATAAAATCCGTCTGCAATTCCAAATTATCAGAAGAAGAAATTGAAGCTTTTTTGAGCGCTTAGACTTCGCAAATTTCCTACTGATTACTTTCCCAGCTGACATTTCAGTTAAAATAGCGGCCTAAAAATTTCAGACGGCCTCGAGCCTCAACACATATCATGACCCAAATCACCTTCCAACGCCCCGGCCAGCTAACTGCCCTACCTCCTTTATCACTCTATATCCATATTCCTTGGTGCATCAAAAAATGCCCGTATTGCGACTTCAATTCCCACAGTCTCAAAAACGGCCTACCGGAAGAAGCCTATATCGATGCCCTATTAACCGACTTGCAGCTTGAATTGCCCAATATTTGGGGCAGACCGGTGGAAACCATATTTTTCGGCGGCGGTACACCCAGCCTGTTTCAAGCGGAATCGATTGACCGCTTGTTAAGCGGCGTGCGCTCGCTGTTGCGCTTGCAACCCGAAGCGGAAATTACTTTGGAAGCGAACCCGGGCACATTTGAAATTGAGAAATTTCAAGGATTTAAAGATGCAGGCATTACGCGTCTGTCTATCGGCGTGCAAAGTTTTAATGACGATATGCTTGCTCGATTGGGACGCGTTCACAACAGCAAAGAAGCCCTGACAGCCATTGACACTGCCTTGAAATTATTTGAAAAAGTTAATATCGATTTGATGTATGCCCTACCAAACCAAACGGTTCAGACGGCCTTAAACGATGTGCAAACCGCTATCGCAACAGGCGTATCGCATATCAGCGCATATCATCTGACCATGGAGCCGAACACGCCTTTTGGTCATACGCCGCCCAAAGGATTGCCACAAGATGAAGCAGCATTGGATATTGAAGATGCCGTACACGGCGCATTGGAAAGCGCAGGCTTTATCCACTATGAAACATCGGCTTTTGCAAAACCTGCCATGCAGTGCCGCCATAATTTGAACTATTGGCAGTTCGGCGATTACTTAGGGATAGGCGCGGGTGCGCACGGCAAAATCTCCTATCCCGACCATATCGAACGCACCGTCCGCCGTCGTCATCCCAACGACTATCTTGCCGCCATGCAGAGCAATCCGCATGAAGCAGTCGAACGCAAAACTGTTGCTGCCGAAGACCTTCCATTCGAATTCATGATGAACGCCCTGCGCCTGACTGACGGTGTACCTGCTGCAACGTTGCAGGAACGTACCGGCGTACCCACTGCAAAAATTATGGCTCAAATCGAAACCGCCAGACAAAAAGGCCTGCTTGAATCAGACCCAACCGTGTTCCGCCCGACCGAGCAAGGCCGTTTGTTCTTAAACGATTTGTTACAATGCTTTTTATAAATGCAGTTTTACAACAGCTAAAACATTTTTAGATTTGCTTAATTTTCCACAAGAAAATACAATCAGAATAATTGTTGGGGTAGGTGCTCGTGTGGCTGTTAATCATGCTTCAACAAAAGTTGAGACAGCTAATTCATATCATGAACGTAAAGAAACTAAAACCGGCGTGGGTGTAATGGCTGGTGTAAGCTACGAAGTAACTCCTAACGTTGCTTTGGACGCTGGCTATCGCTATAACCATTGGGGCAAGATCAATAACGTTAAGCTCCATACTCACGAAGTATCTGCCGGTGTACGCGTAAAATTCTAATATTTGAATACTTGACATGAAGCAATCATTGCTTCAAATATCAAGTAACAAAAGGCCGTCTGAAACCTGTTGCTCAGGATTTCAGACGGCCTTTTAACTTCTTTAAATATATCTAACTTTTTGCTGCTTTTACTTTTGCTGCTTTTACTTTTGCTGCAAACCACAGTGCCGCAGCCGTACCTGCCATATCGGCAATGCCGTCCGCGATTGAACCTTGGCGCGTAGCAGTCAGAAATGCCTGAGCCAGCTCGCTTCCTATGGCAAACAATAAAGCGGCAAACAGAATGCCTTTATAGGGAATAGTCCTATTGTCTTGAATAAATATTTTTGCACACAACCATGCCTGGCCGAAAAACAGTCCGAAATGGCCGACTTTATCAAAATGGGGGAATGGTGGAGCGCTATTGCCGCCCTCTTTGAAAAGTAAGGCATAAATGGCGGCGGCAAACCAGATCAAGGCAGCGGCAGTAAATTTGTTTAATGGCAAGGCTTTCATTTTTTGGCCTCTTCATCCAGCCATGTTTGACAGATGTCTGCCAAGCGGACAAATTTTCCACCCCGTGCCTTCAAAATATCACGCCATTGTGCTACTTCTTCAGCATCCGGGGCATCTTCAATACTGCATTCGTAAAGGCAGAAGTCTAATGTTTCGCCAACAATGCCTGGGGCTTC
The DNA here is from genome assembly GCF_051956675.1 of Neisseria sp. P0022.S009. Lineage (NCBI taxonomy): Bacteria > Pseudomonadati > Pseudomonadota > Betaproteobacteria > Neisseriales > Neisseriaceae > Neisseria > Neisseria sp. P0022.S009. Next base: position 153,076 of record NZ_JBQCXE010000002.1, read on the forward strand.
GGTCTGCATCAGGCTGGTCAGTTCGTTCATATTTACTGTTTCTTTAATTGGTTTATCGCTAGCCAGACTGCGCCGTCTGTTTTCAGGCCGTCTGAACTAATGTGCAAGGCTGCCCGTTTGATTTGGGCACGCTTACTTACTGTGTAAAAAACGCGTTGCCTCTTCCCATTCGCCATTCAACACGGCCGGCAATCCTTGCAGGGATTTGGCGATGGAATCATCAATTTGCTGTCTGTGTTCCGCCGACGGTTTATTCAACACATAACCGACAACCAGATTACGGTCGCCAGGATGATCAATACCTAAGCGCAAACGGTAGAAATTAGGCGTACCCAAACGAGCCTGAATGTCTTTGAGACCGTTGTGTCCGCCGTTGCCGCCACCAAGTTTGAATTTGATACGGCCGCATGGGATATCCAGCTCGTCATGAACCACCAAGATTTCCTCCGGCTTGATTTTGTAAAACTGAGCCAAAGCGGCAACTGCCTGACCGGAGCGGTTCATAAAAGTCATGGGTTTGAGCAGCCAAACATCGCCATCAGGCGTAGCAGCGCGCGCTACTTCGCCGTAAAATTTCTTTTCGTCTTTAAAATTGACTTTCCATTTCCACGCCAGTTCGTCCAACAGCCAAAAGCCGACATTGTGGCGCGTTTGTTCGTATTCTTGGCCTGGATTGCCCAAACCGACGATTAATTTAATTTTCAAGCTCATTACTGTTCTTTCAGTTTGACAGGCCGTCTGAAAAGTTTCAGACGGCCTTGGATTTATTCTTGCCCGGCGCGTTTACGTCGCGCTTCTTTCGGATCGATCAACAATGGACGATAAACCTCAATCCGATCGCCATCGCGCAACACCGTCTCGTCTTTCACGGCCTTGCCGAAAATACCCAAAGGCGCTTGTTGCAAATCCAACTCTGGAAACTCTACCTCCAAACCGCTTTTCAATGCGGCTTCGCGTACGGTTGTCCCTTCGGCAACGGTCATACCCTTCAACACTTGCCTATCAGCCAGTCCGTAAACAATTTCAATCTCAAGCATAGCGGCGGTCAGCCTCTTTAATAAAAGCATCCACCAGCGTGCCGGCGAGGTGGCCGAATACGGGGGAAATCATGGCAGAGAGTACGGCATTGGAGAAATCGTATTCTAATCTGAATTCGACTTTACACATATCATCGCCCAAGTCGATAAATTTCCAAGTGCCGCGCAGGGTTTTAAACGGCCCTTCGAGCAAATCCATGCGGATTTCCTGCCCCGGGATATTGTGGTTGTGCGTTGCAAACGACTGCTTGACACGCATATAGTCCATAAACAGGCGCGCTTTGAGCTCGTTGCCTTTGCGTTCGATGACTTCGGTCTTGCTGTACCACGGCAAAAATTTTGGATAGTCCTCGACCTTGTCCACCAGCTCAAACATTTCCTCAGCGCTATGCAGTACCAATACGTTTTTCTCGACTTTTTTCATGTGGTTGTAGACCTTGTTTTTGAATATTCGGGGTTCAGACGGCATGATTTAGAAAAATATCCGCCCTACTTTGGGACAAAATTCCCAATTTAAACCGCTTCTCCATTTTGTTTCGCTTCCAGCCATTCCCAGCGTTCCAGCTTTTCCAAAAGCGACATCTCGATTTCTTCAGCCCTGCTTTGCAATGCACCTGCTTTTTCGTAATCTTTAAAAATTTCAGGATCGGAAAGCTGGGTATTGATTTCAGCCTGCTCGGTTTCCAAAGCGGCGATTTCGTCAGGCAGGGCGTCGAGTTCGCGCTGTTCTTTGTAGGAAAGTTTGACCGTGCGGTTGGCTTTGGGTTTGACTTTCTCAGGCTCGGCAACCGCTTTAGGCGCAGAGGCCGTCTGAATTTTCTCTTCTCGCGATTTTGCGTCGATATAATCCTGATAGCCGCCGATGTATTCTTTCAGACGGCCTTGTCCTTCGAAAACAATGCTTTGGGTAATCACATTATCCAAGAACATACGGTCATGCGAAACAAGGAATACCGTGCCTTGGTAATCGCGCAGCAAGTCTTCAAGCAGCTCTTGGGTATCGATGTCCAAGTCGTTGGTCGGTTCGTCTAAGACCAAAATATTGGCGGGACGGGTAAAGAGTTTTGCCAGCAGAAGGCGGTTGCGTTCGCCGCCGGAGAGCGATGAAACAGGACTTTGTGCACGGGCTGGATGGAACAGAAAATCTTCCAGATAGCTCATCACATGTTTTTTCTTGCCGCCGACTTCGACGTAATCGTTGCCTTGGCCGAGCGTGTAAAACACGGTGTCGTTTTCATTCAACGCGCTGCGGAACTGGTCGAAATAAGCAACTTCCTGCTTGCTGCCAATACGGATTCTGCCGTAGGTCGGCTGCAATTCGCCCAAAATCAGCTTAAGGAAGGTGGTTTTGCCGATACCGTTTGGGCCGATTAAGCCGATTTTGTCGCCGCGCTGCAAGATGGCGGAAAATTTGTCCATGATGACCTTGTCGCCGTAGGCAAACGAGGCATGTTCCAGTTCGGCGATGATTTTGCCGCTTTTCTCGCCGCTGTCGAGCTTGAAGTTGACTTGTCCCTGCACGTTGCGGCGTTCGGCGCGCTGGCGGCGCAGTTCTTCCAAACGGCGCACGCGGCCTTCGTTGCGGGTACGGCGCGCTTCAATGCCTTTGCGTATCCACGCTTCTTCCTGCGCATGGAATTTGTCGAAGAGGCGGTTATGTTCCGCCTCAACCGCCAATTCCTGCGCTTTTTTTTCGCTGTATTTGGAGAACGAGCCGGGATAGGAACGTAAAATGCCGCGATCGAGTTCGACGATGCGCGTGGCGATGTTGTCCAGAAAACGGCGGTCGTGGGTAATCACGACTAGGCTGCCTTCAAACGCCTTGAGCAGGTTTTCCAGCCAGATAATCGCGTCGATGTCCAAATGGTTGGTCGGTTCGTCCAGCAGCAATACGTCGGGCTTCTGCACCCAAGCCTGCGCCAAGGCAACACGCTTTTTCTGTCCGCCGGAGAGGTTGCCGATTTTTTCGTTTTCCGGCAAACCGAGTTCGCCCAAAGTCTGCTTGACTGCCGCATCCAGTTTCCAGCCGTCCTTCGCTTCGATTTCGAGTTGCAATTCGTTGAGTTCTTTCAACAAAGCCTCACTCGAACCATTTTCCAACTCATGGCTAACGTGATGATAACGGCGCAATAAATCGCGGATTTCGCCCAAACCTTCGGCAACGATATCAAATACGGTTGCGTCCTTATCAAAAAAGGACTCCTGCGGCACATAAACGATTTTGAGGTTGTTTTGAACAATAATCTGCCCGTCGTCAAGTTTCTGCACGCCGGAGAGGATTTTCAGAAACGAAGACTTACCCGCACCATTGCGGCCGATTAAACCGATTTTCTCGCCGCTGTCGAGTTGAAAAGAAGTTTTGTCGAGCAAGGCGACATGGCCGACGGCAAAAGAAGCATTTTCTACGGATAAGATATTCATGGGGAAACTTCAAAAAAGAAAAGGGGGACATTTTAACCGATTATCGGCAGATATTTACCGACAATCATATGAAATTGAAAGTATCAGACCGTCTGAAAGCGGTTTTCAGACGGCCTTCATTATTATTCTTGAACCTTCAAACCGAAATGCAGATAGGCTCGTTCGGTTGCTACGCGTCCGCGCGGTGTACGCTGCAAAAAGCCCTGCTGAATCAGATAAGGTTCAATCACATCTTCGATGGTATCGGTCGATTCGCCAATCGCAGCAGCCACGTTTTCCAAACCGACAGGGCCGCCGCTGAATTTGTGCAGAATCGCCTCAAGGAATTTCCTGTCCATCACATCCAAACCCTGACCGTCCACATCCAGCATACTCAAGGCCGCATCGGCAATTCCCGCATCAATGACGCCATTGTTTTTCACATCGGCATAATCGCGTACACGTCGCAAAAGGCGGTTGGCAATACGCGGCGTACCGCGGCTGCGCTTGGCCACTTCCATCGCACCCTCTTCGCCCATGTCCAACTGCAACAATTGGGCGGAGCGAGCAACAATAGTTGCCAAGTCTTTGTTTTGATAAAACTCCAATCGGGACACAATACCGAAACGGTCGCGCAACGGATTGGTCAACATACCGGCACGGGTCGTCGCGCCCACCAATGTAAACGGCGGCAAATCGATTTTGACCGAACGCGCGGCCGGCCCTTCGCCTATCATGATGTCCAACTGATAATCCTCAAGCGCAGGATAAAGGATTTCTTCAACCACAGGGCTTAAACGGTGGATTTCATCGATAAACAGCACATCATGCGGCTCGAGATTGGTCAATAAGGCTGCAAGGTCGCCGGCGCGCTCTAAAACAGGGCCGCTGGTTTGGCGCAAATTAACGCCTAATTCTTTGGCGATAATATGCGCCAAAGTAGTTTTGCCCAAACCCGGTGGGCCAAATAGCAAAGTATGGTCAAGTGCTTCGCCACGTTTTTTCGCCGCCTGAATAAAAATAGCCAGCTGCTCTTTGGCCTTATCCTGCCCGATATAGTCATCCAAAGTTTTCGGACGTAAAGCGCGTTCAAGCAATTCTTCCTGAGCTGAAATATTTTGAGCAGTGATAATGCGCTGAGGTTGTGCAGAAGTAAGATTATCGGTTTGTAACATAATGTTTCTAAATTCTAAGATTATTCCCGACCCGTTGTTTCAGACGGCCCGAACAATCAGACAAAGCGGTTAAATTATGATTTTGGCCATTATACCCGATAAGGCCGAGCCACTTTTCCTTCAAATTTAAATCACACAAAAATTTTCGTTTTCAGGCGGCCAAAGCAACGTATAATAAACGGTTAATTCAAATACCTATCGCATTCAGGAGAACACATGAGCCTCAAGCAAAAAGTCATCGCCATCGACGGCCCCAGCGCATCCGGTAAAGGGACGGTTGCCTCACGCGTAGCCGAAGCCTTGGGTTTTGTTTACCTCGACTCCGGTGCGCTTTACCGCCTGACGGCGCTTTACGCACAAAAACAAAATGTTGCCTGGACAGATGAAGACGCCGTCAGCACACTGGCAGAAACTTTGCCCGCACAATTTGAAGGCAGCGTCGTGTTATTAAACGGCGAAGATGTATCCGAACAAATCCGTACCGAAGCCATCGGCATGGGGGCATCTGCCGTCGCGCAGTTGCCTAAAGTGCGCACAGCCCTTTTGCAGCGCCAACGCGACTTTCTAAACGAAAAAGGTTTGGTCGCCGACGGCCGCGATATCGGCTCGGTTATTTTCCCTAATGCCGCATTAAAAATTTTCCTGACCGCAAGTGCCAATGTCCGCGCCCAACGTCGTGCCAAGCAGCTCGGCCTCCCACGCGAAGGCGTGGCATTCGAGCGCATTTTGTCGGACATTGAAGCGCGCGACGAAGCAGACCGCCGCCGCCCTGTTGCCCCATTGAAACAGCTGCCCGACGCCCTGCTTTTAGATACCGACAACCTTTCTATCGAAGAAGCTGTAAAAAAAGTGCTTGATTGGTATCATAAAGTTTAAAATTTGGAGTATAATCGCGAAGTTTTCATTTCAGACGGCCTGTTAACCGTATAACAAGGCCGTCTGAAAACATTTCCCAACCTGCCGCGCCAAGGACGGCAGGTCATTTCAAACCTAACCCGCACCCCTTGGCGGTGTACCGAAAAGAGTATATATGACTATGGAAAATTTTGCCCAGCTGCTGGAAGAAAGCTTTACCCTGCAAGAGATGAACCCAGGTGAAGTGATTACTGCCGAAGTAGTCGGCATCGATCAAAACTTCGTTACCGTTAACGCAGGTCTGAAATCAGAATCTCTGATTGATGTTGCTGAATTCAAAAACGCTCAGGGCGAGATTGAAGTTAAAGTTGGCGATTTCGTTACCGTTACCATCGAATCTGTTGAAAACGGCTTCGGCGAAACCAAACTGTCCCGCGAAAAAGCCAAACGCGCTGCCGACTGGATCGCTTTGGAAGAAGCGATGGAAAACGGCGACATCCTGTCCGGCGTTATCAATGGCAAAGTCAAAGGCGGTCTGACCGTTATGATCAACAGCATCCGCGCATTCCTGCCGGGTTCTTTGGTTGACGTACGTCCCGTTAAAGACACTTCTCACTTCGAAGGCAAAGAAATTGAATTCAAAGTGATCAAACTGGACAAAAAACGCAACAACGTTGTTGTGTCCCGCCGCGCTGTTCTGGAAGCTACTTTGGGCGAAGAACGCAAAGCCTTGCTGGAAAACCTGCAAGAAGGTTCAGTTATCAAAGGTATCGTTAAAAACATCACCGATTACGGTGCATTCGTTGACTTGGGCGGCATCGACGGTCTGTTGCACATCACCGACTTGGCATGGCGCCGTGTGAAACACCCGAGCGAAGTTCTGGAAGTCGGTCAAGAAGTTGAAGCCAAAGTCCTGAAATTCGACCAAGACAAACAACGCGTTTCTTTGGGTATGAAACAATTGGGCGAAGATCCTTGGAGCGGTCTGACCCGTCGTTACCCACAAGGTACCCGCCTGTTCGGTAAAGTATCCAACCTGACTGATTACGGTGCGTTCGTTGAAATCGAACAAGGCATCGAAGGTTTGGTACACGTTTCCGAAATGGATTGGACCAACAAAAACGTACACCCAAGCAAAGTTGTTCAACTGGGTGACGAAGTTGAAGTCATGATCCTGGAAATCGACGAAGACCGCCGCCGTATCTCTTTGGGTATGAAACAATGCCAAGCTAACCCTTGGGAAGAATTTGCCGCCAACCACAACAAAGGCGACAAAATCTCCGGCGCAGTTAAATCCATCACTGACTTCGGCGTATTCGTAGGTCTGCCTGGCGGTATCGACGGCCTGGTTCACTTGTCCGACCTGTCTTGGACTGAAGCCGGCGAAGAAGCTGTACGCAAATACAAAAAAGGCGAAGAAGTTGAAGCCGTTGTATTGGCCATCGACGTTGAAAAAGAACGCATCTCTTTGGGTATCAAACAACTTGAAGGTGATCCGTTCGGCAACTTCATCAGCGTAAACGACAAAGGTTCTTTGGTTAAAGGTTCTGTGAAATCTGTTGACGCCAAAGGTGCCGTAATTGCTCTGTCTGAAGAAGTTGAAGGCTATCTGCCTGCTTCTGAATTCGCCGCTGACCGCGTTGAAGACCTGACTACCAAACTGAAAGAAGGCGACGAAGTTGAAGCCGTTATCGTTACCGTTGACCGCAAAAACCGCAGCATCCGTCTGTCTGTTAAAGCGAAAGACGCTAAAGAAAACCGCGAAGCGCTGAATTCAGTTAACGCCGCTGCAACTGCCAATGCCGGTACTACCAGCTTGGGCGACTTGCTGAAAGCCAAACTGTCCGGCGACCAAGAATAAGGTTGCAGACATGACGAAGTCTGAATTGATGGTTCGCCTCGCAGAAGTGTTTGCCGAAAAAAATGGCAACCAACTACTGGCTAAAGATGTCGAATACAGTGTAAAAGTCTTGGTTGATACCATGACCCGCTCACTGGCTCGTGGACAACGTATCGAAATCCGCGGCTTCGGCAGCTTCGACTTGAACCACCGCCCTGCCCGTATCGGGCGCAACCCTAAAACCGGCGAACGTGTGGAAGTGCCTGAAAAACATGTTCCCCACTTCAAACCGGGTAAAGAGTTGCGTGAGCGTGTAGACTTGGCATTGCAAGAAAGTGCTCATTAATACTTAGTAGCAAAACGCCGCAGAAATGCGGCGTTTTTTTGTTTTTTCAAAAAATACTAAAGCCAGCCCTTTTTACTTGCACTTTAATCGCACACTTTTCCAACTATATTGACAACAAAGCCTTTGCAAAAAACGCAGGCCGTCTGAAATCATTTATAATAGACCGACTATTCCATAATGAGAACATCATTCCGACTACTGTCCAAATTATTGCGGATGATGTTTCGACTATCGCCAGCAAAACATAATAAAGGTTATACATGAGCAATAGAGACCAACTATTTACGCCACCGCCATTTGAAAACCACAGCCCATTGACTTGGTATCAGGCCGCCGCCGAACAACCCAACTTCATCCGTGACGAAGCACAAGCACGAGCCATTGAATATTTGGATCGCTTGTGGACCGAGCTGATGATGTTCAAACGCAAACGCAACCGTTTTCTCGGCCGCAGCCTGCGTTCCCCTCAAGTACCTAAAGGACTCTATTTTTATGGCGGCGTAGGACGCGGTAAAAGTTTCCTGATGGACGCTTTTTTTGGCTGCCTCCCTTATCGCCGTAAGCGCCGCGTGCATTTCCATGCCTTTATGGCCGAAATTCATCAACGGCTGAAAGCTTTAAAGAGTGAAGCGAATCCTTTAAAAGCCGTTGCAGCAGAAATTGCCAAAGAAACACGCGTATTATGCTTTGATGAATTTCACGTCAGCGACATTGCCGATGCAATGATTTTAGGCCGTTTGTTGGAAAACCTGCTGAGCGAAGGTGTTGTTTTGGTGGCCACTTCCAACTACGCCCCATCCGAACTCTATCCTCAAGGCCAAAACCGCAGCAGCTTTCTGCCAACCATCGCCCTTATCGAATCTAACCTGACCGTTTTAAATGTAGATGGCGGAGAAGATTACCGATTGCGCACATTGCGCCCTGCCGAAATTTTCTTTGTGCCCAATAATGAAGAAAACGAGCAAAAACTGGCTACTTTATTTAAAGAAATGAGCGGAATCTCTGAATTGAATCCAGGAATCAGCATTATTCATGGACGGGAAATTCCTCATAAAGCCCAGTCGGAACGCGCCATCTGGTTTGATTTCCGTGCATTGTGTTTCGGTCCGCGCTCACAAGCCGACTATCTTTATTTGGCCGAACATTACGAGATGGTTTTTCTATCAGGATTGGAACGCCTGACCCCGCAAGAAAAAGCAGAAGCACGCCGTCTGACATGGTTAATTGACGTTTTATACGATTTCCGTGTGAAATTGTGCGCCACCAGTGCAGTTGGCGTAAACGATATTTATGTCGAAGGCGATTTTGCCGAAGAATTTACCCGTACAGCCAGCCGTATGATCGAAATGCAATCTGAAGTCTATTTGGAACAACCACACCTGACTTTAAGCAAATAATGCCTTTCCCAAAAAGGGGCGAAATTTGCTAGAATACACTTCCCTCGCCTCTTGGTTGCGACAACTTACCTATCAATAAAAACAAGGACATAACATGGCCATCGAACGTACGATTTCCATCATCAAACCCGATGCGGTAGAAAAAAACGTCATCGGCAAGATTTATAGCCGCTTTGAAGAAAACGGCCTGCGCATTATTGCGGCAAAAATGAAACAGCTGTCTGAACGCGAAGCAAAAGAGTTTTATGCCGTACATAAAGGCCGCCCTTTTTACGAAGACTTAGTTAAATTCATGACACGCAATCCCGTCATGATTCAAGTATTGGAAGGTGAAAACGCCGTTGCTAAAAATCGTGAATTGATGGGCGCAACCAATCCGACTGATGCCGCTCCAGGCACAATCCGCGCCGACTTTGCAGAATCTGTCAGCGTCAATGCTGTGCACGGTTCTGACAGCGTGGAAAACGCTGCGATTGAAATTGCCTACTTCTTCAGCCAAAGCGAAATCTGCCCACGATAAAAGCAAAAAGCCTGTAGCCGCTATACGGCCGTCCGATTCCATATCGGACGGCAAAACTGCTTTGTATGCCCTGCAAATGACAGGCCGTCTGAAACCCCCTAAAGGCTTTTAAAGCAAAGCTGACCGATAAGCCTCTTTACTTTAAAAGCTTTATTGAGAAACATAAAAATACATGAAAACCAATCTACTGAATTACGATTTAAACGGACTGACGCAACACTTTGCCGAAATGGGTGAAAAACCTTTCCGCGCCAAGCAAGTCATGCGTTGGATGCATCAAGCCGGTGCACAAAACTTTGAAGAAATGACTGACTTGGCCAAATCATTGCGCGCCAAGCTGAATGAACAAGCCACAATCGAAGTGCCTAAATTAATGATGGCACAAGAATCTACGGATGGCACACGCAAATGGTTGCTGGATGTCGGCACGGGCAACGGTGTAGAAACCGTCTTCATTCCCGAAGCCGAACGCGGTACTTTGTGCATCTCTTCCCAAGTAGGTTGCGCATTGGAATGCACCTTCTGTTCTACTGGACGACAAGGTTTCAACCGCAACCTGACTGCCGCAGAAATTATCGGCCAGCTTTGGTGGGCCAATAAAGCCATGGGTGTTACCCCTAAAAATGAACGCGTTATCTCCAACGTGGTGATGATGGGTATGGGCGAACCCATGGCAAACTTTGATAATGTTGTTACCGCTTTGAGCATTATGCTGGATGATCACGGCTATGGCTTGAGCCGCCGCCGCGTGACCGTTTCCACTTCGGGCATGGTTCCGCAAATGGACAGACTGCGCGATGCAATGCCTGTTGCTTTAGCAGTATCTTTACACGCCTCCAACGACGAAGTGCGCGATCAAATCGTTCCGCTGAATAAGAAATATCCGTTGAAAGAATTAATGGCGGCCTGTCAACGTTATCTGGTCAAAGCCCCCCGCGACTTTATTACCTTTGAATACGTTATGCTCGACGGCATCAACGACAAGGCCCAACACGCGCGCGAATTGATTGAATTGGTTAAAGACGTACCGTGCAAATTCAATCTGATTCCGTTCAACCCTTTCCCAAATTCCGGCTACGAACGTTCTACCAACGAGAATATCCGCATCTTCCGCGACATTCTGCAACAAGCCGGCTTTGTCGTTACTGTCCGCAAAACCCGCGGCGACGATATTGATGCCGCTTGCGGACAATTGGCCGGACAAGTACAAGATAAAACACGCCGCCAACAAAAATGGCAACAAATTTTGGTCGAACAATAAGGTTAATTATGAAAATCAAGTTCGGATTCGCTTTACTTACCGCACTGACTCTTTCTGCCTGCGTATCCTCTTCCGGACCAAGCCCCAAAGAACGTGCCATTCAGGTTTCCAATATCAAAACCCAGCTTGCTGTGGAATATATGCGCGGCCAAAACTACCGCCAAGCTACTGAAAGTATCGAAGAGGCGCTTAAATTCAATTCAAAAAACGATATTGCTTGGTTGGTACGTGCTGAAATTTATCAATATCTGAAGGTCCGCGATAAAGCTCAGGAAAGCTTTCTTAAAGCATTGTCTTTAAAACCGGATAGTGCGGAAGTTAACAACAATTACGGTTGGTTCTTATGCAATCAAATGAATGCACCTGCCGAATCCATGGCTTATTTTGATAAAGCACTGGCTGACCCGACCTACCCGAGCCCCTTTATTGCCAATATGAATAAAGGCATTTGCAGCGCAAGGTTAGGCCAATACTCTTTGGCTCAAGCCTATTTAGAAAGGTCTTTGGCAGCCAATCCACAATTCTTCCCTGCTTTCAAAGAGCTTGCCCGAACCAAAATGATGGCAGGCAATCTGAACGATGCCGACTATTATTTCCGCCAATACCAAAGCAAAGTCGATGTCCTGCAGGCTGACGATTTGCTTTTAGGCTGGCGTTTGGCTACCGCCTTGGGTAATAAACACGCCGCATACGAATACGAAGCCCAACTTAGGGCAAACTTCCCTTATTCAGACGAACTACAAACTGTTACAACAGGCCACTAAATGGAAAATAACGATAAAATCAACTACGACACACAAGCCGCCAAAACACTGGGGGATGAATTACGCAAGCACAGAACTGATGCCAAAATCGATATTGAAGATGTTGCTTCACGTTTAAAACTGTCTGCCGAACAAATTGATGCCTTGGAAAAAGGGGAATATTCAAATTTTCCGGGCCTGGTCTTCGTCTCAGGCTATCTTCGTTCATATGCACGATTCCTCAAAATCGATGAACAAACCATCACCAAACATTTACACTCGATTACTCCGCAACTTGAAGACCATGTATATGCAGTAACACGCAGCACCAACAGCGGCTTAAGCTACGAGGATGCTGAAAAACAGGGTTTCCCAAAATGGATATTGGGTGCAGCCGCATTGGCTTTAGCAATAGGCGGTGTTTACTTTTGGCAAAGTAAATCCAGCTATGAAAACGAACAGGCAAATATTCAAAACAGCAAAGATGTTGCCGATACGATGAAAACGCCTGCTTTGAAAACGGATAATGTTGCCGTTAGCGAAATGACCGAAGAGGGCAAAAAAGAAATTACCAATAAGCCTGAAGCAGCCAATGAACAAGCAGCTTCAGCAGCTTCCGCCGTTGTAGAAGAAAAACCTGCCGTCAAAGTCGAGAAAGACGAACTGTGGATTAAAGTCCAATACCGAAGCAATCTGATTATTGCAGACAAAGATGGAAAAGTAGTATTCAGCCGCATTGTTCCGGCCGGAAGCGAACATCGTCTGAGAGGCGGCGCGCCTTATAATGTTTGGATCGGTATTGCAGCCGGTTCGGAAGCCAATTACGGCGGCACGCCAATCGAACCTTTAAAACACCGTGTTGCCGGTGAAAAATCCGCCTCTTTTGTTGCAGGAAAAAACTAAAATGACCACACCTAAACGCCGTCTGACACATCAAGTACAAATCGATCATCTCATCGTTGGTTCGGATGCGCCCGTCGTTGTACAATCTATGACTAATACCGACACCGCAGATGCAGAAGCAACCGCCCGACAAGTCAAAGAGTTGAGCGATGCCGGCTCGGAAATGGTACGCATCACGGTCAATACTCCGGAAGCGGCTTCCAAAGTCGCCGAAATCCGTAGCCGCTTAGACGATATGGGTTATACCACGCCCCTGATCGGCGATTTCCATTTCAATGGCGAACGCTTATTGGCTGAATTTCCCGAGTGCGGCAAAGCCCTGTCTAAATACCGCATCAATCCGGGCAATGTCGGCAAAGGTGCAAAAGGCGATGAGAAATTTGCCTTTATGATTCGTACAGCGGCGGAAAACAATAAAGCCGTACGCATCGGCGTGAACTGGGGTTCGCTTGATCAAAGCCTTGCCAAGCGCATGATGGATGCCAACCTAGCTTCTGCCACACCGAAGCCGCCTGAAGAAATCATGAAAGAGGCTTTGATTGTTTCGGCGCTAGAGTCGGCAGAAAAAGCCGTAGCTTTGGGCTTGCCTGAAGACAAAATCATTTTGTCGTGCAAGGTCAGCGCCGTACAAGACTTGATTCAGGTTTACCGCGAATTGGGTAGCCGTTGCCACTATCCGCTCCATCTCGGTCTGACTGAGGCCGGTATGGGCAGCAAAGGTATTGTGGCATCTACCGCTGCCTTGGCTGTATTGCTGCAAGAAGGTATCGGCGACACCATTCGAATCTCCCTAACCCCCGAGCCCGGCAGTTCGCGCACTCAGGAAGTCATTGTCGGTCAGGAAATCCTGCAAACCATGGGCTTGCGTTCCTTCACACCAATGGTTACAGCCTGCCCGGGTTGCGGCCGTACCACCAGTACCGTATTCCAAGAATTGGCGCAAGACGTACAAAACTATTTACGTCAAAAAATGACTGTTTGGCGCACTGAGTATCCAGGCGTTGAATCATTGAACGTTGCCGTAATGGGTTGCGTAGTCAATGGCCCGGGCGAGAGCAAGCTTGCCGATATCGGTATCAGCCTGCCAGGTACAGGCGAAACTCCGGTTGCGCCGGTTTATGTAGACGGCGAACGCAAAGTGACCCTCAAAGGCGACAATATCGCTGCCGAGTTTTTGCAGATCGTTGAAGATTATGTCAAAACCAACTATTGTGAAGGTGGCGCAAAACGTAAGCAAAACCGTGTCATTCCAATTCAGTCTGCCTAAAACATTATCAAGATAAAGAGGCCGTCTGAAAATATGCTGGGCAAACTGGATACTTGGCTGACTGAGCATCCCAAACGCAAGGATTTGCATGGTTGGCGACGCTTTATCGTTGAATTTTGGTTTTTTGGTTTAAAAGAAGCACGAGCCTGCTTATTTGCAGGCTTGTTTTTCATTGCCATGTTTCTTATTCCCAAAACAGGTTGGCTGGGAATTTCGCGCTATGACCTGCTGCTGATTTTTGCCGTCTCCGTGCAAGCAGCCATGCTGTATTTCAAGCTGGAAACTTGGGACGAAGTAAAATCGATTACGCTGTTTCACTTGGTCGGCTTTGCTTTAGAGTGGTTCAAGACATCAGGCGGTATCCAATCCTGGAGCTATCCGGAAGAAGCATATACCAAAATCGGCGGCGTACCGCTGTTTGCGGGCTTTATGTATGCCGCGGTCGGCAGCTATATTATCCAAGCATGGCGGCTGTTTGACCTCAAAATCAAAAGCCATCCGCCATATTGGTTAGGCACTTTGTGCGCGCTGGCGATTTATATCAATTTTTTCACTCATCACTATATCGGCGACTATCGCTGGTATCTCGCAGCCTTTGCTCTCGGCCTATACGCCCGGACAACGGTCTTATACACGCCCTATGACACCACTCGCAAAATGCCGCTCCTGCTCGCTTTCGTCCTGATTGGATTTTTCATTTGGCTGGCGGAAAATTTAGGAACTTTATTCGGCGTTTGGCGCTATCCCAACCAAATCGGCGCGTGGGCATCGGTACACATCAGCAAATGGAGCTCATGGGCTTTACTGGTGATGATGACTTTTACCATCGTTGCGAATTTAAAACATATTAAACATACCATCAGCGTATCGAAAGATTAATTGTTTAACATTTTAAAAGGCCGTCTGAAACTTTCAGACGGCCTTTCATTTTCAACAATCAATTAAACAAACTTAAGGCTTTCACAAAAACCATAATGACGCCGTAGCCCAAAGGAATGCAGACCAAAGCCCAGCGCCACCATACGCCGATACCGCCCGCTGATACTTTTTTGCTAATCAGATAGGCATCGGATACAGCGGTTTCATCATCGGGATTGCGGCTATGTGCCGCTACTTTAATGTCTTTCTCGTGATGCTTTTCATGAACCGAACGGACACTCAAGTTACACAGCAAACCGACAATCAACAAACCCGCCATGATGTACATGGTAATACTATAAGCTTCAGCAGCCGGAACGCCGCTTTCAATTTGACTTTGGCGGATATAGTTGACCAATACCGGACCAATAACGGCCGCAGTTGACCATGCCAGCAAAATCCTGCCGTGGATTGCACCGACTTGATAAGTGCCGAACAAATCCTTCAAATACGCCGGAATCGCTGCAAAACCACCGCCATACATGGAAATAATGACGCAGAAACCAATGACAAACAAAGCCTTGTTACCGCTCCCGCCAATAGACGGAATGGCAAAATACAACAGCGAGCCGAGCACGAAGAAAATGGTATAAGTATTTTTACGGCCGATTTTATCGGACACACTGGACCACAAAAAGCGGCCGCCCATATTAAACAGGCTCAACAGGCTCACAAAACCTGCCGCCGCGCCCGCACCAATGGCCGCTTGTTTTCCTACAGATGCCTCGGAAAACAGCTCCTGAATCATGACGGAAGCCTGTCCCAACACACCAATACCGGCCGTCACATTCAAGCACAACACCCAAAACAAGAGCCAGAATTGCGGCGTTTTCATGGCTTGTGAGACATTGACATGATTGCTGCTGACCAATTTGCTTTTGTTTTTCGGCGCAACATAACCTTTAGGTTTCCAGCCATCGGCAGGTACACGGATCGTAAACGCGCCGAACATCATCAACACCAAATAAAACAACCCTAAAACCACAAAAGTCTGCGCAACGCCAACCGAAGTTTCACTGGAGAAAAAACTCATCAGCGATACCGACAAAGGCGAAGCCAACATCGCGCCGCCGCCAAAACCCATAATCGCCAAGCCTGTCGCCATGCCCGGTTTATCGGGAAACCATTTCATCAATGTCGATACAGGCCCGATATAGCCCAAGCCCAAACCAATCCCGCCAATCACGCCGTTGCCCAAATAAAGCAAAAACAGATTGTGCGTATGGACGCCGATTGCCGACACAAAAAAGCCCAAGCTAAAGCAGCAGGCGGCAACAAACATCGCCTTACGCGGCCCAACGCGTTCCATCCATGTACCGAACATGGCCGCAGACGCGCCCAACATCGCCAAGGCAATACTGAAAATCCAGCCCACCGTGGTCAGCTTCCAATCTCCGGCAGCCGACTCAGTGATACCGATAAGCTTGGTTAAAGGCGCATTAAACACGGAATAAGCGTATATCTGTCCGATGGCAAGATGCACGGCCAAAGCGGCAGGCGGTACCAGCCAACGATTAAAGCCGGGTTGGGCAATGGTCGCCTCACGGTCTAAAAACTTCATAAAATCCTCTTATCTTATGTATGTCAAACGCTGATTCCATATCATGTGGAATCGAAAAATTGTTAACAATATTGTAACATTAATCTCCCATTTTCCTTTTTGTCCGCTCCATGATAATTTTGCGCATCAGACAGAAAAAACATTCATCTAAACCATTTTCCTCATCCAATATCAACAAAAAGGCCGTCTGAAAATCTTTCAGACGGCCTTTTCATTCATATCGTTTTATGCGGCAAAGCGTTTGGCAACTTCATCCCAGTTAACGATTTCCCAAAAACCTTTCAGGTAGTTAGGACGGCTGTTGCGGTAGTCGATGTAGTAGGCGTGTTCCCATACGTCGCAAGTCAACAGCGGAGTATTTTCAGTAGTCAGCGGAGTACCTGCATTGGAAGTAGAAACCAGATCCAATTCGCCGGCAGGCGTTTTCACCAACCATGCCCAACCGGAACCGAAAGTACCGGCCGCGCAGGCATTGAACGCTTCTTGGAATTTCTCGAAGCTGCCCCATTTGGAGTCGATGGCCGCAGCCAATTCACCGGCAGGTTTGCCTTGGCCTTTAGGGGTAAAGCCCAGCCAGTAGAAAGTGTGGTTCCAAGTTTGGGCAGCGTTGTTGAACATACCACCGGAAGATTTTTTCACGATTTCTTCCAAAGGCATTTCTTCAAACTCAGTGCCTTTGATTTGATTGTTCAAGTTGGTGATGTAGGTTTGATGGTGTTTGCCGTAGTGGAACTCCAAAGTTTCTTTGGTCAGATGTGGGGACAATGCGTCCAGTTCATAAGGCAGTTGTGGCAGCTTATGTTCCATTTTTGTGCTCCTGATTGTTGATATTTATATTTTGGTAGTGTGCGTCGTCATATTGACAACATGACTATTTTACCTGCTTTAGCCTAAACAAACCAATTGAACTTACACTGCGTTATAATAGCGGATTACAATTTTCCAGCCAGAGATGCCCGTCATGAGCAATTATTCCGACATACCGTCTGAAGACCGTGAAATCAGCGCATTATCCTTGCCGCCGCATTCCACAGAAGCGGAGCAATCCGTTTTGGGCGGCCTGATGCTGGAAAATTCGGCTTGGGACCGTATTGCCGATGTAGTTTCCGGCGAAGATTTCTACCGCCACGAACACCGCCTGATTTTTCGTACCATTGCCAACCTGATTAACGAAAGCCGCCCTGCCGACGTCATTACCGTTCAAGAAAGTTTGGAACGCAATGAAGAATTGGAAGCGGCAGGCGGATTCAACTATCTGATTACGCTGGCGCAAAACACGCCATCCGCAGCCAATATCCGCCGCTACGCCGAAATCGTGCGCGAACGCTCCATCATGCGCCAGCTTGCCGAAGTCGGCACGGAAATTGCACGCAGCGCCTACAATCCGCAAGGGCGCGATGCAGGCCAACTTTTGGACGAGGCAGAAAACAAAGTATTCCAAATTGCCGAAAGTACCGCCAAATCCAAACAAGGCTTCCTTGAGATGCCCGACCTGCTGAAAGAAGTGGTCGAGCGCATCGATATGCTTTATTCGCGCGACAATCCTGACGAAGTAACCGGCATATCGACTGGTTTTATCGACCTCGACAAAAAAACATCAGGCCTCCAACCGGGTGATTTGATCATCGTCGCAGGCCGTCCGTCTATGGGTAAAACCGCCTTTTCGATCAACATTGCCGAACACGTTGCCGTAGAGGGCAAGCTGCCTGTCGCCGTATTCTCGATGGAGATGGGCGGCGCGCAGCTGGTTATGCGTATGCTGGGTTCAGTCGGACGTTTGGATCAAAGCGTTTTAAAAACCGGCAGATTGCAAGACGAACACTGGGGCCGTCTGAACGAAGCGGTCGTTAAACTTTCCGATGCACCCATGTATATCGATGAAACTCCGGGCTTGACCGCGCTCGAACTGCGCACCCGCGCCCGTCGCCTTGCGCGCCAGTTCAACGGCAAACTGGGCTTGATCGTCATCGACTACCTGCAATTAATGTCAGGCTCCGGCCGTTCTGACAACCGCGCTTCCGAGCTTGGCGAAATTTCCCGCTCCCTCAAAGCATTGGCTAAAGAGTTGCAAGTTCCCGTCATTGCCCTGTCGCAGTTGAGCCGTACCGTTGAACAGCGTACCGACAAACGCCCGATGATGTCCGACTTACGTGAATCCGGCGCCATCGAACAAGATGCCGACTTAATTATGTTCATGTATCGTGATGAATACTACAACTCAGAATCACCCGCAAAAGGCTTGGCGGAATGTATTATCGGCAAACACCGTAACGGTCCCGTCGGGAAAGTGTTCCTCACTTGGATGGGCCAATTTACCAAATTTGATAATGCTGCCTATGTTCCAGAATCCATGTTGATGGAAGATTGAGACAGGTTATCTGAAAAACTAACCGAATTTCATATTTTATTAGTCACGCATTACAAAATCGTTTAGAATAAATCCAATAAAAGCAAAAGCATTGCCACAGGCAAATGCAAAAAGAGAAAACGTCGGTTACCCCAACACATTACTACCCAAAAATCACTCATGTATCAGACACAAAAAGGCTTCACCCTAATTGAGTTGCTGATCGTCATTACTATTGCAGCAATAATGGCCGTCATCGCATTTCCAAATATGAATCAATGGATTGCCTCCAGACGTGCGGCATCGCAAGCAGAGCAAATTGCCAATCTGCTGCGTTTCGCGCGAAATGAGGCGGTCCGTCTCAATCTTCCCGTTTACATCTGCCCGGTCAAAATCAAATCCGATGGCTCGCCCAATAATGGTTGCGATTCCAAATATGCCGGTAATGGTATGTTGGCCTACGCCGATAAAAACGGAGATTCCAACTATAAAAACGATACAGTCGATTTATCCGTCCGCTCCATTATCCTTAATGGGGATACCGACAAAGTGGAATATAGCTTCAACTATATCCCTATCGGTAATGGCCGTTCCGCCCTCTCGACCTCAGCTTCAAAAGAAGTCTGGTGGAGATTCCTGCCCAATGGTACATTTGGCCATTCAACCGATGGCAAGAATTATCAATTTTCAGACGGCCACATCAAAATCAGCCTGACGGATAAATCCGCCGCCGATGCTGAAACCAAGAAAGCCCGTGCTACCGTACTTTTAATCAATGGCAATGGGCATGTCGAAATCTGTGCTAAAAACGATGAGCGCAAAATATGCGAATACACTTCCAAATAATAACAACGGTATCTTATGAACATTACTAATCCTACTCATCTCAGATCATTTAAGGGCCGTCTGAAAGCGAGCTCAACAAACTTTACTCCAAAACTTCAATCAGGCATGACCCTGATTGAAGTTTTAATTGCTATGTTTGTACTTGCCATCGGTGTGCTGGCTCTTCTGGCTGTTCAATTGCGTACCGTATCCAACGTGCGTGAGTCTGAAAATCAGACTACAGTCGCCCAAATTACGCAAAATCTAATCGAAGGCATGCTCATTAACCCGACGCTCTCTGAAGAAACCAATTCAGCAGGCGACAAAACCTCCCGTTATAAAAAATCCTACGATGCTTACATCACATCAAGCTCTGAACAGCTGAAAGGCTCAAAGCAAGCTACGGAATTTAAAGACAAAATGACGAAAGCGCAACTTGCGCAAGCTCAAATTGCCCAATTTAAAGCCGATTTAGCCAAAGCCCTTCCCGAAGCCCAAGTCTTCTCGACCATCTGCAAAGATTCTTCCGGTACAGAGCCGACTTACGAAAAGGGGTTTAACGCAAAATGCGATGGCAAAGGCGACACGACCATCGTGAAAGTTTTATGGTTGCAAGATGTCGAAGAAGAGAATACTTCAAAAAATCTCAACACATCGGGGCATCACGTTGTCTATACCTACCAATCACGCGTAAGAGACTAATAATGAACAATAAACGCTTACTCAACCATATTCCCAATAAAACCGCCATTCGCGGTTTCAGCATCCTTGAATTTCTGGTTGCCAGCCTGCTCAGTATGATTGTCTTAATGGCTGTCAGCTCCACCTACTTTACTGCACGCGGATTGAACAAATCTGCCAACACCCGTATCGGTATCCAACAAGATTTGCGCAACGCCGCCAACATGATCGTCCGCGATGCGCGTATGGCAGGCAATTTCGGCTGCTTCAATATGTCGAATTTTCCTGCCTCTGCAGTAACAGAAGACAAAAGCTCAGATGAATACACATTGAAAACAGCCGGTGTGAATAATCTGTTACCGATTAAAGAAATCAATAAATTAGGCTATGCAGGCTTTGCTCAAACCGGCAAAGCCCTGCTGTTTCAATATGGAATCGACAAAGCAAACCCTGCTGCAAAAACTGCCATTGTCAGCAGCTGTTTCGGTATTGCCAAACCTCAAACAGAAATTAAAGATTTGAATGCGGCAAAAACGGCTTTGAAAATGACCTACTCTGATCAAAACGGCAGTATCGCCATCATGAAGCATGAAATGATTGCCTATGCCGTCGGTAAACTTGGTGAAGAGAGTGGCTTATTCCGTTTCCAATTATCAGATGATGGCTCATGGGGTAATCCGCAGCTACTGATTAAAGGCATCACTGCTATGGATATCCACTATATCTATGCAGAATGTCCTCATTCTGAAAATGCCTCTGCCAGCGGAGTAAATACAGAATCCTTTGATTACAAAACCGCATTGGATAGCTCAGCTGAAGCCAAGTCTCCTGCCTCAATCCAAATCGTACTGAATAACGGCAGTATCGACCCATCGAAAGAACAAGACAATAAAGTCGATATCTACAATATTAATGCCACCATCCGTGGAGGAAACGTATGCGCCGACCGATCACTCTAATAAAACCTGACCGGCAACAAGGCTATGCTTTGTTTATCGTCTTAATGATGATGATCGTCATCGCCCTGCTCGTGGTCACAGCCACCCAGTCCTACAATACTGAACAGCGTATCAGCACCAACGATGCTGACCGCAAACTGGCAACCACCTTGGCCGAAGCCGCATTGCGTGAAGGTGAAAATCAAATTTTTGATATTGAAGGGAAAAAGACTAATTTTACCAAAGAGTGTAAAGATGGTTTTTGCGCCACACCTAACGTAAAATCTGACAGCGAAGCCATCGAAGAAACCGCTACTGAAGATGCCTGGAAAAGAAAATGTGATAAAAATCAAAATCTTTGCATCGATACCAACGGTAAAGAATACTCTCTAGGTAAAAATAGCGGCATTGCAAAAAATCCCCGCTACATTATCGAATATTTAGGTAAAACTACTGAGGGTCGAATTACCTACCGCGTTACTGCCAAAGCATGGGGTAAGAATGCTAATACCCAAGTCGTTCTTCAGTCTTACGTTGCCAGCGAATAATATAATGAATACCACCTCTACCCAACAACTAGGCTTTACGCTGGTTGAGATGATGATTGCCGTCGCCATCTTAGCCATCCTGAGCGTGATTGCCATTCCCTCTTACAACCGCTACATTGAACGCGGCTACCAATCACAAGCGCATGCCGAGTTAGTCGCCATCAATTCTGCTTTTAAAAACCAGATGGTTAAAAATCCAAAGTGGAAAACTGATGAGATTAAAAAGAAATTGGATGACTTTATTTCCTCATATAAAGGCCATAAAGATTTGGCAGACAAATACCAATACTCTGCCGAAATGATTGATGCCAACACTCGTGCCTATCGTTTGAAAGCCATTCCCACAAAAACAGGCTATACTCTTTCCGTTTGGATGGATAGCTTGGGCAATGCTTACAAATGTACTGATATTAATTCTGCCAAAGATTCTAAAACCACAATGACCAATGGAAAAGGTTGCGAATCGGTTTCCAAAAAGAAATCTTCTTAGTCTGACAACCATAAAAAAGCAGTGTCATCTTACTGACACTGCTTTTTTATTTTACTGCTTCCAATCATCATCTCGGCGTTGGCGTTTCAACAAGATTCTAACTGCGCCATCATTGCCTTGTCGAGGCTCGACATAAGCCAATACGTCAGGATGCTGCATCAACCAGCGGCGCGTCATATTTTTCAGAACCGGTTTATAGCCTGAAGAACCCAAGCCGCTGCCGTGGACAATCTCGCCGCAAACGCCGCGTTTTTTCGTAAACTCGATAAACTCGTTCAATACCTGCTGCGCCTCTTCCTGCGTATAGCCATGCAAATCCACATCCGCTACCACAGGATAATGGCCGTTTCGCAAACGCATCAAATCATTTTTTCCCTGTCCGTTTTTACTGAACGAAGCCGGCGGTTCATCCCAGCCGCCGCTGCCCACATAAAAATAATCTTCCTGCTCCAAAGTCGCCATTTCTTTAGGTCGCGGTTTGATAGGCGATTTATCGCGGAGCTGTTCATAATAGTTGCCGGCATTTTTCAACGGCGTAACCTTGCCAACCGACTTGCTGAAATCCACATCTTCCGCCTGCTTTTTAGCCTTCGCTTCCGCCTCCCGCTCCGCAGCTTCCTTTTTCGCCTGTTTGCCCAAAGCCTTCAGCGTTTCTTGAAAGTTTGCCGTCATGGTTTGTCCTTTCCAAAAAATAGATTGCACACATTATAGCAAACCCAATTACAAGGCCGTCTGAAAGACTCTTATCATCGCTTCTTGTTTAGGGTATAGTATTGTCGCCTTGTCAGTCTTACAAAGAGAAAAATCATGTTTAAACGCCCGGAAGAAATTATTGTTTTGGTACTTGCCCTATTATGGGTCGCACTCAGCTACTACTTCGCCGCCATCCTGATTTCAGATGCCTACACCATCCTCCTGATTACCGTATTGACCTTTATTTGGGCGATTGCATGCTTCTTCTTGTGGCAACGCAACTTAAGCCGTCATATTTGGCCGCTGTTTCTCGGTAGCCTGGTTGCCTGCTGGTGGCCCTACTTCACTTGGCTTGCAAGCGACGTTCCCGAAGGCACATGGTATTCAGGCTGGACATTCAAATCCATTATCGCCCTGATTCCCGTTATTGCCGCTTATATCTTCAAGTGGAAGCGGAGCCGGAAAAACAAAATTTCCGATCCCCTTGCCTGATACCTTACGCCGTCTTTTTCAGACGGCGTTTTCCATATCTGACATGGCGCTCAGACTGTCAACAATTCCAATAAAATGCTATACTCTTCACACGATTTAACACCCTGAAACAGGCCGTCTGAAAGACTTATCAAGATGATCAGCAAACAAGAATACCAAGCACAAGCCGCACAAGGTTACAACCGCATTCCACTCGTTCAAGAGCTGCTTGCCGATTTGGATACACCGCTCTCAATCTACCTCAAACTAGCCAACAAGCCTTTCACCTACCTGCTCGAATCCGTTGTCGGTGGCGAACGCTTCGGCCGCTATTCCTTCATCGGCCTGCCTTGCAGCCACTATCTCAAAACCAGCGGCAAACATGTCGATGTGTATCAAAACGGCGAAATCGTCGAACAACACGACGGCAATCCCCTGCCCTTTATCGAAGCCTTCCACAACCGCTTCAAAACGCCCGAAATCCCAAGCCTGCCGCGCTTTACCGGCGGCCTGGTCGGCTACTTCGGTTATGAAACCATCTACAATTTCGAACATTTTGCCCACCGCCTGAAACATACGGCCAAAGCCGATCCGCTCGGTACGCCCGACATCCTCCTGATGCTCTCGCAAGAGCTTGCCGTAGTGGATAACCTAAGCGGCAAAATCTACCTGATTGTTTACGCCGATCCGTCTCAAGCCAACGGCTACGAACACGCGCGCGAACGTCTTGAAGACATCCGTACCCAGTTACGCCAAAGCTGCGCCATCCCGCTCTCGCTCGGCAGCAAACAAACCCAAGCAGTCAGCGAATTTAGAGAAGAACCTTTCAAAGCCTGCGTCAACAAAATCAAAGACTACATCTTTGCAGGCGACTGCATGCAGGTTGTCCCCAGCCAACGCATGAGCATGGAATTTACCGACAATCCGCTTGCCCTCTACCGCGCCCTGCGTACACTGAACCCATCGCCGTATATGTTCTACTACGATTTCGGCGATTTCCATATTGTCGGCTCTTCGCCCGAAATCCTCGTCCGCCGCGAACGTGACGACGTCATCGTCCGCCCTATCGCCGGCACGCGCCTGCGCGGTAAAACACCCGCCGAAGACCTTGCCAACGAACAAGACCTGCTGAGCGATGCCAAAGAAATTGCCGAACACGTCATGTTGATTGACCTAGGACGCAACGACGTCGGCCGTATCAGTAAAACCGGAGAAGTCAAAGTCACCGACAAAATGGTGATTGAAAAATACTCCCATGTGATGCACATCGTCTCCAACGTCGAAGGCCGTCTGAAAGACGGCATCACCAACATGGACATCCTCGCCGCCACGTTCCCCGCCGGCACACTCTCTGGCGCCCCCAAAGTCCGCGCCATGGAAATCATCGAAGAAGTCGAACCGAGCAAACGCGGCATCTACGGCGGCGCAGTCGGCGTATGGAGTTTCAACAACGACATGGATTTGGCCATTGCCATCCGCACCGCTGTGATTAAAAACAATACCCTCTTCGTCCAAAGCGGCGCAGGCGTAGTTGCCGATTCCAACCCGACATCCGAATGGCAGGAAACCCAAAACAAAGCCCGGGCAGTAATCCGCGCAGCGCAAATGGTGCAGGAAGGGTTGGATAAATAATTTTCAGACGGCCTGCGCTCTGAAATGACTAAACAACAAGATTATGATACTCAACGAAAAACAACTAAAATCCATCAGCAAATTTCTCAGCTTTATCTTGCGTCATCATCCCGAGCAAATCGGTATTACTTTGGATAAAGACGGCTGGGTGGATATTGATAGCCTACTGACACAGGCAAACCATCCTGAGCGCGGCTTTACGGGCAATCCGCTGACCTACGAAATATTGTTGGAAGTGGTCGAAAACAACGATAAAAAACGGTTTACCCTTTCTGAAGACGGCAAACGCATCCGCGCGGCGCAAGGTCATTCGACGGCACAAGTTCAGGTCGAACACAAAGTGGCGACGCCTCCTCAGATTTTGTATCACGGTACGGCTGAACGCTCTGTTCCGTCTATTTTGGAGCAAGGCCTGCATTCTGCCTCGCGCCATTTTGTTCATCTGTCTGCCGATGCCGAAACAGCCGTCAAAGTCGGCTCCCGCCACGGCAAGCCGGTTGTATTGACCATCGACACTGTCGCCATGCTTGCGGCAGAACATCAATTTTATCTGGCGGACAACGGCGTATGGTTAACTGAAAACGTTCCGCCGCAATTTATCGGCAAGCTTTAAAACATCAAGCCGTCTGAAGCCATAAACCATGTTCAGACGGCCTGCAAACACCCTACCCAATTTCCTCATAAAGCGATTATCCATGAACACATCCCCCATCCTCCCTCCTGCCATGCTCGGCATCCTCGGCGGCGGACAATTAGGCAGAATGTTTACTGTTGCTGCCAAAACCATGGGCTACAAAGTAACCGTACTCGATCCCGACCCGAACGCGCCGGCAGCGGAATTTGCCGACCGCCATTTGTGCGCACCGTTTGATGATTCGGCCGCTTTGGAAGAATTGGCAAAATGTGCGGCGGTTACGACCGAGTTTGAAAACGTCAATGCCGATGCGATGCGTTTTCTCGCCAAACACACCAATGTTTCCCCCAGCGGCGACTGCGTTGCCATCGCGCAAAACCGCATTCAGGAAAAGGCATGGATACGCAAAGCAGGCCTGCAAACCGCGCCGTATCAAGCAGTTTGCAAAACCGAAGACATCACTGAAGAAAGCGTACAATTTCTGCCCGGCATCTTGAAAACTGCCACTTTGGGCTATGACGGCAAAGGCCAAATCCGCGTTAAAACATTGGATGAACTCAAAGCCGCATTTGCTGAACACGGTGGTGTGGATTGCGTTTTGGAAAAAATGGTGGACTTGCGTGGTGAAATTTCCGTTATCGTATGCCGTCTGAACAATGACAACGTGCAAACCTTCGATCCTGCCGAAAACATTCACGAAAACGGCATCCTCGCCTATTCCATCGTCCCTGCCCGACTGAGTGCCGACATTCAGCAACAGGCGCGGCAGATGGCACAACGTTTGGCCGATGAATTGAACTACGTCGGCGTATTGGCGGTAGAAATGTTTGTTGTCGGCGACACACATGAATTGGTCGTCAACGAAATCGCACCGCGTCCGCACAATTCCGGCCACCACACTATCGATGCCTGCGCGGCAGACCAATTCCAGCAACAGGTCCGCCTGATGTGCAACCTGCCTCCGGCTGACACCAAACTGCTGAGTTCTTGCTGTATGGCGAATATTTTGGGCGACGTTTGGAAAGAAAACGGCGGCGAACCCGAATGGCTGCCGCTGCAAAGCAACCCGAATGCACATCTGCATCTTTACGGTAAAAAAGCCGCGCGCAAAGGCCGAAAAATGGGCCACTTTACCGTCTTGGCCAACGATGCGGACAACGCGTTCCAAACCGCACAAACCTTGCATCAAAGCCTGTAACCTTTCCCACTTTTTTCAGACGGCCTTTGATTGCTAAAGGCCGTCTGAAATCAATTTTTCCGACCATCCGCCATGAGCCTTCTGACCATCCTCCGTCCGGCAACCGAAAAAGACTGCCAAGCCATACACAACGCCCATCTGCATGCCGTTCAATATGCCTGCATCCGCAGTTACGATGAAACCATTATGCACGCATGGGAAAGTCTGCTCGACATCAACAGCTATTTGGAAACCATCTCCGATAAAAACAAAGCCTTGTGGGTGGTCGAATACAAAGGGCTGATTCAAGGCTTCTTCCAAGTCGATTTCAAAGAAGCGCAACTGGATGCCTTATACGTCCATCCGCTCTTCCACAATCTCGGCTTGGGCACGGCCCTGCTCAGCCGCGCCGAAGAAATGGCACGAAATGCAGGCCTCAGCTTTCTCAAACTGTATGCCTCGCTCAATTCCGTGCCTTTCTATCGCCTCAACCGCTACGAATCGCTCGGCACTGCCGTGTTGCAGTTAAACAAAACCGTCCGCGTCGAATGCGAATTGATGCGCAAATACCTGTAATTTCCCCTTCCGCCGTTGCTTTTTTGAAAGAAACCGATGTCCCGAATTGCCGCCCTGCCCGACCATCTTGTCAACCAAATCGCCGCCGGCGAAGTGGTCGAACGCCCTGCCAACGCCTTGAAAGAAATTGTTGAAAACAGTATCGATGCAGGCGCGACAGCGATTGATGTTGAGCTGGCCGGTGGCGGCATCCGCCTGATCCGCGTCAGCGACAACGGCAGCGGTATCCATCCGGACGACATCGAACTCGCGCTCCACCGCCACGCCACCAGCAAAATCAAAACCTTAAACGATTTGGAACACGTTGCCAGCATGGGCTTTCGCGGCGAAGGCTTGGCCAGTATCGCCTCCGTCAGCCGCCTGACCCTGACCAGCCGTCAAGAAGACAGCACGCACGCGACCCAAGTTAAAGCCGAAGACGGCAAACTCAGCAGCCCCACCGCAGCCGCCCACCCCGTCGGCACCACCATCGAAGCTGCCGAACTCTTCTTCAACACCCCCGCGCGGCGCAAGTTCCTCAAATCCGAAAACACCGAATACGCCCACTGCGCCACCATGCTCGAACGCCTCGCGCTGGCGCATCCGCACATTGCCTTCTCACTCAAACGCGACGGCAAACAAGTATTCAAACTTCCTGCACAAAGCCTGCACGAGCGTATTGCTGCCATTGTCGGCGATGATTTTCAGACGGCCTCATTGGAAATTGACAGCGGCAATGGCGCGCTGCGGCTCTATGGCGCGATTGCCAAGCCGACTTTCGCCAAAGGCAAAACCGATAAACAATACTGCTTCGTCAATCATCGTTTTGTTCGCGACAAAGTCATGCTCCATGCCGTCAAGCAGGCATACCGTGACGTATTGCACAACGCACTGACGCCTGCTTTCGTCCTCTTTCTTGACCTGCCGCCCGAAGCCGTTGACGTCAACGTCCACCCGACCAAAACCGAAATCCGCTTCCGCGACAGCCAGCAGGTGCACCAACTCGTGTTCCACACGCTCAACAAAGTCCTTGCCGACACGCGTGCCGACTTGACCGAAAGCGTCAGCAACGCAGGCGAAGTGTTGCATGACATTACCGGCGTTACGCCTGCACCAATGCCGTCTGAAAACGACAGTGAAAATCTGTTTGATGGCGCATCCAACTACCCGACAGGCAACAAATCCGACACACGCAATGCCTTTGGTTCATCAGGCAAAACCGCGCCCATGCCTTACCAAGCCGCACGCTCGCCGCAACAACGCAGCCTGTCCCTGCGCGAAAGCCGCGCGGCCATGAATACTTATGCTGAGCTCTACAAAAAAACCGACGACATAGACCTTGAGTTGAGCCAATTCGAGCAGGCACGTTTCGGCAATATGCCGTCTGAACTCCCTACCCAAAAAACAGATACGCCGCTTTCAGACGGCCTTCCATCACAATCCGAACTGCCGCCGCTCGGCTTTGCCATTGCCCAATTATTAGGCATCTACATCCTTGCCCAAGCCGAAGACAGCCTGTTGCTCATCGATATGCACGCTGCCGCCGAACGCGTCAACTACGAGAAAATGAAACGCCAACGTCAGGAAAACGGCAACCTGCAAAGCCAACGCCTGCTTATTCCCGTAACCTTTGCCGCGTCCCACGAAGAATGCGCCGCCCTCGCCGATCATGCCGAAACGCTGGCAGGCTTCGGGCTGGAATTGTCCGACATGGGCGGCAATACCCTTGCCGTCCGTGCAGTTCCCGCCATGCTCGGCAAAGCCGACGTCGTTTCGCTGGCGAAAGACGTTTTGGGCGAACTCGCCCAAGTCGGCAGCAGCCAAACCATCGAAGAACACGAAAACCACATCCTCGCCACCATGTCCTGCCACGGCTCCGTCCGTGCCGGCCGCCAGCTTACCCTGCCGGAAATGAACGCCCTCCTGCGCGATATGGAAAATACGCCGCGCAGCAACCAGTGTAATCACGGCCGTCCGACTTGGGTCAAACTGACTTTAAAAGAATTGGACGCACTGTTTTTGCGCGGACAGTAATGCCAATAAAAAGGCCGTCTGAAACTGCTTTCAGACGGCCTTTTTATTGATTGACCCTTAACGAATATCCATAGGTGCAAACGATTTCACGGTTTCATCGATTGCTTTAACACGGGTCAGGAAATCTTCCAATTGCGCAAGCGGCAGTGCGCTTGGGCCATCGCATTTGGCTTGGTCGGGATTGGCATGGGATTCGAGGAACAAACCGGCCAATCGGGTTGCCATGCCGGCAAGCGCCAAGTCCAATACTTGGGCGCGACGGCCGCCTGATGCGGCGGCACCGGATTCGCGCGTTTGCAGGGAATGGGTTACGTCAAAAATAACGGGCAGGTTGTGACACGTTTTTTTCATCACGCCAAAACCGAGCATATCGACCACCAAGTTGTCGTAGCCGAAGTTTGCGCCGCGTTCGCACAAAATGATTTGCTCGTTGCCTGCTTCTTGGAATTTCTCCACAATGTTTTTCATTTGAGACGGGCTGAGGAATTGCGGCTTTTTGATGTTGATGACATTGCCGGTTTTCGCCATTGCCACCACCAAATCGGTTTGGCGTGCCAAGAATGCTGGCAGCTGGATGACATCGCAGACTTCGGCAACCGGCTGGCATTGGTAAGGCTCGTGAACGTCGGTAATCACGGGAACGTTAAACTCGCGTTTTACCGCTTGAAAAATCTTCATACCTTCATCCAAACCCACACCGCGGAAAGAGTGGATGGAAGAGCGGTTTGCCTTGTCGAAAGAGGCTTTGAACACGTAAGGGATGCCGAGTTTATCGGTTACTTTAACGTATTGCTCACAGGCTTTCAGCGTAGAGTCGAGGTCTTCAAGGACATTGATGCCGCCGAAAAGGGTAAAGGGCGCATCGTTGCTGACGGTGATGTTGTTGATTTGGATATTCACGGCAAAGCCTTTCAGATAAGTTGAATTTGGGAAACAGGCCGTCTGAAACGTTTCAGACGGCCTTTGTTTGAATATTACAACACGGTGTGCGGCGGCTCATAAGAAATCACGTCGCGGATTTTGTTGTTCTCATCGACGAGGACGACTTTCGGCTCATGCGCTGCAATTTCGGGTTCGGACAACATGACGTAAGACATGATGATCACGACGTCGCCTTTTTGAACCAAACGCGCGGCCGCGCCATTGAGGCAAACAACGCCGCTGCCGCGTTCGCCGGGGATGGTGTAGGTTTCAAGACGTTCGCCGTTGTTATTATTGACGATGGCGACTTTTTCGTTCACGCAAATACCTGCCGCATCCAGCAGGTCTTGGTCAACGGTAATGCTGCCGACGTAGTTGAGGTCGGCTTCGGTAACGGTGGCACGGTGGATTTTGCCGCCGAGCATGGTACGGAACATGGGTTTCCTTTTTGATTGTGGGTTGATTTGCGGTTTTAACTTCAGTGAAGCTAAAACCGCTGTTTGTGTGATTGAGGATTAGTTATTGGGAAAGTCTGATTCGTCAAACTCGGGTTCCGGGTCGCTTTGAAGGACTTTTCCGTTTAATTTCAACTCGCTGTTTTGCAGAGTCAGATGGGTTTTGACATTATCGTCTTCTAAGGTCAAATATTTTTCTCTTGCCATGCTTTTAATGGTGCTGTCTACCATCAGGCGCAAGGTCTCGTTGATATCGTCGATGCTGGCACGGCCTGCGGCTTCATCTTCGGCATTGACGCTAAACAGGCTGCTGGCTTGGTTGACGGCGAGCTGCTCCAACAATTTTTGAGGTACGCTCATGTTGAAGTCAGCTTCGGTTTTCTTCAGCAT
The DNA here is from genome assembly GCF_051956675.1 of Neisseria sp. P0022.S009. Classification (NCBI taxonomy): domain Bacteria; kingdom Pseudomonadati; phylum Pseudomonadota; class Betaproteobacteria; order Neisseriales; family Neisseriaceae; genus Neisseria; species Neisseria sp. P0022.S009. The sequence goes on from NZ_JBQCXE010000002.1 coordinate 184,090, forward strand.
ATCGCCCAGGCTGTTGAGGTCTTTGGCCGTCAAGCCTTTAAAGGCAAGCTTTCCGCTGACATCGACATCACCATTAGGCATGGTAAATTTGAAAGTTTTGACGTTTAAAACCGGATTGTTGGTAAACAGGCCTGAAGCCTCGTTTTTGGCCGTCTGAAGCAAAGAAGCCTGAATTTCCTCTTCGCTCATTTTCTTCACGGACACTTCGGCAATTTTGTTTTTCAATGCCAGAAGTGATGCGGCATCCAAATGCTCGGCAGAGACATTAATATCCAGAGGGCCGTATTTGTCTTCGCCATAGGTCAGGCTTTCAAATTGGAAGCGGCCTTCGCTGTTGATGAATTTATCGACTTCGCCGGTCTGGGTATCGAAACGCAGTTTGTTGACTTCGATTTTAGACGGAGCAATCGTGCCGGTCGGATTGATGAATGCACCGATTTGCAGGTTGGTTACGAGGTTGACCAACTCGTTCAACTTAACGTTGTAATCGATGTTTTCTTTCCATTGCAGCAGGAATTTATCCAGCGTAATGCTGCTCTTGCCCAAAGAAAGTTTGGTCAGGCCGTCTTCTGTTTCGGATTCGAAGCGCAGGTTTTCCAAAGACACATCGCCTTTGTCGGCCAATTTGACTTGCAAAGACGGCGCAAGGTAATCGTGGCGATAGCTTTTGAAGCCTTGGCTGTAATCGGTATTGCCGCTAAAGCCTTTCCAATTGAGCTTGATACCGGAAAGCTCTTCGTAGTCGAAGGCGGGGATATTGAGGCTGAGTTTGCCGTCGCCGGAAAGGTAAACCGTATTGGTCATGGTCAACGGCGTTTGCTGGCCGAAGAAGCGGTCTAAAACTTTTTTGGTTTCCGGATGGTATTGGAACTCGGTTTCCACGTGTGCGCGCGTGCCGAAGCCGCCGGCAAACGGGCCGTGTGTTACGTGGTTGATGACCGTAATCGGCTCTTGCAGGACGGTTTTCAAATTGTCCGGCAGGTATTTTTGCGTATTTTGAAGCAGGGTCGGCTTGAGGCGGATGACGGTCGTCTCGGTCGAACTGAACCAGCCGCGATCGTATTGGTGGGATTCAACGGTCAGGAAACCGGATTCCTGCAACAGCTTTTGTTGCTCGGTCAGGCTTTCTTCCGCTTTGACACCGAGATAGTAAGGCGTGCCGAGCGCAGCGGCGATAACGACGGCGGCAGTCGGGATAAGATACTTTTTCATCACTTCAAACAGATTAGGTTCAAAGCGTAAAGCATAGCATTTTTTAGCTGTTTTGTCTTATCCGCCGTTTCAGACGGCCTTTAGGGGAAGATTGTGATATTATGCAAATATAAACGGTTTTTACACTTTTGGCAGGCCTTACCCTGTCTGCCGAAATGTCATTAAAGGTTTGCAAATGCTTTTATTCATTGATAACTACGACAGCTTCACCTACAACATCGTTCAATACTTTGCCGAACTGGGGCAGGAAGTTTTGGTACGCTGCAACGATGAAATCACCCTCGAAGAAATCGAAGCCCTGAAACCGCAATATCTGGTCATCGGCCCGGGCCCTTGCTCACCGAAAGAAGCAGGCATTTCTGTTGCGGCCATGCAGCACTTTGCTGGCAGGCTGCCCGTCATGGGCGTGTGCCTCGGCCATCAAACCATGGGCGAAGCGTTCGGCGGCAATGTCGTGCGCGCGCAAACAATGATGCACGGCAAAGTCTCCCCCGTTTTCCATCACGGCACAGGCATGTTTAAAGGCCTGCCCAATCCGGTTAACTGCACGCGCTACCACAGCCTGGCCATCGACCGCGCCACCCTGCCCGACTGCCTCGAAATTACCGCATGGACGGAAGACGGAGAAATCATGGGAGTACGCCACAAAGAATATGCTGTCGAAGGCGTACAGTTCCACCCCGAAGCCCTACTGACCGAACACGGCCACGATATGCTGAAAAACTTCTTGGAAGAATTCAAAGACTATCGCCCGCAAAAATCTTAATGAAAGGCCGTCTGAAAGGAGTTTGACAGTGTTCAAACTCCTTTCAGACGGCCTGAATCACATCGGACACGAACAAAGGAACAATCATGATTACCCCTCAACAAGCGATTGAACGCCTCATCAGCAATAACGAACTTTTCTACGATGAAATGACCGACCTCATGCGCCAAATCATGAGCGGCCAAGTTCCGCCCGAGCAAATCGCCGCCATCCTGACCGGCCTGCGGATTAAAGTTGAAACCGTTTCCGAGATTACCGCCGCAGCCAGCGTGATGCGCGAATTTGCCACTAAAGTGCCGCTGGAAAACGCCGATGACTTGGTCGATATTGTCGGCACGGGCGGCGATGGTGCCAAAACTTTCAATATTTCCACGACTTCTATGTTTGTCGCGGCTGCGGCAGGCGCGCAAGTTGCCAAACACGGCGGTCGCTCCGTTTCTTCATCCAGCGGCGCTGCCGATGTCATGGAACAAATGGGCGCCAACCTCAATCTCAACCCCGAACAGGTTGCCCAAAGCATTCAGCAAACCGGCATCGGCTTTATGTTCGCGCCCAACCATCACAGCGCCATGCGCTATGTTGCCCCTGTCCGCCGTTCGCTCGGATTCCGCAGCATCTTCAATATCTTGGGCCCACTGACCAATCCTGCCGGCGCGGCAAACCAACTCTTGGGCGTGTTCCACATCGACTTGTGCGGCATTCTTTCCCGCGTATTGCAACAGCTTGGTTCCAAACATGTTTTGGTTGTGTGCGGCGAAGGCGGTTTGGATGAAATCACGCTGACCGGCAAAACCCGCGTTGCCGAACTGAAAGACGGCAAAATCACCGAATACGATATCAGCCCGGCCGATTTCGGCATGGAAATCCGCCGCAATTTGGACGAAATCAAAGTCGAAAACGCGCAAGAATCCCTGCAAAAAATGAACGAAGTGCTGGATGGCAAAGTCGGTGCCGCACGCGACATCGTCGTCCTCAATGCAGCCGCCGCGCTCTACGCAGGAAATGTGGTCGCATCGCTGGCGGACGGTGTCAAAGCCGCGCAAGAAGCCATCGACTCCGGCAAAGCCAAAGCCAAAAAAGACGAGTTTATCGAATTTGGCAAACAGTTTGCCTAAACTTTAAAACCATAAACAAAGGCCGTCTGAAAAATCTTTCAGACGGCCTTTTATTCTTTAAATATTAAAATTTGCTTTTAATATCATTAATCAAGCCTTCAGCTTTTTCTTTGGCTTCTTCAGCCAAGTGTGCTACTTTCTCTTTGGCTTCACCGGCTAAATGAGCTGCTTTTTCTTTAGCTTCACCTGCAAAGTTTTCTACTTTTTCTTTAGCCTCGCCTGCAAAGTTTTCTGCTTTTTCTTTAGCATCCGCAGCAACTTCTTTTGTCTTACCGACGCCTTGTTGAACTACGCCTTCAGCTTTGAGTTTGGAATCGTCAAGAACTTCGCCGGCTTTCTCTTTTACTTCACCGCTGATTTGATCTAATTTGCCAGTCATCATTTATTCCTTCTTAGTTTCATGTTGATAAGAGTAATCACTATACCCCAATAGATATTGGGTTGCAACTTAAAGTCTGTCTCAATATTAAAAACATAATAAAAATGGATTACGTCAAGTTAGCACAACTGTTTCAATATCGCTTCGGCTACTGCCTCGCCTATCATCTTGCTGCCGAACTCATTGAAATGAAGTCCATCGCACAGCATCACATCGGTCAAATCCTGCTCAAACATCAGACTGTATAAATCATTGACGGTAAAACCATATTGCCTTGCCAAATCCTCCGCCACACGGTTATAGGCCTTCAAGTCGGCCAGATAGCGGCGCGAGGGTTTGACGATATTGTGTACGCTTTCCAAAAACGGCGTACTGCTCGCCCAAATAATTTTTGCCCCTGTCTGTTTCAGATAATCGAAAATTTGAATCAGGTTGCTGCGATAGGTTTTTATATCGGCCACCGGCTCATTACAGCCTTGATTATGGCGGATGTCGTGCAAACCGCAATTGATGTGGATAATGTCTCCCACAGTCGCGCCCTCTGTCCATTGCCTGATATGCTCTAACACATCATGCGACGAACGGCAGTTTTCCGATGGAGAAACAATATCCACCTCAGGCAAAGCGGCGCGCGTGTAAGGCTCCGAAGCAAGCCGAACGGAATCGCCGATTAAGTAAACGGTCATTTTTGTTCTCCTCCCTTTATTTGAATCAACAGCAAGGCCGTCTGAAATATCACTTATATTATTATAAGAGTGCTATTTCAGACGGCCTTAACTTCAGTCAAGTTCTATCGTTAAATCATCAATTAGAGCTGACTGTTTTTATAAAAATCAATTAATTGCTTGGCCTGCAACATGGGCAGCCCAAAACGGTCGCTCACGGCTTTCAAATCCTTCCATTCCTGACCAGTCAGATTCTGCCCAACCCATTTGAGGTTTTCCGGATTGCTTTTGATTTTCTCAAAATACGCCTGCTTGCGTTTCCAGTTACGCGACCACACCAGCAACATGGTAAAAATACATAAAACAATCAATACAATATTGGTAAACAACATCATGTCCATACGACATACTCCCGCTTAAGTCTCGAAATCAGAAAATATGGATTAAAGGCCGTCTGAAAAACAATCTTCAGACCGCCTCAGCTTGAAGCTCAACGTTGCATTTCCTTGGCCAAAACCAACATGCCTGATGTTTACAGGATATCGTCTTCCCGATTGTGTTCGATCATATCGTTTACCGCTTGGGCGAGCCATGCCCAGCAATCGGGGAATTCTTGACGCTGCTCCCAGCCGGGGTCAGCAAAGTCGTGGATAAGCTGGACTATGCCGCCTTTGCCGATTTCGAAGCAAGCAGTGTCATCGCAATCGCTGCGTTTGGCGAAGGGAATCAGTTTTCTATTGGGATAACGCGTTTGCATGCCTTGGTATAGCTTGGCGGCCCAATCGCTATCGAGCAGATGCCAAATATCGAAATCGACTAAATTCAGTTCGACGATTTTTTCAAATGATTCAGGGTATTCAAAGTGGGGAATATCGAGCGTATAGCTTTTCATCGTTTGATTCCTAATTTGAGGCTACCTGAAAAATGAAACTGGGCGTATGGTTTTCAGAGGGCCTTTGCCACGTTTCACTCAATCTTCACCCGCTTCAACCTCAACGCATTGCTCAATACCGAAACCGAGCTTGCCGCCATTGCCGCGCCTGCAATGACAGGGTTTAGAAAGCCGAGCGCGGCAAGCGGGATGCCCAAGATATTGTAGAAGAAGGCGAAAAACAGGTTTTGCTTGATGTTTTTCAAAGTCGCCTGCGATACCAGCAAGGCATCGGCGAGTTGGTTGACCGAATGCTGCATCAGCGTGGCGGACGCGGTGTGTTCGGCAACGTCCGCACCGCCTTTCATCGCGAAGCTGACGTTGGCGGCGGCGAGTGCGGGCGCGTCGTTGATGCCGTCGCCGACCATTGCCACGGTTTTGCCGGCGGCTTTGAGTTTCTGCACTTCGGCAGCTTTATCGCGCGGACTCATATTACCGAAGGCGTGTGCGATGCCCAGTTGTTTGGCGACGTATTCGACCGTGCCTTGGTTGTCGCCGCTCATGATGTAAACGTTGATGCCGTGTTTTTTCAGACGGCCTATGGCTTCGGCGGTATCGGCTTTCAATGCGTCGGCAAGTGCGAATGCGCCGATAGGTTTGTTATCGACCGAGACTGCAACAATGCTTGCAATGTCCCAAACGCCGTCTGAAAACTTCGGCAAGGTCAGTTCGGCAAATTCGGCTTTGCCTGCTTTCACCAAACCCACGCCTTCCACTTCGGCGGTAATGCCTGCACCGACAACGGTTTGCGCGTTTTGTGCGGCGGGAATATCCAAGCCGCGCGCTTGGGCAGCAGAAACGATAGCGCGGGCAAGCGGATGAGCGGCGTTTTGTTCAACGGCGGCGGCGATGCGGTACAAAGCGTCTTCGTCAAAGCCACTGTCGGGAACGCAATAAACGGCAGCAACCTGCGGTTTGCCTTCTGTCAGCGTGCCGGTTTTGTCCAGCACGACGGCATCAACGTGGGCGGCTTCTTCCATTGCCGCCGCGTCTTTAAACCAAATGCCGTGTTTCACTGCTTTGCCCATGCCGACCATAATCGCGGCAGGGGTTGCCAGACCGAGCGCGCACGGGCAGGCAATCACCAAAACGGCAACGGCGTGCATCAGCGCAACCGTCCAATCGCCTTTCACCAGCCAAGTGGCGATAAAAGTCAGAAGCGCGATGCCCACGACGGCAGGCACGAATACCGCCGCCGCTTTATCCGCCACACGCGCAATCGGTGCTTTACTACCTTGTGCTTCAGAGAGCGCATTCATCATGTCGCCGAGCAATGTTTGGCTGCCGAGTTGTGTGGCGCGGTACACCACGCTGCCTTCGGTCATCAACGCACCCGCCAACACTTTGCCGCCCGCTTTTTTCTCTTCGGGGTTGGATTCGCCGGTAAGATGGCTCTCATCCGCCCAACCGCTGCCGCTCTCGATGATGCCGTCGGCGGCAATGCGTTCGCCGTGGTTGGCGCGGATAAGGTCGCCGATTTGCACTTGGTCGATGGGTAGCTGCCGCCATTCGCCTTCGCGCTGCACGTTGACTTGGGTCGGCGTGAGTTTCAGCAGCAGGCCCAAGCTGTTGAGGCTGGATTTTTTGGTGCGGTGTTCCAAAAATTTGCCCAGCGACACAAAACCAATCACCATCACGCCTACTTCAAAATACACGTGTGCCATGCCGTGCGCCGCGTGCGGGCTGAAAAACAACATATAGACGGAATACAGGTAAATCGACACCGTGCCGATGGTAACGAGCACGTCCATATTCGCCAGCCCGCCCTTGATGCTCGCCCACGCGCTTTTGTAAAACGGGATTGCCAGCCAAAGCTGCACCACGCTTGCCAGCGCAAACTGCCACAACGGCGGAATCATCCAATCGTGCCGACCAATCATCATCCCTGCCATGCCGATAAGGAACGGAATATTAATGGCCAGCAAAAGCCACAGCCGCCAGCTTACATGCGCGGTTTCTTCGGGCTGCGGCAGCGCGTCTTCCGTTTTTTCTTTTGCACCATAACCGGTTTTCTCAATGATTTTGGCTATGTCGGCTGCAGAGGTTTTGCTGTCGTCAAACGTAACCTGCGCCTCCTCGCTGGCGAAGTTCACCCCCGCCGATTCGACAAAATCTTTTTTGTTCAACACTTTTTCAATACGCGAAGCGCAGGCCTGACAGGTCATGCCTTCGATTTGGAAACGGACTTTTTGTTGCATGGCAAAGCCTCCTATTGATTGTTTGGCGCGTGTTTTTTGTATTTATGTATTATCAAACGAAAACGACATAATGGCAAAAAGTAAGTTATCAAGAGACAAAGGCCGTCTGAAACGGTTCAGACGGCCTTTATTCAAAATACGCTTGTCGGTTACAAAGCCACGTCGTAGCCACCGTCTTCTACGGCATCAATCAGCGCGTCGGCATCTGTCTTGCTTTCATCGAAAGTAATCACTGCATTTTTGTTTTCCAAGCTGACTTCTGCTTTTTCCACGCCTTCTACGCCTTCCAAAAGACGGGTTACGCTTTTCACGCAGCCGCCGCAGGTCATGCCGTCGATGTTGAGGGTAACAGTTTGCATTTATATTTCCTTTCATTCAAACAAATATGGTTGTCAAATACTTTACTCCTTACGCAAACAGCTTGCAAATTCTTCATTAAGGCCGTCTGAAAAATGCAGATAGGCGTACAATAACGACCTTTGCTTCATCAAACGGACATAATAATGACTTCAACATTCAAACAATGGGTTAGCGTATGCGCGCTGGCGGTGGGTGCGTTTATTTTCAATACCACCGAATACATTCCGATTGCGCTTTTGAGCGACATCGGTCAGAGCTTTGGCAAAGCGGCAACGGAAGTGGGCATGATGATTACGGTGTATGCGTGGATTGTTGCGCTCCTATCGCTGCCGCTGATGCTGATGACGAAAAACATCGAACGGCGCAAATTATTGCTGATGCTGTTTGCACTGTTTGCGCTGTTTCACGCGCTGTCGTTCTTTTCTTGGAACTTCAACATCCTCTTGGTCAGCCGTATCGGGATTGCGCTGACACACGCGGTCTTTTGGTCGATTACGGCTTCTTTGGCGGTACGGCTTGCGCCCACCGGCAAAACCAATCAGGCTTTGGGCTTGCTCAGTACGGGTACGGTTTTGGCGATGGTGTTGGGTATACCGTTGGGACGCGTGGTCGGACAATATTTCAGCTGGCAGCTCAGCTTCCTACTGATCGGGGTCTGCGCTGCCGGCGTAATGCTGGTGTTGTCCAAAAACCTACCTGCTTTACCCAGCCAGAATACCGGTTCTTTAAGCAGCCTGCCGAGTTTGTTCAAACGCCGCAACCTGATGTTGCTCTATGCCATGACGGTATTGATTATTACGGCACATTTCACGGCATACAGCTATATCGAGCCTTTCGTTTTGCAAATCGGCCACTTTAAAGCCGAACAAGTAACAATAGTCTTGAGCCTGTACGGTTTGGCAGGATTTGCCGCGTCTTATCTGTTCGGCAAATGGTTTGCCAAAGCGCAACGTTTGTTTATGCTCGGCGCAGTGGCGGTCATCCTGCTCTCCGCCCTGCTGCTTCTGCCGCTTGCCTCTTTCCCGTATGCGGTATATGCGCTGGTGTTTATTTGGGGCGTAGCCATCGTCATCGTCAGCTTGGGCATGGTCTCCAAAGTATTGACGTTTGCTTCCGATGCGACAGATGTGGCCAACTCGATTTATTCAGGTTTGTACAATGTCGGTATCGGCGGTGGTGCGCTTTTGGGGCATTACGTGACCACTTGGTTCGGCCTTTCCAATATCGGCATTGCAGGCGCACTCTTGGCTGCAGCCGCTTTGGCCGTGTGCAGCCTACTGGTTAAAGCACAAGCCAACCCGACACAAAACGTTTAAAATCCAATCACTTTCCTAATCGAACGGACAAACAGCCCTCCTGCTGCTTGTCCGTTTTTTATTTTATTTTAAAAAATAATTTACAATTTATTTACACTACATTAAATTACAAATATACTGTCGCTGTCAGGCCGTCTGAAAACGGCTGGCACAAGCGTAAAAGAAAAACCAGCAAACTTCAGAGGAACATTCTATGGATCTGCACGCAAAGGACAAAACCCAGCACCCGGAAAACGTCGAGCTGCTCAGTGCACAAAAGCCGATTACCGACTTTAAAGGCCTGCTGACCACCATCATCTCCGCCGTCGTCTGTTTCGGCATTTACAGCGTCCTTCCCTACAGCCCTGACGCCAACAAAGGCATTGCGCTGTTGATTTTCGTTGCCGCGCTTTGGTTTACCGAAGCCGTCCACATCACGGTAACCGCATTGATGGTGCCGATTCTCGCCGTCGTACTCGGCTTCCCCGACATGGACATCAAAAAGGCGATGGCGGGCTTTGCCGATCCGACGATTTACATCTTCTTCGGCGGCTTCGCGCTTGCCACAGCCCTGCACATGCAGCGCCTCGACCGTAAAATCGCCGTCAGCCTGTTGCGCCTGTCGCGCGGCAATATGAAAGTGGCCGTGTTGATGCTGTTTGCCGTTACCGCCTTCCTGTCCATGTGGATCAGCAATACCGCGACCGCCGCCATGATGCTGCCTTTGGCAATGGGTATGATGAGCCACCTCGACCAAGAAAAAGAACGCAAAACCTACGTTTTCGTCCTGCTCGGTATCGCCTACTGCGCCAGTATCGGCGGCTTGGGTACCGTGGTCGGTTCTCCGCCGAACATGATTGCTGCCAAAGCCCTGAACTTGGACTTTGTCGGCTGGATGAAGCTCGGCCTGCCGATGATGCTGTTGATTCTGCCGTTAATGCTGTTCTCCATGTACGTCATCCTCAAACCTAATTTGAACGAACGCGTGGAAGTTAAAGAGGAATCTATCCCTTGGACGCTGCACCGTGTGATCGCATTGTTGATTTTCTTGGCTGCCGCCGTTGCTTGGGTATTCAGCTCCAAAATCAAAGCTGCATTCGGTATTTCCAACCCCGACACTGTCATCGCCCTGATTGCCGCCGTTGCCGTCGTCGTATTCGGCGTGGCGCAATGGAAAGAAGTCGCGCGCAATACCGACTGGGGTGTATTGATGCTCTTCGGCGGCGGTATCAGCTTGAGCGCGTTGCTGCAATCTTCCGGCGCGTCCGAAGCATTGGGTCAACAGGTTGCTTCCACCTTCTCCCACTCTCCTGCATTGCTGGTGATTTTCGTGGTTGCCGCCTTCATTATCTTCCTGACCGAGTTCACCAGTAACACCGCCTCCGCCGCGCTGCTCGTGCCTATTTTTGCCAGCATCGCCACACAAATGGGGCTGCCCGAACAAGTCTTGGTATTCGTCATCGGCATCGGCGCGTCTTGCGCGTTCATGCTGCCGGTTGCTACGCCGCCTAACGCGATTGTGTTCGGTACGGGCTTGATTAAACAACGCGAAATGATGAACGTCGGCTTATTGCTGAACGTCCTCTGTATCGTATTGGTTGCGCTGTGGGCTTATTTCGTCCTGATGCCGTAAACCCGTAAACATAGTCGAGGCCGTCTGAAAGAATATTTTTCAGACGGCCTTGAAGTTTGTCGTTCAGACACAATTTAACGAATGATTAAAACCGGATTCTAACGAAAGGAAACCCATGATTATCCTGCACACCAACAAAGGCGACATCAAAATCGAACTTGATTTCGACAAAGCCCCCGTTACAGCTAAAAACTTCGAGCAATACGTTAAAGACGGCTTCTACGACGGCGTAATCTTCCACCGCGTCATCAAAGGCTTCATGATTCAAGGCGGCGGCATGGATGAAAACATGAACGAAAAAGAAACCCGCGATCCGATTCAAAACGAAGCGTCCAACGGTTTGCCTAACGAAAAATACACCATCGCCATGGCGCGTACTTCCGATCCGCACTCTGCCAGCGCACAATTCTTCATCAACACCGCCGACAACGCCTTCCTGAACTTCCGTTCTAAAGAACTGTACGGCAAAACCGTCGTCCAAGACTGGGGCTACGCCGTATTCGGTAAAGTCGTTGACGGTTTTGACGTGGTTGATGCCATCGAAGGCGTTTCTACCAAACGCCACGGCTACCACGACGATGTACCGACCGAGCCTGTCATCATCACCAAAGCCGAAGTGGTTTAATTGATTTGATTTCCCATAAAAACAGCCTGTCCGAATTCAAAACGGACAGGCTGTTTTTCAATCGTTAATGACGCATACCTTCACACATCATAAGTACCGACCACACATGCCGAATCCAACACATGGCCCTGCATGGCAAAATGCAGCTCATTAAAGCGGAAACCGCGCGGCAAATCCAAAACAGTGTCCAGCGCGTACACAATCAGCTCGTAACGATGGCGGTTGTTCGGTGGCGCCATACCGCCATAAAACGAAGCCTCTTCGATTTCAAATTTACCCAACGCGCTCGCCCAAGTGTTCGCGCCTTGCGTGAAATCCGTTGCAGAAATGCTTTCATTTTCTGCCACGGAAGTACGTTTCAAATCCGAAATCAACCAATGCGTCCATACGAAACCCGATGCTGAAATGGCATCTTTGTCTTCCAACACCACGGCAAACGATTTTGTTCCCTCCGGCGCATCTTCAATCTCAAAAGGAATCGAATAAGAAGGCATACCATTCGGGCTGAACTGGCTGCCGCGCTTGCCGTATTTGTCTTCAAATTCGCCGTTGACAATAGCTTTACTGCTGACTTTCATCTTATATCTCCCAATAGTAGGTTGGCTCATTCTAACAAACCCCAAGGCCGTCTGAAAGATACTGCCGTTTTCACTTTCCCGATGTCGCATTTTCAGACGACCTCAAGCAATATTCGCAATTCGATCAAACACATTTGACATTCCATAGTATAATCCGCCGCATGAAAACTACACAGGATGCGCATTATGGATTGGAAAGGCCGTGAACAAAGCCAAAACGTCGAAGATCGCCGCGGAAGCCGTGGCGGCGGCGGTGGCGGCAAAACGCCAAGCATACTCGGCATTATCGTGGTTTTGGTCGGCGCATATTACGGCGTGGATTTGAGCGGTTTGGTTGGCGGCTCATCTTCGATGGGCATTCCTACCCAGCAAGCTACCCGACTCGACAGCCAACAAGAAGCCGAATTGAACGAAATGTCCCGTGTCGTCCTTGCCGAGACGGAAAAAGCATGGAGCAAATATTTCCAACAACACGGCCAACGCTACACACCGACAACCATGGTGTTGTATGAAGGCGGTACATCCACCGCCTGCGGTACAGGCCAATCTACCATGGGTCCATTTTACTGCCCGGGCGACCAAAAAGTTTATTTGGATTTGAGTTTCTACGAAGACATGCGCACCAAGCTCGAATCCGCCAGCGATGCCGCGTTTGCATACGTTATTGCCCATGAAGTCGGCCATCACGTTCAAAACCTGCTCGGCATTCTGCCTAAAGTCCACAAAATGCAACAGCAAGTCGGCAAAAAAGAGGCCAATGCCCTTTCCGTCAAACTCGAATTGCAGGCCGACTGTTTCACCGGCATTTGGGGACACTACGCCGTCAACAACAATATCTTCAAAGCCGAAGACATTCAAAAAGCCATGCTGGCCGCCGAATCCGTCGGCGACGACCGCTTGCAGAAACAAGCTCAGGGCTATGTCGTTCCCGACAGCTTTACCCATGGCTCGTCTGAAGCGCGCATGACTTGGCTCAAGCGCGGTTTGGAAAGCGGCGACATCAACCAGTGCAACACTTTCAACAATTGATTCGTCCAAACAACACTGTTCTTTGATGTAACGACAAAAGGCCGTCTGATTTTTTCAGACGGCCTTTTAGCCGTGTTAGAATAAGCCTCATTATTTCCCCTTAAATTTAAAGGAAATCCACATGGCAAATATCGCCCGCGACATTTTCAAAGCCTACGACATCCGAGGCATCGTCGACAAAACCCTGACCGATGAAGCAGCCTATTTAATCGGCAAAGCCATTGCCACCAAAGCCTCCGAAAAAGGCATTACCCGTATCGCACTCGGCCGCGACGGACGCTTGAGCGGCCCCGGCCTGATGGCGCAGATTCAACGCGGTTTCACAGACAGCGGCATCGACGTCCTCAACGTCGGCATGGTTGCCACCCCTATGCTCTACTTCGCGGCCATCAACGAATGTGGCGGCAGCGGTGTGATGATTACCGGCAGCCACAATCCGCCCGATTACAACGGTTTCAAAATGATGCTCGGTGGCGACACGCTCGCAGGAGAAGCCATTCAAGAACTTTTAGCCATTGTTGAAAAAGACGGTTTTGTTGCCGCCGACAAACAAGGCAGCGTAACCGAAAAAGACATCTCTGGCGAATACCACAACAACATCGTCGGCCACATCAAGCTCAAACGCCCGATGAAAATCGCCATCGACGCGGGCAACGGTGTCGGCGGCGCATTCGCGGGCAAACTCTACAAAGGCTTGGGCAACGAAGTAACCGAACTTTTCTGCGAAGTGGACGGCAACTTCCCTAATCACCACCCCGACCCTTCCAAACCGAAAAACCTGCAAGACCTCATTGTCGAACTCAAAAACGGCGATGCCGAAATCGGCTTGGCATTTGACGGCGATGCCGACCGCTTGGGCGTGGTCACCAAAGACGGCAACATCATCTATCCGGACCGCCAACTGATGCTTTTCGCGCAAGACGTGTTGAGCCGCAATCCTAAAGCCAAAGTGATTTTCGACGTCAAATCCACCCGCCTACTCGCGCCTTGGATTAAAGAACACGGCGGTGATCCTGTCATGGAGAAAACCGGCCACAGCTTCATCAAATCCACCATGAAAAAGACCGGCGCACTGGTTGCCGGCGAAATGAGCGGACACATCTTCTTTAAAGAACGCTGGTTCGGCTTCGACGACGGTATGTATGCCGGCGCACGCCTCTTAGAAATCCTGTCTGCCTTCGACAATCCGTCCGAAGTATTGAACAAGCTGCCACAAAGCATTTCCACTCCGGAACTCAACATCGACCTGCCCGAAGGCAGCAACGGCCACAAAGTGATTGAAGAGCTGGCTGCCAATGCCAAGTTTGAAGGTGCGACCGAAATCATCACCATCGACGGCTTGCGCGTTGAATTACCTGACGGCTTCGGCCTGATGCGTGCTTCCAATACCACACCGATTTTGGTATTGCGTTTTGAAGCGGATACACAAGAAGCGATTGAGCGTATTCAAAACCAATTCAAAGCAGTCATTGAAAGCAATCCTGCATTGAAATGGCCGCTGTAAGGGTTTAGGCTAAAACAAAAGGCCGTCTGAAAATTATTTCAGACGGCCTTTAATATTCAATATTGTTATTCCAAAGTTTAAAAAACCAAGAGTATCCCTGCTTTGTTATCCGACTTGCGCCAACTGTTGACGCATTTCATCGATAACGGCTTTGTAATCCGGTTTGCCAAAAATCGCCGAACCGGCGACAAACGTATCCGCACCTGCCGCCGCAATTTCAGCAATATTGTCTGTCTTCACGCCGCCATCGACTTCCAATGCGATATGGCGGCTGCTTTGCCGTTCATACTCGTCCAACATCTCGCGCACTTTGCGGATTTTCACCAGCGTATTCGGAATAAAGCTTTGCCCGCCAAAGCCCGGGTTGACCGACATCAGCAATACCATATCCAGTTTGTCCAAAACGTTTTCCAGAATATTGACTGGCGTAGCAGGATTCAATACCAAACCGGCCTGACAGCCGTATTCTTTAATCAAACCCAAGCTGCGATCGACATGGCGGCTGGCTTCCGGATGAAAGGTAATGATATTGGCACCGGCTTTTGCAAACGCATGAATTAAATCGTCCACCGGCTCAACCATCAAATGCACATCGACCGGCACGGTTGCATACGGTTTCAAAGCCGCGCAAACCATAGGGCCGAAAGTCAGATTCGGCACGTAATGATTGTCCATTACATCAAAATGAATCAAATCCGCACCCGCGCGGATAACTTCGGCTACCTCTTCGCCCAAACGGGCAAAATCGGC
Source organism: Neisseria sp. P0022.S009 (assembly GCF_051956675.1). Classification (NCBI taxonomy): domain Bacteria; kingdom Pseudomonadati; phylum Pseudomonadota; class Betaproteobacteria; order Neisseriales; family Neisseriaceae; genus Neisseria; species Neisseria sp. P0022.S009. The sequence goes on from NZ_JBQCXE010000002.1 coordinate 199,130, forward strand.
AGACAAAATACTGGGGGCGATACGGTAGTCGGTCATGTTTGTTCTCCTAAAGTGTGTTCCTTTGTCATTATCGCATTTTTGCCCCTATGTTGTATGCTGCCGACAACGTCTCTACTGTCATTTTTATGAATTTACATTTCACATACATTAATGAAACTTAAAATTAAATTGTAAGGCTTTGAAAATAAATTATTTGAATACATACACGTGCAGAAAAATCTAACATCATTAACAAAAGTTAACTGCTTTGATACTGCCTTTCACACGCTAATCGGTTATATTTCCAAACCTGATGAAACATTAGGAAAACACCGTGTCTGTCGCACTTTCCCGCTATCCGACTTTTACTTTCTTAGCACTCGCCCTACTCTGTTCCAGTCTGCCTGCACATGCCGGTCCGTTTCTGGCCACTTTGGACGACTTCCATCCGAATTGCGACATCCGACAGCTCAATTTATCCGCCGACCAACACGCCGCCCTGCGCCGCTTGCGTACCGACTTCAAACAAATCAACGATAAAGCCTACCGCAAAACCGTACGCTCCGACCGCAACCGCCGTCAAACCATCATCAAAATTCTCTCCGGCGACTCATTCGATTCAAACGCCGCCCGCGACTATGTTGAAAGCCGCTACCTCTCCAGCATGGACTATGCGGTGGATGAAATGGAAATCCAATACCGCCTCTATCATCTGCTCAATCCGCGCCAACGCCAACAATGGTTGTCTTCATGTTTGCGCTAATGGATAAATAAAAATACAAAAGGCCGTCTGAAACCATATTCAGACGGCCTTTGCTTTTTTCAGCCTTAATCTAGCACTCTTTCTTCCGGCAAGCGTCCTGCCCAGTCGCAGGCAAACTGCCACGCCGAGCGGCCTGAACGGCTGCCGCGCATTTGCGCCCATTGCAACGCGGCTTGGCGCGCGGTATCGTCAAAAGGCACATTGAAATCGTCCAACCAGTTGGCTACGGCGGTCAAATAATCGTTTTGGTCGAAAGGATAAAAACTCAGCCATAAGCCGAAGCGGTCGGAAAGGGAAATTTTCTCCTCGACGGCTTCCTTCTGATGGATTTCACCGCGAATCCCTGTAGTACCAATGTTTTCATCCATATATTCGGGAATCAGGTGGCGGCGGTTGGAAGTGGCATAAACCAAAACATTAGCGCAACGTTGCGACAGTCCGCCATCCAAAGCGGTTTTCAAGGCTTTATAGGTTTCATCGCCGGTTTCAAACGACAAATCATCGCAGAAGACGATAAATTTCTCGGGACGTTCGGACAACAGTGTCAACGAAGCCGGCAAGCTGACCAAATCGCTTTTGTCCACTTCAATCAGTCGCAGGCCGCGTTCGGCGTATTCGTGCAACAACGCTTTAACCAAGGAAGATTTACCCGTACCTCGTGCGCCGGTCATCAAGACATTATTGGCCGGACGGCCTGCCAAAAATTGCTCGGTATTGCGTTTCAGCCTGTCGGTTTGCGAACCGACTGCTGCCAATCGGCTCAAAGGAAACGTATGAGGACGCGGCAGGCTTTCTAAAATGCCTTTTTTGCCCACGCTGTGCCAACGGTAGGCAAGTGCCTGCCAATCGGTTTTTCCCGGCTCGTCAGGTAGGATTAAATCCAAACGGTTTAAAACGGAATAGGCTTTTTTTAAAAATTCGGATAATTTCATTTTTACTTTCTTCTTTCAGACGGCCTTTTGCGCCAACACACGCATCACGGTATCGACAACGGCTTGGGTTTGCGGATCGATTTCAATATTGATGAGGTCGCCTTCTTTACGGCTGCCAAACAGGGTGCGCTCCAAAGTCTCCGGAATCAGGTGTACGCAAAATTCGCTGTCGCCGACTTCGCCTATGGTCAGGCTGCAACCGTCCAAACCGACAAAGCCTTTGGTCAGGATATAGGGCTTGAGGTTTTCCGGCAGCTCAAACCAAACGGTACGGTTGAACTCGCTGGATTCGATACGGGAAATTCGGGTAATCGCCATCACATGGCCGCTCATCACATGACCGCCGATTTCATCGCCAAACCGTGCCGCACGTTCCAAATTGACACGGTCGCCGACTTTCAAGCTGCCGAGATTGGTTTTGCGTAAGGTTTCGTCCATCAAATCAAAGCTGACTTTGTTGCCGTCGATTCGGGTAATGGTCAGGCAGCAGCCGTTGTTGGCGACAGAGGCGCCGGTTTGCAGATTGTCGGCGATTTCGGGGGGCAGCTCGACAGTGTGGGTACGAAAGTCGGGCGAAGGTTGAGCGATGTCTGTAATTTTGCCCATGCCTTGTACGATGCCTGTAAACATGATGTCTTCTTTCCGATGGTACGATAAGGCGGATATTGTAGCATTTTCCAGGCACAAAGGCCGTCTGAAAGCGGTGGTGGCGATGGTTTGGGGTATAATCGGATTTTTATTTCCGCCGCCCGATCATGCTCAGCTACCGCCACGCCTTCCATGCCGGCAACCATGCCGATATGCTCAAGCACTTTACCCTCTTCCTTGTCCTCGAATATTTCAACCGCAAAGACAAGCCTTATTGGTATATCGATACGCACAGCGGTGCCGGTTTGTATGATTTGGGCGGCGACGAAGCGCAAAAAGTTGGCGAATACAAACAAGGCATTGCGCTCTTGGAACAAGCTGACAAGCTGCCTGCCGAATTGGCCGAATTTATAGGCCGTCTGAAACAAATCCTGCCGCAAGACAACCTTTACTGCGGCTCGCCTTGGCTGGCACAGGCGCTCACGCGCGACAGCGACAAAATGCGCCTCTTTGAGCTGCATCCTGCCGATTTTGTCCATTTGCAAAACAATATGCGCGAAATCCGTCCGCCGCGCAAAGTGCAAGTCAGCCAAGCAGACGGTTATCAAGGCCTGATTTCGCTCTTGCCTCCCCCGCCCCGCCGCGCCGCCGTCTTGATTGATCCGCCCTACGAAGAAAAACAAGACTACCGCCGTGTCGTCCAAGTTTTGAAAGATGCTTTAAAACGCTTTGAAACCGGCTGCTACATGGTTTGGTATCCCTGCTTGAGCCGCGAAGAAAGCCGCAAACTGCCGGACGAACTCAAAAAAATCGCTCCCGACAATTATCTGCACGCCGAGCTTCATGTCCATACGCCGCGCAGCGACGGCTTCGGCATGCACGGCAGCGGCATGTTCATCATCAACCCGCCCTATATGCTTGCCGAACAGTTGCAAAACAATCTGCCCGAGCTTTCCAAAATTCTGGCGCAAGATGCCGGCGCGCATTATGTATTGGAAAGCAAAACGAAATAAACGTTGCCGTCTGAACGCATACCCAAGCGCTTCGATTTTGCCGCCATACCTGTTCAGACGGCCTTAACCCTTTATACTTAAGCCTTTTTCCACTACAATTCACAACATAACAATTAACGGACGTCACTCATGAATATACGCACACCCCTAGCCTGCACGCTCCTGCTCTGTGCGTGCAGCGAATCAGTAAAAAACGAATTTAAAGAAGAATTTACCCAAAGTTTCCGCACCGAATTTATCCGTTCGGCGACCGAAGCCTGCGTGGAAAAAGCCTCCGGAAAAAGCCCGTTTGATTCCGCGACCACTGAAAAAATCTGCCGCTGCATCGGCGAAAAAACAGTCGACCAAATCAATCCTGAAGAAGCGACCTCGCTTTTGGGCGGCAGCAACACCATGAGCGACGAGCTGAAAAAACGCATCAAAGACACCAGCATCGCCTGCACTAAAGAAGTTTTAGGCATGGCCGACAGCAAAACCAAATGAACACGCCGTTTTCAGACGGCCTGAAATTGAAAAATATTCGATTCAAACTTAGGAAAAGAGTGAAACCATGAAGACATTGAACCAATTCTTAGCCCAACACCTGCCCGAACACAAACTGCCGCAGGAGCTGGCCGGCGTACTGGAATCCGTAGCCGCCGCCTGTTTGGACATCAACGCCAAAGTCCGCCTCGGCGCGCTTTCCGGCGTTTTAGGCATGGCCGGTACCGGCAACATCCAAGGCGAAGACCAAAAGAAACTGGACGTCATCGCCAACAACATCATGATTGATGTTTTAAAAGCCAATGCCAACATCGCAGGCCTTGCCAGCGAAGAAGAAGACACCTATGTCGCTACACACGAAAACGGCGGCTATTTGGTATTGTTTGACCCACTGGACGGCTCTTCCAATATCGACGTCAACATCTCCGTCGGCACAATTTTCTCCATTTTGGCGAAACCAGAAGGCACATTGACTACCGAGTCCTTCCTGCAAAAAGGCCGCGACCAAGTGGCTGCAGGTTATGTTTTATACGGTCCGCAAACCCAACTGGTACTGACTGTCGGTCACGGCGTATTCGTCTTCACTCTGGACGATGCCAACCAATTCCTGCTGACCAAAGAAAATCCGCGCGTTCCCGAATCCACTAAAGAATTCGCCATCAATATGTCCAACCAAAGACATTGGTTCGCCCCTGTTCAACAATACATTGACGAATTGCTGGCAGGCGAAACCGGCGTACGCGGCAAAAACTACAATATGCGCTGGGTAGCCAGCATGGTTGCCGAAATCCACCGCATCCTGATGCGCGGCGGCATATTCATGTATCCGCAAGACAAACGCGACCCATCCAAACCGGGCAAACTGCGCCTGATGTACGAAGCCAACCCGATGAGCCTGATTATGGAACAGGCCGGCGGCGCATCAAACAACGCCATCGAAGCCATGCTCGACATCCAACCTACCGGCCTGCACCAACGTGTTGCCGTATTCATGGGCAGCCGCGAAGAAGTCGAATACGTTTACAATCTACATCAAAAATAATCAGATGTATTGATTTCAAACCCCAAAAGGCCGTCTGAAATATGATTTTCAGACGGCCTTTCGTTAAAAACAAAAAATCAAAAGGCAGACTCAAATCTGCCCTTTGCTGCTTTCCATCTAATCTTTATTGGATTACGCCGAACGAGCCAGCTCTTCCGCCGCTTTTTGCACCCTATCCGGCGTCAGTTTGTTCAAACAATCCGTATGCCCCAACGGACATTCTCGCTTGAAACAAGGCGAGCAATCCAAATTCAAGCTGACGATTTTTGCCTTTGGGCTTAGAGGCGGCGTATGGTCAGGGCTGGATGAACCGTAAACCGCAACCAATTTCCGATCAAGCGCGGCCGCAAGGTGCATCAGACCGCTGTCGTTGCACACGACCGTATCAGCGCAAGACAACAAATCAATCGCTTCCGGAAGATTGGTTTTACCGCAAAGATTGGTACACAGGCCGTCTGAAAGTCGGTTGATTTCATCTGCAATATCGAAATCTTTTTGTGAACCAAACAGCCAAACCTGCCAACCTTCAGCCAAATAGCGGCGGCCGAGTTCGGCAAAATGACGCGCAGGCCAACGCTTGGCCGGGCCATATTCCGCACCGGGACAAAATGCCAAAATCGGTTTATCCGTCGCCAAACCATGTTTTGCCAAAGCGGCTTGACGGCTTTCGGGATCAATCGTGAAACAGGGATTATCAGAATGCCCGTTAAAATCCGCTTGGGTCGGGTGCGCCAGCGCAGTATAGCGGTCAACCATCAACGGCAATGCGGCCTTATCCAACTTACGGATATCGTTCAGCAAAAAATAGCGCGACTCGCCGACGTAGCCCGTACGCTGTTTAATCCCCGTAGCCAAAGCAATAATGGCGGATTTGAGCGAACCGGGCAAAACAATCACTTGATCATAGCCTTCTTTTCCCAATTCACGCCCGATACGCCAGCGTTTTTTCAATTCCAATGCACCATGTCCAAACGGGTTTTCCATCACACGGTTGATTTCAGGCATACGCTCAAATACGGCCATCGACCATTTGGGCGCAAAAGCATCAATAGTGCAGCCGGGATGCAGCTCATGCAAACGGCGATAAAGCGGTTGGGTCATGACGCAGTCGCCAATCCAGCTTGGGGTAATAATCAGGATTTTTTTGGACATAATGGAATGTGTTTTTAATTTTGGCTTATTGTAATACGATTTTTAAAAGGCCGTCTGAAACTTGGTTTAATCGCCCTGAGCAGAACGTACTATTTGATACATGTCATTTCAACAGATGCACTCTGGTTTGAGCGCATGAAGCGTTTGTCTTCGCAATTATTCTGCAAATACCACGCCCCAAATACTAAGCATAACGGCGGCAAGCAATATTTGCTTCATTTTTAAAACCTTATAAAAACAGAAAGGCCGTCTGAAATATTTTCAGACGACCTTTTTATAGTGGTTTAACGATGGTAGTTAGGCGCTTCTTTGGTAATTTGTACGTCGTGAACGTGGGATTCGCTCATACCGGCAGAAGTGATTTCCACAAATTCTGCTTTCTCGTGCATTTCAGCAATATTGGCGCAACCCAGATAACCCATGCTGGAGCGCAGACCGCCGGTCAATTGGTGGATGATGTTCACAATCGGGCCTTTGTAAGGCACGCGGCCTTCAATGCCTTCAGGAACATATTTGTCTGTGCTGTCGGTTTTGTCTTGGAAGTAGCGGTCGGCAGAACCTTGGCTCATCGCACCCAACGAACCCATGCCGCGGTAAGACTTGTAAGAGCGGCCTTGGTAGAGTTCGATTTCGCCCGGTGCTTCTTCCGTACCGGCAAACATACCGCCGAGCATGACGCTGTATGCACCTGCTGCCAGAGCTTTAGCAATATCGCCGGAGAAGCGGATACCGCCGTCGGCAATCAGGGGAACGCCTGTACCTTTCAAGGCTTCGGAAACATTGTGAATCGCAGTCAGTTGAGGCACGCCCACGCCTGCCACGATACGGGTCGTACAAATCGAGCCCGGGCCGATACCGACTTTAACGGCATCCGCACCGGCGGCCACCAAATCCAAAGCGGCTTGGGCAGTCGCGATATTGCCGCCGATGACTTGAATGTGCGGGTAAGTTTCTTTGACCCAGCGCACACGATCGATAACGCCTTGGCTATGACCGTGGGCAGTATCGACCACAATCACGTCCACGCCTGCTTCCACTAATGCTTTGACACGCTCTTCGGTATCGCCGCCGGTACCCACCGCAGCACCGACGCGCAGACGGCCTTCGGCATCTTTGTTAGCATTAGGGAATTCGGTTGTTTTCAGAATATCTTTAACGGTAATCAGACCTTTGAGTTCGTCTTGGTCGTTCAATACCAAAACGCGCTCAACTTTGTGCGCATGCATGATTTCGCGGGCTTCATCGATGCTGGTACCTTCAGGAACGGTAACCAAACGGTCGCGGGGGGTCATGATGGCAGAAACCGGCAAATCGACACGGTTTTCAAAACGCAGGTCGCGGTTGGTCACGATACCGACCACTTTGCCGTTTTCAACAACAGGCAGACCGGACATTTTGCGTTTGCGTTGTGCGCGCATTTCCAATACGTCGCGGATCAATGCGGTCGGCGCAACGGTAACGGGATCTTTCACCACGCCGCTCTCATGGCGCTTCACTTTGGAAACGGCACGCGCTTGCAACTCCGGCGTCATGTTTTTATGGATGATGCCGATGCCGCCTTCTTGAGCCATAGAGATAGCCAGACGCGCTTCGGTAACGGTATCCATTGCAGCAGAAAGTAGAGGGAGGTTGAGCGTGATATCGCGGGTGAGTTTGGTTTGAAGTTTGACATCTCGAGGCAGCACGTTTGAGTGCGCTGGAACCAACAAAACGTCGTCGAAAGTATAGGCTTTTTCTACAATACGCATGATGCTCGGTCTTTCAGTTTGTGCAAGATGCACGGCATTATATCACACCGGCTTGATGCTAACATTGGCAATACACGTTTTAACGTTATTTTTTTACATGATTTGATTTGGCGTACAAAAATATGCCAACGCATTGCAGTTTCAAGTAAAATAAGCCGCATGAGAACATCATTTACATAAGGGAAACCCATGAAATCTTCCGTACTCAAAACCTGTCTGATAGCAGCCCTTCTCTCTTCCGCCGCTCTGACCGGCGCGGCCAAGGTTTACACTTGGAAAGGCTCATCGGGCAACAGCTATTCCGATACGCCAAACCGCCTGCAACCGAAGCGTTCCGGCGTGGTCAACATCCGCACGCACAACGTTAAACCTGCCGTTGCACCTGCTGTTGCGGCATCTGAACCGGTTGCCGAGCAGCCCAACGAACAGGTTGCGGAACAAAACAAACAAATCGAAGAGCGCAATAAAAAAATCGAAGAACAAAACCGCCAAAACAAGCTGGAAAACTGCAAAATCGCCAAAATCAACCGCCAAGTCGCCGAAAGCGCACGCTTGGCCAATCGCGACAGCCTAATTAAGCAATACCAAAACGACGTCAATAAATACTGCAATTAAGCTCTCAAATGACAATATCAAAAAGGCCGTCTGAAATTTAATTTCAGACGGCCTTCATTTTTCAGTCCATCAATAATACAGTTGAACCAACAACAAACCGAAAACCAGACTAAATGCCATACTCAACAAGCCCGGAATCATGAAGCTGTGGTTGAAGATGAATTTGCCGATTTTGGTTGAGCCGGTTGTATCGAAGTCGATAGCGGCAATAATCGGACCGTAGTTTGGAATGAAGAAATAGCCGTTTACCGCGACAAATGTGCCAATAATGATGGGCGCAGGAATACCCAGTTTGATAGCGATTGGGAACAGCGTTGCCACTGTCGCGCCTTGGCTGTTGACCAATACCGACAAGATAAACAAGGCAAAGGCAAAGGTCCATGGTGCAGATTCAACCAAATGGCTGACGGTCGATTCCACTTCTGTTAAGTGGCCGTTCATCAAGGTATCGCCCAACCAAGCCACACCAAACACTGCAATCACGGCACGCATACCGGCGTGGAATACCGAACCTCGGGTAATCGCATCGCCATTGGGTTTACACGCCAAAATAATCAGCGCAGAAGCAGACAGCATCACGATTTCAATCGTATGCGCCATGCCCATAGGCTTGATCGCGCCATCGTGTTCAAAAGCCGGACGCAACTCAGGCAGCGCACCCATCACGACCACCAGCAATGCCGCAGTCAAGAAAATACCGACCGACAATTTGGCTTTCGGCGAAATGGCAACATCGGTTTGTTGTTCCTCCACATCGATGTATTCTTTCACATAGTTCGGGTCTTGCAACAAAGCCTGATAATGCGGATCGTCTTTCAATTCTTTGCCCAGTTTGTTTACGAACACGCAAGCCAAACCGATACCCAAAATCGTAGACGGAACGGTGACTTTCAACACATCCGCCATCGTGATGTGCTGCGGCTCAAGCATGGAGACACAGGCAACAACGGCAGCGGCAATCGGGCTGGCGACAATCGCAAATTGGGAAGCGATAACCGCCATTGTCAAAGGACGGGAAGGACGGATGCCATTACGGCGGCTGACTTCGGCAATCACGGGCAAGACCGAGTAAGCCACATGGCCCGTACCTGCCAACACGGTAAAGATGTACGTTACCGCCGGCGCGATAAAGGTGATGTATTTCGGATTGCGGTGCAACACGCGCGTAGCAATTTTAATCATATAGTCCAAACCGCCGCTGGCCTGCATGGCCGCCGCGGCAGACACTACCGCCATAATCATCAGCATCACATCAATCGGCGGGCTGGTCGGCTGAAGATGGAAACCAAAAGACAATACGGCCAAGCCGATACCGCCGAGCACGCCCAAACCAATACCGCCAACCTGCGCACCAATCAGGATACACAGCAGCACAACGGCAAACTGGATAAAAAACATAGTTGACATCACAACTCCCAAAATCCGGCCTTCGCCGAAATAAAATTACAAACGGTTGGATTATAGAGTAAACTCTCTTTCCTAACCATACTTTACCTAATTATACATACTGATCTACATCAAATAAATAATATTCTCATTTAACCAATAGACTCATCAAAAGCATAAAAAAGGCCGTCTGAAGATTTTCAGACGGCCTCTATGATTCAGATGAAATGATAAGGCTATTTTCCGGCTACTTCTTCATCTTTTATAAAATCCGATACGCCATGGACACAGCGGATTTTGCGTTCCGACAAGGTTGCCTCCAACAAAGCATCGTTTTGCGGCAAGGAATCGCGTTCCGCCTCATTGTGCCAGAGGTGGTACGCAATGCCGGCAAATTTCAAATTATGGCGTTTCATCCCATTATGATAGCAACGGGCGACAAATTCACTGTCCTCCCTGCCCCAACCGACAAAGCTATTGTCAAACCCGTTAACGGCCAGCGCATCGCTGCGGAAAAAGCCCATATTGCAAGTTTTGATGCCTTTGTGTTTGCGGTTACCTTTGCGGCCTGCCAATTTGGCCAAACAACGGCAGCGCAGGGCTGAAAGCCGTTTTTCTATTCCCGAGCTGAACATAGACAAGGCAGGCAAATCGCCTTCGTCCAAAATATCCTGCGTTTTGTCCTCAGTCAAAATCACGCGGGAACCCTGTATCAGACGGCCTTTGCGGGCAATCTTCAAATGATCGGCGATAAAAGACGGATCCAAGACCATATCGCCGTCAATCAACACAATATAATCGCTTTTCGCCTGCGCCAGTGCACGGTTGCGCGATTCTGCGGCACGAAAGCCTCTATCCGGCTGCCATGAATGTTTGACCGGAATACTTGCCCTGCGGCGGATAAAATCAACCACTTCGGCGGTTTCCTGTCTTGAGCCGTCATCCGCGACAATAATCTCATCCGGCAGACGGGTTTGCGATAAAGCCGATTTCAACACCAGCTCCAGAGCATCGGGACGATTATAGGTAGTGATGATGAGGGAGACGGTTATCGTGCGGTTGCGCTCGTAAAGTTTGACATATTTGTAATACGAACCTTGCGCGTTGGACACCGAAATCGTCAGCCCGTCCGCGCCATAGGCAAAACCCCGTTTGAGCAGGTAATTTTTCACAAACGATACGCCGCCATGCAACAAAGCCTTAAACGGCGAACTGTCTTTCTTGAAGCGGTTTTCTTCCGCATACAGCGAGCTGTACTGCTGCATTTTTTGAATCAACCCTTCGGCGTTTTCAAAAGAATAATGTTTCAGACGGCCATCGAGTTGTTTAACCTTGGCTTCCTGTGGCAACACCAAAGACTCATGCACCTGACGGTTGGAAAAACGGGTAAATCTGCGATGGTAAAGACGCGGAATAATATCCGGATACCAGCCGCAGCCTTTAATCAAGCGGCCGTGGTAATGGTTCAGACGGGAAAGCGAAAAAATATGTTCCTTCTCATTTTCCAAAACGGCCGCACGAATGGATTCAATTAAAGCCTTATCCGCCACTTCATCGCTGTCTATGCTGAAAATCCAATCGTTTTGCGCCAGCCTGGCCGCCAGATTTTTCATCGGGCCAAACCCGATAAACTCATGCTTGTAATAGCTGACATTGGGAAAGCCCTTGGCAATTTCAAAAGTACGGTCGGTCGAGCCGTTGTCCAACAGCAGGACTTCGTCAAAGTCTTTCAGCGCACTCAAAACTTCTGAAAGATAACGTTCTGAATTTTTTACCAACATGGCGGCGGTTGCCGGAATTGTGTGCATCATAAAAAGGCCGTCTGAAAAAGGAAGCTGTATTTTAACCGATATACCGCTACAATATGTCCTCCTTTTTTCAGACGGCCTGACTCATGCAGCTTATTCTTGCCCCCATGCAGGGGCTGGTGGACGATGTGATGCGCGACCTGTTGACACGCATCGGCGGATTTGACGAATGCGTCAGCGAATTTGTCCGCATTACGCACACGGTCCACTCACGCGCCACTTGGCTTAAATATGTTCCCGAAATCGCCCATGCCAACCGCACGCCGGCTGGCACGCCCTGTACTGTCCAGCTTTTGGGCAGCGATGCGGAAAACATGGCCGTCAATGCTTTGGAAGCCGTGCGTTTCGGTGCGGACAAAATCGACCTCAACTTCGGCTGCCCCGCGCCGACGGTCAACAAACACAAAGGCGGTGCGGTCTTGCTCAAAGAGCCGGACTTGATTTACCACATCGTCCGCACCCTGCGCCAACGCCTGCCGCAACACATTCCGCTGACGGCCAAAATGCGGCTCGGTTACGAAGACAAAAGTCTGGCATTGGAATGCGCTTCCGCGATTGAAAACGGCGGCGCATGCGCGTTGACCGTCCACGCGCGCACCAAAGTCGAAGGCTACGAACCGCCGGCTCATTGGGAATGGGTGCGCAAAATCCGCGATGCAGTCAGTATTCCCGTTACTGCCAACGGCGATGTGTTCAGCCTTCAAGACTATCTCGACATTAAAACCGTCAGCGGCTGCGACAGCGTGATGCTCGGGCGCGGAGCGGTTATCCGTCCAGACTTGGCGCGGCAAATCAAGCAATATGAAAACGGCGAAACAGTGAAAGACACTGACTTTGCCGAAGTCTCCTCATGGATAGTCCAGTTCTTCGACTTATGCCTTACCAAAGAGGCCAACAACAAATATCCGGTTGCCCGTTTGAAACAATGGCTGGGCATGATGAAAAAAGAGTTTGAACAGGCGCAGGTATTGTTCGACCGTATCCGTGCCGTCAAAGAAGCGGATGAAGTAAAACAGATTCTGCTGTCGTTTGAACAAGAGATGCATTCATGATTCAAAAAAGCCGTCTGAATTTCAGACGGCCTTTGATTTCATCACCTACATACATAATCAGCCAACAGTCTGCCTTTTTCCGCACTGGCTGCATTAGCCATATTTACCTGTCTGGTCTCAGGGCCATTCTTGGATTTCAGGGCTTCGCCATATTTTCTGGCAAATTCTTTATTGGCACTGGTCACCCTTGACTCGGTAGAATCCAATATAAACTCGTCCTGCAGATATTTACCTTGTGCAGTAATAATCAAGATATTTTCAGGCGAAGGATAATCCGGAAAATCAATATAGTTGGTAATCAGCTTATAGGAAACGCCTTTGCCGTGTTTCATATCCTGACAGATGCCGTTAGGCGCGGTAAAGACTGCGTGGCCGATACGGCCGTGGCCGAAATCGTAAAAATCGATTCTCTTCGCAGAAGCCAATTGTTTTCTATCGTTGCCGTCATTTACATTTAATGACTTGCCGTTTACCAGAAACAGGGTTGGCAACAAGGGGCTGCCATGAGAGGCTTCCAAATTATATGCTTCGCCCAACAGCTTGCCTTGGCGATACACCGTCAAGACAGGCTTTTTCAGACCATTTTCCGGATTGCCAGTTTTCTTAAAAGAAATCTTCTGAACCACATTGCCAAATTCATAATAAGGTCGCGACTGCACACCTGTTTTCGTATCCTGCAGGGCGCTCCAGCTGCCGTCCGTCGTTTGGGCGCATGCAGTCAGAGCAACAAACAGAATACCCGATAGTAAAACTTTAGAATGTTTCATTCATAAACTCCTTCTCAAGTAAACAAAAGAACGGATGTGTGCCTTTACTGCCTAATTTTGTTTCTTTATTAAAATTTTAGAACTATTATACTAACTTAGCAAGGGATTAAAGAACAGGCCGTATGAACATTCAGACGGCCTTGATTAAGCTCAAATTTTAAGAAGCCAAAACGCGGTGGAACAAAATCTCATTTTCCAAATGGATATGGTCTTTCAAATCATCCACCATCTCTTTGGCCAAAGTGTACAAACGGGTCCAGCTGCCGCAAGCGCCTTCGGGAAGCTCAAAATTATTGGTCAATTCTTCCAAACGCGCGATGGCCTGATCGTGGTCTTCGTGTTCATGCATCATCACGCTGATGGGCATGGCCGCGCCGCGACCCACACCCTGATTAATCATCGGGAACAACATGCGCTCCTCTTTCATCATGTGCATCAACAGCTCGTTTTGCATATAGGCCAACAAATCAGGTACTTCGGCAGGAAAAGTGTCGGCATGAACCTGCGCCACTTTTTGCGCCAGCGGAACCAACTCTTCAAACTGGGCGCGGTGGACATTGTGGTAACGCTGCAGGATATGGTCGATGGTGGAATTGAAAGGTGCGGTTTCCCAAACGGTAAAGTCGGTCATGGCTGTGTTCCTTTAAAGATTGATATTGGATGAATGTTAGGCATAAGGATACACGCTGCTTGAGGCTTTGTATAGTTTTTTTAATTGCTTAATTAATTGATAATAAAAGTTATTTTCAAAATTAAAATACCAAACAGGCCGTCTGAAACATAAAGTCAAAGTTTCAGACGGCCTGCCCTTTTCTTAAATAATCCAACGATATAAGGCAATCATTACCGGCATGGTTACCACGCAAAGCAAGGTCGTCAACCCATAAATCGCACTGGCTTTTTGGGCATTTTTGCCGTAAACAACCGCCATTTGGGTAACTGTCGAAGCGGCAGGCGAAGTCGTTGCCAAAAAGCTGATTAACACAACCGTATCCGCATGCGCATCATGATGGGCAAAACCGCAGGCTTTAACGGCAAAAAGCAATAATACCGGAATCAAAATCAGCCTTAAAAAAGCAACGAGATAAAGCCTCGGCATCCACACAATCGAACGCAACGGCAAAGAGGCCAGCAGCATACCTGCCACCAACATGGCAACTGGGCCAATCATACTGCCCACCGTCGCCAAAGTATTATCGACAATGTGCGGCAGCTTGATTTGAAAGGCAAACATCAGCAGCCCGACCAACATGGATAAGATGTTGATATTGGTGAAAATGGTTTTCCAAGCCACATTGCCTCGACCGCAAATTAACAGGCGCAGATGCGTCCAAAACAAAAACGTCTGCACCAAGATAAAACCAGTGGTGTAAATCACCCATTCCGGCCCAAATACCGACATTACCAAAGGGATAATCAGGTTGCCCGAATTGCTGTACACCGTCGCCGCGTGTTCGAGCGCATCGAGTTTGAACAAGTGTTTAAACACCCTGCCCAAAACAATCAACACCACATGGAAAAACACCGCCAGCATAACGGAAAGCTTCAGCCCTTCGATAATCTGCGGCGTATTGTCCATCTGAAAAGCATGAATCATGACAGACGGGCTGATTAGGTAAAGCGCGATGACGGAGAGCGTGTAGCTGTTTTCCGATTTCAACAGCCCGGCCTTCACCAAAGCCACGCCCATCAAAACAATCAGCGTCAGCTCGGTAATTTTTCCGGCAAGCAGAAAAGAGGTTTCCATAACAAAAAAAGCGGCAAAAACATTGATTTTACGCTTCTACCGCTTGGCATGCCAAATTCAGACGGCCTGAAGCCTTTTTCCAACAACCCGACATAATTTGCCCTACCGCAAAGCAAACCAATATAAATCTGTCCGTATATCCGCTATAATCAGCCATTTTCTTCAAACAGGAAACATCATGTCCCCCAGCCGTTTCAATCAAACGGGCCCCAAAATCGGCCTGAGCGTACGCCTTGCAGAAACCCAAGCTGAAATCGAAGCCGCCCAAAGATTGCGCTATCAGGTTTTTGCCCAAGAATTGGGTGCGGAAATCGAAAGCAATGACGGCCGCGATGTCGATCCTTATGATGAGCATTGCCACCACCTGCTCGCGTTTGACGATGCAACCGGCGAAGTTATCGGCTGCTACCGCCTGATTACCGAAGAAACCGCAAAAAAAGTCGGCGGCTGGTACAGCGAGCATGAATTCGACCTTAAGCCTTTGAAAGACATCCTGCCGCAAACCGTCGAACTCGGCCGCGCCTGCACCCACCCGGACTACCGCAACGGCGGCTTGGTCATGCTGTTGTGGACCGGTTTGGTCAAATTCATGAAAGACGAAAATCTGCGCTTTATGATTGGTTGCGGCAGTATCGAAATGCGCGACGGCGGCAGCGATGCGGCCGGTCTGTATCATGCCTTGAAAGGCAAATACCTTGCTCCGGAACAATGGCGCGTCAAACCGCTCAACCCGCTCAAATGGGACAGCATCACGCCGTCTGAAAACCCGCCCGTGCCCGCACTGATCAAAGGCTATCTCAAAGCAGGCGCGTGGTTTTGCGGCGAACCTTGCGTCGATGAAGCGTTCAACTGCGCGGATGTGCTGATCATGATGGACATCAGCCATCTTTCCGACCGCTACTTGCAACGTTTTGCCCCTAAAACCGATTCATAATAAAAGGCCGTCTGAAACTTCAGACGGCCTGCCTCATCTTTTATAAAAACACACACAATGACTGCCAAAATCCGTTTTATCTTCCGTCTTCTCTGCATTGCCGGCTGCCTTTTGTACGGCATGGCCGAAATGTTTTTTCTGTTTCCCTTTTACAGCAGCAAACGCAAACTGCGTGCGATCCAATTATGGTCGCTGCGCGTGCTTGCTTCCTGCGGCATGAAACTGCAAACTTTCGGCACGCCGCCGCAAGAAGGCCGCGGCCAAATGCTTATCAGCAACCATATTTCATGGTTGGACATTATGGCGGTCAACGGCGCTTTCCCCGGCCGTTTCGTGGCTAAAGACGATGTGGCCAAATGGCCGGCGGTCGGTTATCTCGCTACACAGGCACAAACGGTTTACGTCTCGCGCAACCGCGGCATCAAAGGCAATTCCGCCAAAATCGCCGGCGTAACCGAAGCGCTGAAAAACGGCGATACCGTCACCATTTTCCCCGAAGGCACCAGTACCGAAGGCCGTGAAATCCTGCCGTTCAAACCCAGCTTTTTTCAGACGGCCTACGATGCAGGCGTACCGATTATTCCGGCACTCTGCCGCTATCCGAATCCGGACGGCAGCAGCCCCAATCCGCACACCGCCTACTACGGCGACATCAGCCTCTGGCAATCTATCTGCATGGTCATCAGCCAGCCTTCCAGCACGGTCGAGCTGCATTTCCTCGATCCGATTGAAGCGGGAGAAGACCGCTATGCCACCGCGCTTCAAGTACACGCCCTGTTGAGTGAAAAGCAAAAACAGTTGGGCTGATCAAACAAAAGGCCGTCTGAATATTCAGACGGCCTTTTCCATTATCTTATGTCTTAAGATGAATATTGTACCGAATCGCTACCGCTTTTCTTTTGAATAAATTCGATTTTGTAGCCGTCCGGATCTTCGACAAACGCAATCACAGTCGTGCCGTGTTTCATCGGACCGGCTTCGCGTACCACTTTGCCGCCCTTTTCTTTGACACGTTCGCACGCGGCGTAAGCATCATCGACTTCAATCGCGATATGGCCGTAAGCATCGCCCAAGTCGTAAGACTCCGTATCCCAGTTGTGGGTCAGCTCCAAAACAGTATGGTCCGCCTCATCGCCATAACCGACAAAAGCCAAAGTAAAACGGCCTTCAGGATAATCGCGGCGGCGCAGCAGTTGCATATTCAATACGTTTTGATAGAAATCCAAAGAGCGTTCGAGATTGCCGACACGCAGCATAGTATGAAGCAAACGCATGATTTTGTTCCTTTCTGAATTATGTTTGGTCATGAATTATAACACATCGGGTTCCATCCTCTTCAGCCTCAAAATACCGACACTGAAACTGCGTAAAAATGAAGCGTACACCCTGCCGTCATTTGAATTTCATGTATTAACAAGCACACCAACCGACTAAATTGCTATAATCGCCACACTTACAACACAACACTTCAAACCGTCATGAAAACCTTTGTTCTTCCCGATACCCGCCCTTATCCGCAAAGCCCTATCAAAAACCACCTTCTGCTCAATGCCTATCAGCTGGCGCACAACTCCTCCTCCGCATCACGCAAACTTTCGGCCGGCCAACTGCAAACCGAAATCCGCACCATGCTCAGCCAAAACCATTACATCAACCTTTCATTGGCAATGACCATGGCGCCCGATGTCGGCACTTACACCAGCCTGATTCAAAGCGTGGGCGAAGTCCTGAAGGCAGAAAACGATAACGAAGCCCAATGGTTTGCCCTGCCTGTCGTTTTGGTTGCCGGTTGCAAAAAAGAACAAACCCTACCGCTCACGCTGCCTACCGAAGCCCTCTTCGCCTGCCTGCAAAACTACCCCAACCTGCGCGCCCTCACGCAAAACACGCAATGGCTGCCCTACCTCGTTCAATCGACCGATTTGAGCAGCGTTACCCCGGGCGAATGGTTCCAAGCCAAGCAAAACGATGAAGCGGCAGGCGCATTCCTGCAAAAATTCGAATACAAACCATTGGTGCTGCCCGAAGGCCAATCCGTCCATGTTGTTTACGCGCTGGGCTACGGCGATAAAAGCATTCAGACGGCCTTGGGCCTCAACCTGCAACAGGCAGGCCTGCCGCTGATGCAGGTTTGGCAAGAGCATCTCGCCCTCGACGGCGTTACCCTCTTTACCAACCCGCTCTCGCCCAATACGCCGCTTGACACCCTGACCGAAGGCAGCCATACCCGCCAACGCATGGCCATGGACGTTTTTGCCACCAACGCCATCCGCGCCATCCGTATGCAAAGCCCGCGCGTCGGCGTTGTTGCCGCAGCCAAGGCGGACGGCAAGCTCCAGTTTAGCTTCAACGCGACCGACAGCGCGTTTGAAATCGTTCCGCAGACCTTCACTTGGGAGCTGGCCTCAACCGACAATATCGCCATCGTGCAGCAAAACTTCCTCGACCTGATGGCCGAATGCCGCATCGAGCACCTCTACCTGCTGCACAACCCACTGGGTGAAAACGAAAACATCCCGACTTATGCCCAAGCGTTGAAACTGGAAGGCCACAATCCTTTCTTCAGCAATGTAAACTAAATTGAAAATGCAACACGCAAGGCCATCTGAAAACGGTTCAGCGTGTTGCATTGATTTTCAAACCTTACCGCTCATTTTCACAAACATGAAAACCCACAAAATCCTTTTCGTCTGCCTCGGCAACATCTGCCGCTCCCCCATGGCCGAATACGTCCTGCGCCACCGCGCCCACGAAGCAGGCATGGGCAATGCCGTCATGACATCCAGCGCAGGCACATCAGGCTGGCACGACGGCGAAAACATGCACGAAGGCACGCGCCGCGTGCTCAAACAACACGGCATCGACCCGTCAGGTTTTACCAGCAGCAAAATCAAACCCAGCGATGCCGAACATTTCGACTACATCATCGTGATGGACGACAACAACCTCAGAGAAACCGAAAAACAGCTCGGTTTCCACCCCGGCAAAATCTTCAAACTGACCGACCTTATCCCCGACTCAGGTTATAACCACGTTCCCGATCCGTGGTACACAGGCGACTTTGACGAAACCTACCGCCTGGTCGATGCCGGCAGTTTGGCCTTGTTGGAAAAATTGAAACAGGCTTAAACCGGCTGGAACAATAAAAGGCCGTCTGAACAGGTATCCGCAAAAGCCATGCTTTCGTGATGACCTGTTCAGACGGCCTTTATTAATCACCACATCAACCTACGCGGTAAAACGCCAGGCTACCCAATAAATTCGGCAGATGTTTGACCTGTCGGTTGCCCGTCATGACCGCACGCTCAAGCACGCGGATTTTGTTTTTGGCACACAGCAAATCAAAATCTTTGAGGGTACACCAATGGATATTGGGCGTATCGTACCAATGATACGGCATACGCTCGGAAACCGGCATATGGCCGCCGACGGCGATTTGAAAACGGTTGCGCCAGTAGCCGAAGTTAGGGAAGCTGACGATAGCCTGTTTGGCCACGCGCATCAGGCAGCGCAGGATTTTTTCCGTGTTCTGCATGGCTTGAATGGTTTGGCTCAAGACAATCACATCAAAGCTTTGATCGCCAAACGCCGCCAAGCCCTCTTCCAAGTCGGCCTGAATAACGTTTACACCGCGGGTCATGGCGGCAATCACGCTGTCGGTATCGATTTCAATACCGTAACCGGCGCAGTTTTTATGCGCCACCAACGCGGCCAGCAGCTCGCCGTCGCCGCAACCTAAATCGAGTACGCGGCTGCCTTCGGGTATCCAATCGTAAATGAGTTGCAAATCATCGCGCAGATTCATTTTTGGCAGTCCTTGTAAACGTTGTTCATATAAGCGGCAACAGCGCGGATATAGGCTTCGTCTTCCATCAAGAAAGCATCATGGCCGTGATTGGATTTGACTTCGATGTACTGCACGGATTTTTGCGCGGCGATTAATGCCTTGACCAATTCATGCGAACGTTGCGGCGAGAAGCGCCAGTCAGTGCTAAAGCTGGCAACAAAAAATTTGGCCTGCACATTCTCTACGGCACGCGTGAGGTTGTGGCCGTAATCGGCGGCCGGGTCGAAGTAGTCGAGCGCCTTGGTCATCAGCAGATAAGTGTTGGCATCGAAACGGCCGACAAACTTGTCGCCTTGATAGCGCAGATAAGATTCCACTTCAAATTCAACGCCATAGCCGTACTGATAGCCGTCTGATTTTAAAATGCGGCCAAATTTTTTACCCAAACCGTCTTCGGCAAGATAAGTAATGTGCCCCATCATGCGCGCGATACGCAAACCGCGTGAAGGAACGGTATGATGGCTGCGGTAATTACCTTCGTGAAAATCAGGATCGGTCAAAATCGCCTGGCGGGCAACATCGTTAAACGCGATATTTTGGGTGGAAAGTTTAGGCGCGGAAGCGATAACGAGCGCGTGGGCAACGCGTTCGGGCAAAGAAATCGTCCATTGCAATGCCTGCATGCCGCCCAAACTTCCGCCAACAACGGCCGCCCATTTTTGGATGCCGAGATAATCGGCAAGCATGGCTTGGGACTTCACCCAGTCTTTGACGGTTACAACCGGAAAATCCGCACCATATTCGCGGCCGGTTTCAGGATTCTCGGACAAGGGGCCGGTGCTGCCGTCGCAGCCGCCCAAGTTGTTCAAACCGACAACGAAAAAGCGGTCGGTATCAATAGGTTTGCCGGGGCCGACCATATTGTCCCACCAACCGGCGTATTTATCCTCCGCACTGTGCTTGCCGGCAACATGATGATTGCCTGATAAGGCATGGCAGATAAGGACGGCATTGCTTTTGTCGGCATTGAGCGTGCCGTAGGTTTCAATCATCAGGTCGAAACGAGGTAAGGTTTTGCCGTTTTCCAGAGCAAGCGGTGTGTCAAACGGAATTTTCCGGGGCGTTACAATGCCCACTGAGGCATTTGTTGTCATTTGTAATTTCCAAGTGATGCGGCAAAAGGGGTATTATAACGTTTCGTTTTTGTTTTGTGCATGAGGCTTCAGAAGGCCTGCCCTAATTAGAGGCAATATTTTTGGGAGGATATGGAATGATAGGCAGGCTTTTGCGATTCTTTTTCTTTTGCGCCATCGCGGCATTGATTGTGAACCGTCTGTTCAGCCGCCAACAAAAGCGCACCATTCGGGAAATCGCCAAAATCAGCGCGTGGGTATTGCTGGGCGCGGCGGCGGCTACGCTGTTTTGGTATCTAATGATGCTGTTTTTCAAGCATATTCCCAATTCTTATTGAAATAAAATATAAAAGGCCGTCTGAAAACCTTAATCCAGCGTTTTCAGACGGCCTTTTGATGTTCAAACTTAAAAAAATTCTTCCGGAATCTTGCAAACAGGAATCGGATTGACTTTGTGCTGCATGGCTTTGTGCAATCGGGTATAGATTGCCAAAACTTCGCGCTGCCTGCCCTCAAAATCTTCAGGCTTGTGGCTGCCGTACACGCTCATCGCCCATTCGAGTTCGGGATAAGATGCGCCCATTTGCTCTTCATCGGTACGCTCGGTATCCCAAAGGCCGTCTGTCGGTACGGCTTTTTGAATGTCTTCCGATACGTCCAACTCGGCTGCCAGCGCGTACACTTGAGTTTTGGTCAAATCGGCAATCGGGCTGATGTCCACGCCGCCGTCGCCGTATTTGGTGAAGAACCCAACGCCGAAATCTTCAATTTTGTTGCCCGTCCCCGCCACCAGCAAACCATGCAGCTGGCCGTAATAATAAAGCGTCGTCATGCGAAGGCGGCTGCGTGCATTGGCCAGTGCCAGCTGTTTGTTGGGAAATTCGGTTTCGCTGACGTCAACGGTATCGGCAAACGTATCGAACGCCGGGGTCAAATCAACGCTTTGCGCTTTTACGTTAGGATAACGCTGTTTCAGACGGCCCATGTGTTCTTGTGCGCGGTTGACTTGGTCGGATTTCTGACGAATCGGCATTTCCAACAACAAAACCGACAAACCGGTTTGCGCGGCAAGTGTGGAAACCACGGCAGAATCGATGCCGCCGGATACGCCGACGACAAAACCTTTGGCACGCGCCTGCTCGGCGTAATCTTTGAGCCATTGAACGATATGGCGGATGATGGCTTGGGTTTGCATAGGGATAAATGTTCGTTTCAAATAAACCGAATGATAGCCTGATTTGCACTTGTCTGAAAGACGACAGGGTATAATGTTTCTTTTATTTCTTGCACACACACCATGTCCAAACCCATCCTTCTGCGCTGGCTCGCCGTCTGCCTGATTCCGCTCGCCACCCTTTTGTGGTTTGCCCTCAACCCGCCCGAAGACAAAACGCAACACCTCATCAACGGCATCATCCTTGCCTGCGAAGCCACGTTCCTATTCAAATTCGTCCTCTTTGACGTCATCAAACACCACCTAAAACAAGAGCCCGAATTGAAACGGCAAAGCATATGGATGTTTATCCCGATTATTTTGCTGATTGTTTATTTGTTCCACTATTTCGGCGCATTCTGATGTTTTCAGACGGCCTTGGGCATATTTTTCCATGAACACTACCCTACCTTATACCTGCTGGATTTTCTGCAACGTCATCGACAACTTCGGCGACATCGGCGTTTCATGGCGGCTGGCGCGTATTTTGCAACGCGAACTCGGCTGGCAAGTGCATTTATGGACAGACGATTTCCCGTCCCTTCAAGCACTTTGCCCTGATTTGGCCTCGATTCCCAATATCCATCAAAGCATCGGCATTCACGCTTGGCAAGCCGACCATGCCGAAGATACCGACACAGCCCCTACTCCCGACATCGTCATCGAAACCTTCGCCTGCGAACTGCCCGACAACGTTCAAACCATCATCCGCCAACACCAACCGCTTTGGCTCAACTGGGAATACCTCAGCGCAGAAGACAGCAACGAGAGGCTGCACTTAATGCCCTCGCTACAGGCCGGCGGCATACAGAAATATTTTTGGTTTATGGGTTTCAGCGAAAAAAGCGGCGGCCTGCTGCGCGAACGCGATTACGCCGAATCTGCCCGCTTTGATACGGAAACCTTACGCCGACAACTCAAACTTCCCGCAAAAAACGCGCCCGAATGGCTGCTTTTCGGCTATCAAAGTGATATTTGGGCAAAATGGCTGACCATGTGGCAACAGGCCGGCCAACCTATTACCCTGCTGCTTGCAGGTACGCAAATCATCGCCAGCCTGAAAAACAGCGGCCTAGTGCCGCAAAACGCCCTGCTTGAAGACGGCGATGTGTATCAGAGCGGACACATTACCCTGATCAAAATCCCTTTTGTCCCCCAACAGGATTTTGACAAACTGCTCAACCTTGCCGACGGTGCCGTCATACGTGGCGAAGACAGCTTTGTTCGCGCCCAGCTCGCCGGAAAACCCTTCTTTTGGCACATCTACCCGCAAGAAGAAAATATCCATCTCAACAAGCTGCACGCGTTTTGGGACAAAGCGCATCAGATTTATCCGGATGTTGTCGCCACGGCACACCGCCTCCTTTCCGACGAACTCAACAACGGCGAAGCACTCAGCGACAACCAACGCCTGCAGGCATGGCAAACCCTGACGGCACATCAAAACGAATGGCGCCAAAGCGCGGCAAAATGGCGGGACGGACTTTTTGTCCAAAAAAGTGCCACCGAAAAACTTGCCGCCTTTATTTCAAAGCACAAAAAAATACGCTAAAATAGCGCGTTTTATTACAACCGATTTGATTGGAAAACCACAATGAAAACAGCACAAGAACTGCGCGCCGGCAACGTATTCATGGTCGGCAACGATCCTATGGTCGTTCAAAAAACCGAATACATCAAAGGCGGCCGCTCTTCCGCCAAAGTCAGCATGAAACTGAAAAACCTGCTGACCGGTGCCGCTACTGAAACCATTTACAAAGCCGACGACAAATTCGACGTCGTGATCCTGTCCCGCAAAAACTGTACTTACAGCTACTTTGCCGACCCAATGTACGTCTTCATGGACGAAGAGTTCAACCAATACGAAATCGAAGCCGACAACATCGGTGACGCGTTGAAATTCATCGTTGACGGCATGGAAGACCAATGCGAAGTTACTTTCTACGAAGGCAACCCAATCTCCGTAGAATTGCCTACCATCATCGTTCGCGAAGTTGAATACACCGAGCCTGCCGTTAAAGGCGATACTTCCGGCAAAGTGATGAAAACCGCACGTCTGGTCGGCGGCACTGAAATCCAAGTGATGTCTTACATCGAAAACGGCGACAAAATCGAAATCGATACCCGTACCGGCGAATTCCGCAAACGCGCCTAATCAGCCCGTAATACAAAAAGGCCGTCTGAAACAAGTTTCAGACGGCCTTTTATCAATCTGCCTTATTGTTTCTTCAAGCCCTTGGCTTCGACAGTGGCAATCGTACCGTCAATGCCTTTGCTCTTAATCAGCTCGCCAAATTGATTGCGGTATACCGTTACCAAGCTGGTACCATCCACGCGGATGTTGTAAATCTTATACGCACCGCCGCTTTGGTAAAGCTGGTAGGCCACTTCATACTTGGTGCCTTTTTTGGTTTGAATTTCCGAGAAAACATCAAACTTATTGCCGTTTGCCGTCATCTTCGGCAACAGGCGCACATTCGCATCTGCCGCACCAATCAGTGCAGAGTGCGAGTACATTGCAATCACCATATCTTTGAATGCACGGATAAAATCGGTTTTCTGTTTGGCAGAAAATTCACGCCATGGCGCACCAACCGCCAAAGCCGAAATACGCTCATAATCCAGATAACGGTCGGCATACTGCTCAACCTGTTTCACACGCTGCGCCTCTGTCAAAGACGTATTGCGTGCAATTTTCAACACGGCATCAATGTTCTGCTGCATCTGCTTTTGCGCCGGATGCGTTTCCGCCGCCACATAAGGCGCGGCAATCACCATCGGAGCGGCCACAATCAAAGTCTGGAGAAAACGGTTCATGATGATATCCATCCAAAATAAAACCGCATTGTAAAAACAATCCATTCCAAAAAACTTAATTCTTTGTAAAAGCAGGCATGGGCAATGAAAAATCCTGCAATTAAATTTCAGACGGCCTGATAAAAATAAGATAACATATAAACATTATTTTCAAAGGAGGAAGCCATGCCCTACGTCAACATTAAAGTGACCGGCGGCAGCGAAGCCCCGAGCACGGAGCAAAAAGCTGAATTAATCCGCGGCGTCACCGAATTACTCTCACGCGTTCTCAACAAAAACCCTGAGACAACCGTCGTCGTCATCGACGAAATCGATATGGACAACTGGGGCATAGGCGGTAAAAGCGTGACGGTTCGCCGTGCCGAAGCGCGCAATAAGTAAGCCTTGGCCGTCTGAAACCCTTTTAATTTACCCGCAAAAAGAGTACATTTATCCCATTGTTAACAATTTTACGGAACACACATCATGGAGAAATTTCCCAAATCATCCAAACTGGATCACGTTTGCTACGACATCCGCGGCCCGGTTCACAAAAAAGCCCTGCAACTGGAAGAAGAAGGCAACAAAATCCTCAAGCTCAATATCGGCAATCCGGCTCCGTTCGGCTTTGAAGCGCCTGATGAAATCTTGGTTGACGTCATCCGCAACCTGCCCACTTCTCAAGGCTACTGCGACTCCAAAGGCCTTTACTCCGCACGCAAAGCCATCGTCCACTACTACCAAACCAAAGGACTGCTCGACGTTACCGTTAACGACGTTTACATCGGTAACGGCGTGTCCGAGCTGATTACCATGTCCATGCAGGCATTGCTCAACGACGGCGATGAAATCCTAATTCCTGCGCCTGACTATCCATTGTGGACCGCCGCCGCGACACTGGCCGGCGGTACCGTCCGCCATTATCTATGCGACGAAGAAAACAACTGGTTCCCCAACCTGGCCGACATGGAAGCCAAAATTACGCCTAAAACCAAAGCCATCGTCGTCATCAACCCCAACAACCCGACAGGTGCGGTGTACAGCAAAGAAATCCTGCTCGAAATCGCCGAATTAGCGCGCAAACACGGCCTGATTATTTTTGCCGACGAAATTTACGACAAAATCCTCTACGACGACGCAGTACACCACCATATCGCCGCGCTTGCCCCCGACCTCCTGACCGTTACATTCAACGGTCTCTCGAAAGCCTACCGCGTTGCCGGATTCCGTCAAGGCTGGATGATACTTAACGGCCCGAAACATCATGCAAAAGGCTATATCGAAGGCTTGGACATGCTCTCGTCTATGCGCCTTTGTGCCACCACACCCATGCAACACGCCATTCAGACGGCCTTGGGCGGATACCAAAGCATCAACGAATTCCTCCTCCCCGGCGGCCGCCTGCTCGAGCAACGCAACAAAGCATGGGAACTGGTCAACCAGATTCCGGGCATATCCTGCGTCAAACCCATGGGCGCATTGTATATGTTCCCTAAAATCGATACCGAAATGTACAGCATCCACGACGACATGAAATTCATCTACGACTTACTCGTACGTGAAAAAGTCCTGTTCGTCCAAGGCACAGGCTTTAACTGGATACGCCCCGACCACTTCCGTATCGTTACCCTGCCGCCCGTTCATCAAATTGAAGAGGCCATGGGCAAACTCGAACGCTTCCTGCAAAACTACCGTCAATAAACCTAAACAAAGAGGCCGTCTGAAAAAGCAAACCGCTGTTCAGACGGCCTTTTTAATCAAACAGCAACTTGGCAAAGCCCGCCGACATGCGTATAATCAACCCTTCCTATCTGGGGGCGATCTTGGTTTCGACGGGGGTTGCAAAGCAGATGCGGGCATACCGGGGTCTCAGATTTCCCGTTAAACACTGAATCAAAATAGTCGCAAACGACGAAACTTACGCACTGGCCGCTTAAGGCCTGCCGTTGCAGCAGTTGGTCAATGGGCTGTGTAGCGAAAGCTACCGCAACGTCATTCTACATTGACTGGTTTTCTGTCGGGTTACTTGGCAGGAAACGAGATTTAAGGTAACTGGTTCTCTGAAGGCCTGTTGGTCGGCATGATGGGGACAAGATTCTAAATAGACACAACTAAGTATGTAGAACGCTCTGTAGAGGACTTTCGGACGGGGGTTCGATTCCCCCCGCCTCCACCAGATTTAAAGCGCAAACTTTTGATTTAAAAAGGTTTGCGCTTTTTTATAAACTTAAAACAGGCCGTCTGAAACATTTCAGACGGCCTTATTTTCTTCTCAAATATCTGAGTGACAGATACTTTTTCTTTCAATATATTGCCAATGGTGCTTAAGAAAGATTTCAACCTTATATTTTTCTATCGGACTTCATCTCCATTTTACGATGCGGTCTAACTGTTACACTCAACGGCAGATGATCTGATAAATGCTGCCAGTCTTTACTGTTGTGGATTTCAGAATCGATGACATCAAGATTGCGCGTGTAAATGCGGTCGAGACTGAGGATGGGTAGGCGCGAGGGGAAGGTTTTGGGACGTTTGCCTGTATTATCGACAAATACTTCGTTCAAATCTAATGCCCTGCCCAGCTCACGTGCTGATTTTTGCCGCCAGTCATTGAAATCGCCGGCAATAATCAAGGGGCTGTCAGGGTTGATGTGGCGGTCGACATAGTCGCTGATGGCGCGGTATTGTTTGATGCGGTCAGGTTCGCGCAGATTGAGGTGGACGCACAGACACACCAGCGGATCTTCCCAGCCTTCGGGTACGACCTCGCAATGCAACAGGCCGCGCTGTTCGAGTTTGTTGACGCTGATGTCGAGGTTGTTTTCCGTTTTCAGCGGCAGGCGGCTGAGAATGGCATTGCCGTGGTGTCGTTTGGGATAGACGGCATTTTTACCGTAGCTGCGATGATAATCGAGGCTGTCGCCGATGATGTCGTAATGCGGCGCATCGGGAAAATCGGTACGACGGCTTCTGTTGAGATGTTGTCCTTGGACTTCTTGTAAAAACAAAACGTCCGAACCCAATGCACCCAGCGCGTCAGCCATGCGGTTGACCTGCACTTTGCGGTTGAGCGCAGACATGCCTTTGTGCATATTGTAGGAAGTAATGGTAACTGGACGGGGAGACATGATGTGTGATGAAGCGGTTTATTTGTTTTAGTATAGCACCGGAGCGTGTGGTTTTACGGCAATTTTGGTTATACTTGTTTAAAGAATAAAACGGCGTTTTGACAGGAAATTTCCCAATCAAAACGCCTTTTGTTTTTCAGACGGCCTTGCGTCCGAATCAGTTGTTGATTACTTCAACATTGGTTTCAAAAGTAACGGTGTGTTGGTATTTAGATGCGGTTTTGCGTTTAGGATAAGGATATTTGGAAACGCTTTTCACTGCGCGTTCGTCCATTTCAGGATTGCCGCTGGATTGAATGATATTCACGCGGTCAACGTTGCCGGCAGGAGTCGTGAAAACATCCATCAAAACGGTTTTAACACTGCCGTTTTGCGCTTTCATGGCTTCCAAAGTTTCGGTATCGGCTGCTTGTGCAGTACCGAATACAGCGGCAAACAACAGGGCTGAGGCGAGGAGTTTAGTCGTTTTCATGTTTTAGTCCTTATTAGGGTTGTGGTTAGGTTAAATATTTCAGACGGCCTGATTCGTCTTTATTTGAAATTCAAAATCGGCCAACCTTTTGCTTTAGCTTCTTTTTCCAGCTCGGCATCCGGATTGACGGCGACAGGTTCGTCCACGATACGCAGCAGCGGCAAGTCGTTTTTGGAGTCGCTGTAAAAATAAACCTTGCCGTAGCTTTCAAAGGTCTCGCCACGCTCGGCAAGCCATTGGTTCAATCGGGTAATTTTGCCTTCTTTCAGGCTGGGCGTACCGACATAGTTGCCGGTATAGCGGCCGTCTTCGCCGGTTTCAAGCTGCGTGCCGATAACGTTGTGAATACCGAAAAGATGGCAAATCGGGGTAATGATGAATTCGTTGGTCGAAGAAATAACCAGCATTTCGTCACCCGCCATTTGATGGCTTTGCACCAACATCCGCTGCATCGGTGAAATATACGGAACAATATATTCGGCCATAAACTCGCGATGAAACTCAGCCAATTCTTCCTTGCTGAATCGGGCCAAAGGCGCGAGATGGAATTTAAGGAAGGAATCGATATCAAGACAACCGTTTTGATAGTCTTGGTAAAACTTTTCATTTTGCGCCTCGGTTTCAGCCGCATCGACTATGCCTTTTTTAATCAGGTATTGCGGCCAGGAGTGATCCGAATCGGTATTGATCAAGGTATTGTCGAGGTCGAAAATGGCAAGGTTTTTCATTGGGTTTCCTGTTGTTTTAAAAGCTGGCGCAAAAGCGACAAAGTAATGCGCTTGCCCATCATAACGGCGTAGTTGTCGAGGGTATCGAGCATTTGCATCAGACTGTCCATATCGCGCCGCCAATGGTTCAGCAGGTATTCGAAGATTTCCGGATCGATGGTTACCTGACGGGCGGCGGCCATGCTGACAAGCGCATCGATTTTTTCTCGGTCGGTCAACGGTTTAACTTCGTAAACCAGGCAATACGCCATGCGTGTGCGCAAGTCTTCACGGATAACGAGCTGCTGCGGCGTATATTCGGAACTCAAAAGCAAAAAACCTTTGCCGCTGTTGCGGAAGCGGTTGAAGATGGCAAACAGTAAAGCCTGTTCTTCATTATTAAGCTTTTCGATTTGGTCAATGGCGAGATATTCTGCATCCAGCGCGGCTTCTGTCAGCGGCGTGGCGGCGGCGTCAATATAGAGGGCATTTCGTCCGGCATCGAGCGCCTGGGCGACCCATGCCTGCAAGAGATGGCTTTTGCCTGCGCCCTCTTCGCCCCAAACATAGATAAACTGCCCATGTTTGTGCTGCAACACATACACCAGCTCGGCATTTTCTGTTCCCAGAAATTTGTCGAAGCCGGGATAATCATGGCTGGCAAAATCGAAGATGAGCTGGTTCACAAAGGCGCACCGGTTAGGTTGAAATCGGCTTTATTTTACGTTGTTTTGCGGTTCACCATCAAGGATAAAGGCCGTCTGAAGCCTATACCTGCAACATATCTGCACTTCTAAACATATCTTGACGCGCTTACGGCATTGGTTTTATTCCGCTTTGGTTTTACAATGTCGAACTTCTCGCCGAAACATTTGTCTGTTCTTTTTCAGACGGCCTTTTTATTTGGGGAACCTTAGTGATTTCTACCCTTATTGATTTCATCCTCCATATCGACCAACACCTTGTCCACCTCTCCGCCCAATACGGCCCGTGGATTTACGCGATTTTGTTTGTTGTAATTTTCTGCGAAACCGGTTTGGTTGTGACTCCATTTTTACCTGGCGACTCGCTGCTGTTTGCTGCCGGCGGTATTGCAGCCATCGGCGGCATGAACATCCACGTCATGGTATTGCTGCTCTTAGCAGCCGCTATTTTAGGCGATGCGGCCAATTTTATGATCGGCAAGTATTTTGGACAAAAACTGTTTGCCAATCCGGATTCCAAAATTTTCCGCCGCTCGTATTTGGAAAAAACCCATGCGTTCTATGAAAAACACGGCGGCAAAACCATCATCATTGCGCGCTTTGTGCCGATTGTGCGGACGTTTGCGCCATTTGTCGCAGGTATGGGCGATATGCACTACGCGACGTTTATCCGTTACAACATTATCGGCGCAGTGTTGTGGGTATTGTTGTTTTCCTATGCAGGCTACTTCTTCGCCAATATCCCCGTCGTCAAAAACAATCTGGGCTTAGTCATGGCGGCAATCATCGTGATTTCGATTTTACCCGCGGTAGTCGAAATTATCCGCGCCAAACTTAACGCCCAAAAATAACAATTAATCGAAAAGTTTGAAAGTTTAAACACATCAAGGAATTGTCATGCCGTTGCTGTCTATTGAGTTTGCGGTATTCTTTATCGTATTTTTACCCTTGTACTGGGCATTTGCACGTTTGCCGCAAGTTCAAAACGTTTTACTTTTGGTTGCCGGGCTGGGCTGGCTTTACCGTATCGACCCCATTTTTGCCGCACTGATTTTGGTTTACTCGTCTGTGGTTTACCTGATCAGCGTGCTGATGTTTTCTGAAAACGAGAATATCCGCAAATTTTGGCTGGGTTGCGGTATTTCGGCGGCATTGACTGTTTTGTGTTTCTTCAAATATTTCGACTTTTTCCGCCCGATTATTCAGCAATATACAGGGCAAAGCGCCGTCATCGACATTATTTTGCCTTTGGGCTTGTCTTATTACACTTTCCAATCGCTGGCTTACTTGGTGTATTGCTACCGCGAGCCTAAAGGGGACCGTTTTGAGTGGCACGAGCTCCTACTGCATCTGAGCTTCTTCCCCACCATCACATCCGGCCCGATTATCCGTGCGGCCGCTTTTAAAAGCATAGACGGCGAACAAGCGGGCGCATTGGCGCAAATCCGCACCAAACAGGCACGCCAACTGATTTATCCGGCGTTGGCGGTCGGCCTGATTGTGTTGGGCATTGCCAAAAAGTGGTGGCTTGCCGGCGTATTGGCGGAAGGCTGGGTATCGCCTGTTTTTGAAAATCCGGCCCAGTTCGACGGCTGGGGCGTGTTGTCTGCGATTTATGGCTACACCTTCCAACTCTTTTTCGACTTTTCCGGCTACTCGGATTTGGTCATCGGCTTGGCCATGCTGCTCGGCTTCCAGTTGCCGAAAAACTTCGCCGCGCCGCTTCGCGCCATCAACATCCGCGACTTCTGGGACAGATGGCACATCAGCCTATCCACTTGGATTCGCGACTATATCTATATCCCTTTGGGCGGCAGCAAAAAAGGCTTCGGACGCACCCAGCTCAATCTGATGATTGCCATGTTGCTCTCCGGCATTTGGCATGGCTACGGCTGGAGCTTTTTGATTTGGGGCGCGCTGCACGGTGCGGCCTTGGTATTACTTAACTGCGGCGATAAAATCGTCGGCCGCAACGCCTTAGGCCGTCTGAAAATCGGCAAACCGCTCGCCTGGCTGTTTACCTTCCATTTCGTTTGTTTCGCGTTTGTCGTGTTCAACAGCGCAACGCTTGCCGATACGGAAATGCTGTTCAGCGCCTTATTTGCCAATGATAAAGGTTGGAACGCGCCTCTGCCGACCGACCTCATGTTGCTGGGTGCCTTTGCACTGATGCTTTTGCTGTACCCGTATTTGCTTCGCTTATTTGAAGTATCGGTAAAAGGCTTGGACAAACTGCCTGCATGGCTGTGGTTTATCCCCATCACGCTGATCCTCGCCCTGATTATCGTCTTCGCCCCGTCCGGCATTCCCGGCTTTATTTACGCTAACTTCTAAGGAGCAGAACATGAAACGCTTTATCTCCCTGTTTGTTTCGATTCTGCTCAGTGCGGTTGCGCTGACGTGGTTTGCCCAAAACTCCATCAATGCCTATTGGCAGCAGACCTATCATGAAAACAGTCCGCTTGAGCCTTTATCCGAATACGCTTGGTGGCAGATTGGTGCGGACTGGCAACAAAAAGCCTACGAATTTTCAGACGGCCTGAAAGCTTCACTGGAAACAGAAGATGCTTTAGCTTCAGAAGACTCTGGTATTGAAACAACAAGGCCGTCTGAAAATACGGAAAACATTGAAACATCGGACAATCAAAAAGAGACTGCCGCTTCTGATGCGGCTAACAATACGGATACCGCCGCCAGCGAGCCAAGCAATCAGGCTGATCAGTCGGCAACGCAGGTTGTATTGAAAAAAGGCAACAAAGTTTTCTTTGCCGGCGACTCGCTGATGCAGGGCGTTGCACCTTTCGTACAAAAACACCTCAAGCAAGAATATGGCGTACAATCGGTCAACCTCAGCAAACAAAGCACCGGCTTGTCCTACCCCAACTTCTTCGACTGGCCAAAAACCATCGAACAAACTTTGCAAAAAGAACCCGACATCCGCGTTTTGGTTGTATTCTTAGGCCCTAACGACCCATGGGATTTCCCGATGGGTAAAAAATACCTGAAGTTCGCTACCCCCGAATGGGAAGCAGAATACCTCAGCCGCGTCCGCCGTATTCTTGATGCAGCCTCCACACATGATGTCCAAGTCATTTGGCTGGGCATTCCTTACATGAAAAAAGCCAAGCTCAACGAACAGATGCGCTACCTCGACAAAATCCTGTCGGGTACAGTATCGCCTCAAGCCATCTGGCTGCCGACCGACAAACTGTTGAGCAACGGCGCAGAAGAATATGCCGACTCCGTCAAAGTCAACGGAAAAATCATCCGTTACCGCAGCAAGGATGGCATTCACTTTTCCGCAGAAGGCCAAAAACTATTGGCCGAAAAAATTATGGAAAAAATTAATTTTACACACGATACACAACCATGAAATTGAATAAAACCTTACTCCTCACGCTTCTCGCACTCCCTATTACCGCCTGCGCAACCAATGACGGCCTGTTAAGCAACTACGGCTCCAACCGCCCTGCCTGGCTGAACAAACTGCAACAGCTCAACAATACTTCAGACGGCAAGTTCCGCATTATCCAAGTCGGCGACTCACACACCGCCGGCGACTATTTCACCGACCGCCTGCGCCGCCGTTTGCAACAAAAATGGGGCAACGGCGGCATCGGTTGGGTTTACCCCAACACCGTCAAAGGCCAGCGCATGGCAACCGTCCGTTACAGCGGCAGCGGTTGGAACACCATCAGCAGCCGCAAATCACACAGCGACTTCTCTTTCGGCGGTATTGAAGCACGCGCCGACGGCGGCAGCGTTACCTTAAGCGCAGCCGACGGCAGCATGGATACGCAACAAATCTCCATTTTCGGCAAACCTGTTTGGTCCGAGCAAACCCTGATTGTCAACGGCCGCGAAATCCCGGCCAAACAAAACGGCTGGCAACTGTTGCATACCAACGCATCTCTACCGATAACGCTCAGCAGCAGCATGCCTTGGCAAATCGGTTTCATTAACATCGAACGCCCCGGACGCGGCGTAACCGTTTCCGCCATGGGCATCAACGGCGCGCAATTGTCCCAATGGTCAAAATGGCGGCCGGGCATGTGGGAAGATTTGGCACAAACCAAAGCCGATTTAATCATCCTTGCCTACGGTACCAACGAAGCCTTTTCCGGCAACCTCGATATTTCCTCTACCGAACGAACATGGCGCAACTACATCCGTCAAATCAAAAACACCCTGCCCAACGCAGGCATCCTGATCCTCGGCGCGCCGGAATCTTTGAAAACCGCCTACGGCAGCTGCGGCAACCGCCCTGTCTTGCTCAGCGAAGTACAACAAATGCAGCAACGCGTTGCCCGTGACGAAAAAATCATGTTCTGGTCTTGGCAAGATGCAATGGGCGGCGCATGCAGCATGAAAAACTGGATGGCGCAAGGATTGGCAGCCAAAGACGGCGTTCACTTTTCTGCACAAGGCTATGAAACTGCAGCCGATAAGCTTGCCGACAGCCTGATCCGCTTTGCCCAATAAATTGGCAAAAGCCTAAGTATTTTTCTCATTCACAGCACAAAAAAGGCCGTCTGAAATTCATATTTCAGACGGCCTTTTGTTTATGGCTTATTCAATAAACTGCTTTATTTTTAAGCCAATATATTGCTGCTTATTCGTTGCGTTTGGTTTTCCGTAAAACGAACCAAACTTGCCTGCTTGTCAAAGCCTAATGGCTTGGCGACAAGGCGGTTGGGCAATTTGTTTAAATGGTGGTTGTAGCTTCCGGCTCTGCGGTTGTAAGTGCGGCGTGCCGATGCGACTTCTGCTTCTGCGGCATCCAGCATTTCCATCAAACCGGCCAATTTCTCATCAGGATGTTGTTTCAAAAGGCTGTTGACGGCGGTTTGTAATTTTTTCAGCGCATGATTCAATGCTGTTTCGGCTTCGCACAGATGTTTGATTTTGGATTCGGAAAATGTTTTGGCGGTTTGCGCCAATGCGGTTTCGACTTCGGCACACATCTGCTGAACGTTTTGATCCGATGCAATGCCCTGCTCTTGCAGGTGTTTGCTGTATGCATCCAATACATGACGGACGGCCTGATGCCGACAGTCGAGCGCAATGCGCAAAGAGACAAAGGATTCGCGACAGTCTTTTTTGCGGTCTTTCAACTGTTGTTTGAAATACAATAAGACGGCGGCGATTGATACGAAGATAAGTGCAAGACTGATAATGCCCATAGTGAGTTCCCTAGTTATGATGCCACTCATATCGGTGGCTGATTTTATTAACATCGATTATAATCCAATTTCAATATTTTTTCCCAATTTTCATAAAAAAGGCCGTCTGAAATTCAGACGGCCTGAAGTTTATATTTCTATTTCAATGCTTTGACTTGATGTCAATCACCCACACTTCTGATTGCGAACCCAAACGCAGGGGAATGCCCCAGAAGCCATAGCCCGAAGTAGTGAAGAAATGACCGTTACCGATTGCCTCATAGCCGTAAGCAAGACGATAAAGCGTACGGACGATAAGGTTGGCAGGTGCAACTTGGCCGTTGTGGACATGGCCGGAAACCTGCACATCAATCGGCAGCCGGGCATGGGTTTCGATTGAAGTAGGACGGTGGTCCATCAATAAAACCGGTAATTGGGTATTTTGACCTTCTAAAAGCTGCTCCGCACTGGGGCGTTTGTGATCCAAATCATCGCTCCGCCCCACCAGCAACACACCATTCACTTCCAAAACCTGATTGGCCAAAACCGTCAAACCTGCCGCTTCCAATTCATGTTTGATACGCTTCTGATCGCGGAACCAATCATGATTGCCCAAAGTGGCGTAAACGCCCATTGGCGCAGTCAGCTTCTGCAAATGCGGTTTCATGTTTTCTTTCAGGTACGCATCGACGGTATCATCCATCAAATCGCCCGGCAGCAACACCATGTCGACTTGTTCCTGCTTCATAATGTCCGTCAGTTTGTCCAATTGACGTGCGCCGAACAAAATCCCCAAGTGCAAATCGCTGGCCACGCCGATACGCAGCGGTTTATCCATTTTCTTATTGATGAATACAGTCTGATGGCGGACCACGGGCGTATAGGCGTTATACATCCCCAAACCGAGCAAACCGATCACAAACAAAGGCGCAAACAGACGCAGGCTTCGAGAAAGCGGTTGGCGTGCTACAAAACGGCGCAGCAAAAGATACAGGATAAATGTCGCCAACGCGGCATACATCACAAACAGCAAGATCACCATCCAAAACGCCACCACGCGGAACATCATATGTCCCAATTCCAGCAGCAAGCCGACCAGCAAGCCGTTTGTAATGAAATAGGAAATACCCATCAGCCAAC
The DNA here is from genome assembly GCF_051956675.1 of Neisseria sp. P0022.S009. Lineage (NCBI taxonomy): Bacteria > Pseudomonadati > Pseudomonadota > Betaproteobacteria > Neisseriales > Neisseriaceae > Neisseria > Neisseria sp. P0022.S009. The sequence continues at coordinate 235,381 of NZ_JBQCXE010000002.1, forward strand.
GTCTGCCGATTTTGCCAATCCAAGGCGCAAACAGCCATTGCAGTGAACGCCCAAGCCCGAATGTAAACACTTGCAACAGAATGACGCTCACAAAAAACATCTTGCCAAACATGCCTTTCCGCCCTAAAAAATCAAAAGGCAGATTTTAGGCCGTCTGAAACTTTCAGTGTATAATCCACCGCGTAAAAACCCATAATATTTTGAAAGGAATCATCATGAGCCACCCTCAATCAGCTATTATTCCTGATCACGCACAAGCCGGTATTTTTATCGAAGCAGATATTTCAGACGGCCGCAACGAAGACATCAAATCTGCCTGCCGCCTTTCTTTGGAATCCTTGGCCAAACTGAAAACCCGTTTTCCAAATGATATTTTGGGTTTGACCATTGCCTTCGGCAGCCGCGCATGGCAATCGTTCGGCCATACTGACGAAGGCAGTGAAATCAAACCTTTCCCCGAATTGGGCAACGGCCTTGCCCCTTCCACCCAACACGACCTCTATATCCACATTCAAGCCACCGAGCAAAAAGCCGCCTATGCCTTAGCTCAATCTGTTTTCGGCGCATTCGGCGACAGTATCCGCGTATCCACTGAAGAACACGGCCTGCGCCTGTATGAAGACCGCGGCTTGGACGGTTTTGTCGATGGTACGGAAAATCCTCAGGGTGATGACAATGTACGCAATGTCGCCATTATTCCCGAAGGCAAACCGGATGCCGGCGGCAGCTATGTTTTGCTGCAAAAATACCTGCACGATTTGAAAAAATGGGATGCCGTTCCTACTGCCGAACAAGAAGCCAGCGTTGGCCGCAGCAAAGAAGCCAACGACGAATTCAGCAAAGACGTACGCCTGCCCGACTCACATCTCGGCCGCGTCAATGTCAAAGAAAACGGCGTTGGTTTGAAAATCGTCCGCCGCAGCCTGCCCTTCGGCAAAATCAGCGGCGAACATGGTTTGATGTTCACTTCCTATTGCAACACGCTGCACAATATCGAAGTTCAACTGCTCAATATGTTCGGCGATGCAGACGGCAAAACCGACTTACTGCTGAAATATTTGTCTAAAGCCGTATCAGGCGCCTACTACTACGCACCTTCTGTCGAACGTTTGCAAAATCTTTAACGGCTCACAGGCCGTCTGAAAAAACCTGCCTTTTCAAAGGCAGGTTTTTGTTATTCAAATCCCATTAATATTTTTATGGTATCATCATAGAAATTTATTCCATTATTGCTTAATAAACCCTGATTGCAGACAAGGATAAAAACCGATACGCCCCAGACAGCTATTTTCGATAAAATAAACCCGATTATTATCCCTATAAAATTACGACACCATGTATAAATCCCGCCTCCTTCCCCTGCCCGTATTGATTCTCTCCGCACTGAACGCCTATGCGGCCAATACGCCGAATCCGCCTGATCAAATCGATAAAAACGTATCCAACCAATTCGACAAAGACTTCCGCGACAATCTCGACCAGATTCATTCGGTTGAAATCCAAAAACGCGAGCAGTCGGCATGGGATTTACAGAAAAAACAAGATAATGACGCGGTTGCACAAGAAGGGCCGTCTGAAAACAATACCGAATGTTTGGATTACACTGGTATCGAGCTTTCCGGCATTACCCTTATCGATTCCCAAAAGATTGAAGCCAAGCTCCCCAAATGCATCAATCAAAACAGCATCAACCAACTGAACCGGGACATCGTTGCCGAGTATATCGCTCAAGGCTATCCGCACACGCAAATCAAATTTGAAACCACGCCTGAACGCGTCCTGAAATTGGCCGTCATCGAAGGCAAAATCCGTGAAATTACCGGCAGCTCCCGTACGGTCAACGTCAATACCCTCTTCCCCAATCATCAAGGTAAACCGCTGAACATCCAATACCTCGACCAAGGTATCGAACAGGCAAACCATGTTGCCGGCAACAACGTCAGCATCGATGTTTATCCGCATGATGACGGCACCGCCTCCATCCAACTCAACAACGATGCCGAAAAACATTGGGGCGGCAGCATTACCATCGATAATAAAGGCAGCAAACCCAATACCACGACACTGCGCGGCAGCCTGAATATTGGCAGCCCGTTGGGATTGAGCGACTCCCTTTATCTAAACGGCTACACCAATCTAAACAACCACGACAGCCATTACAGTCGCGGCGGCAGCCTGTTCTACCAAGTTCCTTACGGCGCATGGACATTCAGCACTTACGCCGCCGCGTCGCAATCGCAAAGCATCCTAACGCCCAACGTAACGCGCTACGCCTACCGCTCCCAATCCAAAGCGGCAGGAATCAAAGCAGACCGCGTATTCTCACGCAGTCAAAAACACATTGCCTCCGCCTATGTCGGCATCGATTATGTGAAACAGACTGCAAAATTTGCCGACAGCAAACTGGAATTGCAAAGCCCGGAAATTTATTCGGCACAAGTCGGCCTGTCGCACACGGCCATCCTGCCAAACGGCATTTGGCTCAACAATATCGGTGTGGAACAAGGGTTTGCGAAAAATACCGAACATACGCCGTTTGACAAGCGCTATACCTCTGTATCCTTGCAAAGCAATTTGATTCAAAACCGCCTATTGGGCAAATGGATCGTGCGCAACCATCACCAAATCGATGCCCAATATAGCCCGCATGATTTGTTTGCCGCCAAAGAAATGGACATCGTCGGTTATCAAAATGTACGCGGTTTCCGTTCGACTTCTTTGAGCGCAAGCAGCGCAGTCCTGTTGAGCAATACCGTTTATTTCCGCCGCAATACGCCTCACGGCATCTATATCGAACCTTATCTGGGCGCAGACATCGGCGTTGCCAAAAATCATCACGAAGGTTCGCAACGCGCCATGGGCTTAGTGGCAGGTTTGAATTTGGGCAAGGCGGACAAATGGCAGCTTTCTGCCGACTACGGCAAAGGTTTTGCGCGCATGCCCAACCAATCAAACAGCGAAAAACAGGATCATGTGACCGTTTCTTTACGCATTCCATTTTAAAATTATGTAAATATATATCCTTTTATCCAATATATAAACCGCTCATCTTAACGTTATTAATTTTCTATTAATATCAACAAGATGAGCGGCTTTTATTTGCATTTGAAATAGTGCACACAAGGTCATACTGGTGGTATGATTGTAAAAATTTCCATACCAATGTTAATACATTCAAAAGTTTTCTCAACAGAAATCCGATACCCGATATGGGATTTCTGATTCACTCTCCATCACGATAAATAAGGATTAAAATCCATGAAAATCGACACTTTATATCAGCCTAAGCTCTCAGCTTCCGGCAAAGTGACTGTCACCGTGTGCTTTGCATTCCTGGGAAATGCAGCGGTAGCCGCCAATATCGAAGCCATCGGCCAAACTTCGGTACAGCAGCAAAACAATGTCGACATCGTCAACATTGCCGCACCGACGGCCCAAGGTCTTTCTCACAACCAATACAACAAGTACAACGTTTCCCAACACGGCGCCGTTTTGAATAACGCCCTGTCCGCCGGTAAATCCCAACTGGCCGGAAACCTGTCTGCCAATAAAAACTTCCAAGGTCAGGCCGCATCTGTGATCTTGAACGAAGTGGTCAGCAAAAACCCTTCCCTGATTTTGGGTCAGCAAGAGATCTTCGGTATTGCCGCAGACTATGTTTTGGCAAACCCTAACGGCATTACCCACAACGGCGGCAGCATCCTGAATGCCAACCGCGCATCCTTGGTTGTCGGTACGCCAACCGTTTCAGACGGCACGTTGAAATCTTTCCATATCAGCGACAATGGCAAACAGCTGCAAGTAAACGGCAATTTGAGCGGTAACCGTGTGGTTGACCTGCTCGCGCCGCAAGTTGTGGTCGGCAAATCAGCCAACGTCAATGCCGCCGATGCCATCAACGTTTCTTCAGGCAAAAGCAACTTCGACTACAAAACCGCACAAATCGAAGCCTTGGACACAGCTTCAAATGCGCCGGTTCTTGACGGCCATATCTTTGGCAGTATGCGCGCCGGTACCATCCGCATCCACGCGACCGACAAACGCGCCAAACAAAACATTCAAAACGCCGCCATTACCGGCACCCGCTACCTGAATATCGACAGCAAAGGCAACCTGAGCATCCAGTCCGCCAACCTGACCGGCGCACAAATGGAATTGTTTGCCCGCGATACCGACATCAAAGGCACGGTTACCAGCCATTCCGCCAACAAATCTTCCAGCGGCAAAGAAGCGCAAAATGTTCAGCACTTCCGTTCAGACCGCAACAAAACGGAAACCTTTACCGCCAGCAATATCAATGCATCCGAGTCATTGACTCTGAACAACAGCGGAAGCCTCAACTTAAGCGCGGCCAACATCAATGCCGGCGCACTGACTGCTTCTGCCAAAGGCAACATCAATTCTAACGCGGTAAAAACCACCAACCGTACAGAATCCGACCACACTCAAAGCAAAGGCCTTTGGTACAACAACAACCTGAGTTCTTCTGTTGACGAAAGCCTGCATCAAACCAAAATCAATGCCGGTTCTGTCAATATCGCCACCACCGGCAAAGTCCAATTGGACGCAACCGAACTGAACTCGGCTGCCGATGCACGCATTGCCGCCCAACAAGGCATCGTATTGAGCAGCAACAGCGAAACCGACAGCAGCTCGACTTATGTCAGCTTCAAAAACGAAACTGCTGCCCTGAAAACCGGTATCGCTACAAAATCCTCCAAAAACTCTACCGCCCATGAAACCAAAATCTCCGCAGCCGGTGATATCGGTTTGATTTCCGAAGGCGATTTGAGCACTTACGGCGCAAGCATCGCGGCAAACGGCAATGTCGTTACCGATGTCAACAACATCAACTTGGGTACGCAAACCACCATCAACACCAACAGCCTCGATGACCAGAAAAAATACTGGGGCGGCCTGTTCGGCGGTGAAAGCCAAGTTCAAAACAACCGTACCGAAAACCTGCACGGCAGCAGCATTACTGCCAACTCAAACGTAGTTTTGGGTGCAAAAAACGGCGTCAACGTTTACGGCAGTACCGTCGAAGGCCAAGCCGGTACATTCGTCAGCTCCAAAGCAGGCAATGTTGATATTAAAAACGCCACCAGCACCGATACTTCCGCACAAAGCGCGCGTAAAGGTACGATTTTCAATATCACGACCTCTAAAACCAGCAGCAACAGTAGCATTGAAAAAGTAACCGGTTCTACCCTGGTTTCCAATGCCGACCTGACCGTTGTTTCCAACAAAGACATCAATGTGATCGGCTCTGCATTGTTTGCGGCACAAAAACTGCAACTGGCTTCCGCAGGCGATTTGACCATCGATGCTGCCAAAGCGGTAGAAAACAAACAGGTCAACGAGTATTCCATCAAAGGCTACTCCGGTACTGAAACCAATAAAGAAAACGGCAGCGTGACTGCCAAAGCCGGTATCAAATTCACCGATACCCACACCGACACCCATTCTGTCGGCCTGAGCGGCAGCATTTTGACCGGTAAAAACACCCAGTTGTCTTCCAACTCAAACGTTACCGTCAGCGGCAGCCAAGTCAACGGCGAAGAATCCGTCAACATTTCCGCAGCCAATGACGTCAATGTTGTTGCCTCCAAAGGCAGCAGCACAGTAACCGAATCCGGCCGCGTAACCGATTTGGGCGTATCTGCCACCGCATACGGAAAAAATAACGCCGCAGGCGTCGGCGTATCTGTCGGCATTACCAGCACCAAAACGGATGCAACGACCGTAACGGACACATCTCATGTATCCAACATCAACACCGGCGGCAACACCACCATCACTGCCAACGGCAATATTAATCAAGAAGGTACCGTGATTAATGCGACCGGCAATGTGATTGAGTCTGCCAAAAACGTTACCCATGCAGCGGCACACAGCGGCGCGAAATCCGATGTGAAACAAAACGGCGGCGGTTTGGTCGTTTCTGCCGGCATCAGCACCAACAAAGGCATCGGCGGTGAAATCACTGCACAAGGTCAAGGCAACTCTTCGACCCACAATGAATCCACTGCAACCGTCACCACCATCAACGCAGGCAATGCCATCGTTTTGGCAAATGACAAAGTGTCTGATGAAGGTACAAAATACGATGTAACCGGTGCAATCAACATTGATGCAGGTTCATACCACAACACTGCCGCCCACAACACCAGCAACAGTAGCAGCAAACAAGGCGGCGCGTCTTTGACTGTCGGCGCATACACCAAAGACGGTTCAAACGTTGATGTGAATGCCAACCTGAACGTCAACTACGCTGATGAAAACAAAAAAGAATCTACCGCCGTCAAAGGCGATATGAATGCGGCCAATGTTGTCATCAACGCCAAAGACTCTGCTGAAATCGCATCCAATATTACCGCCAACAACAACGTCAACATTACCGCAGGCAACGGCGTAACCTTCACCGAGTCAGCCAATACTGCCTCCAACCAAGGTACAGCCGTTAATGTCGGTATTGGCGCTGGTGCGACAATCAATGTTGAAACCGGTGTAGCCGTTCCTCACGTCAACGGCTCTGTCGGCGTCAACAAAACCGATAACGCTTCTTCTACCGCCGCAGGCGCGAATGTAGCGGCCGGCAACGATATTAAAATCAATGCCAACAACGGCGACGTCAACCTGCACGGTACCAACTTAGTATCCAACAACTCCGTTGAAGTAGAAGGCAACAAAGTCAATACTTCCGGCGCGATCAGCAGCGTTAACGAAAAAAATCTGACCGTCAATGTCAACGGCAGCTACGCTTCAGGCAAACCAAACGGCGGCATCAACGCCAAAGGTAAAAATGACGCCAACGTAACCAATACGGCAAACGTCATCCAAAGCGACAATGTTGTTATTACTACCGGCTCTCCAACCGGTTTGAGCGTCAACAATACGGCCATCAACGGTAATAATGTTGTGCACTACTATGACAACACTAAAGCTTCTGCGGCGAACCGTTATACCTATCGTCCTCGCCAACCAAGCTACGCCAAACGCCGTTTGCGCTACTAAGATGCGCTATTGAAGTCATTGAATAGCCATTAAGACATGCCGTCTGAAAACAGAAAGTTTTCAGACGGCATTTTTATCATCAATGCAAAACCACACACTATCTCTGTTATGATAATGCCTCGCTAATATTATTCCGTTCCAACCATGTCTTCCGCCCTTCCTTTTGACGCGCTCACCCTTTCCATCGACGGCACCAACCTCATCGAAGCCTCCGCCGGTACAGGTAAAACCTACGGCATTGCCGCGCTCTTTACCCGACTGATTGTTTTAGAAAAAAAAGACATCGAGAAAATTCTGGTCGTTACCTTTACCAAAGCGGCGACGGCAGAACTGAAAACCCGTTTGCGCGCGCGTTTGGACGAAGTATTGCAGGTTTTAAACGAAATCCAAACCCTGGGCGGCAAGCCGGAACATATTTCAGACGGCCTGAATAAATATTACGAAAAAGAGAAGAAATCCTCCGATGACTTTCTCAATCGCTTGATTCCTTTGGCTTTAGGCGAGCAAGACGGTCAGGAAAGCTGCTATCGCCTGATTCTCCGCCTCAAAGCCGCGCTGAGCCAGTTTGACAACGCCTCGATTTACACCATCCACGGCTTCTGTCAGCGCGTCTTGCGCGATTACGCGTTTTTGTGCGGCGCGCCTTTGGATGTCGAGCTGTCGGACGACTCGCGCGAGAGGCTGCTGATTCCAGCGCAGGATTTTTGGCGGCAGAAAGTGGCAACCGATACCACATTGGCACAATTGGTTTTTGACCGGAAATGCACGCCCGAAGAAATGCTTGCCGAAATCAAAAGCTATACCGGCCGCCCCTATCTGAAATTCAGACGGCCTGAAGGTGATTTGCAAGAAGCCCAAGCCAACCTTCAAGAAACATGGCAAAAAATTTGCGCTCAGTTGGAAGACTTGGAAAAAGCGTTTTGGGCAATCTTTCCCAAACTTAACGGCCAAACCTACAGAAGAAATACCTTTGAAAATGTTTTTGTCGATTTAAAAACAAATGCCGAATCCAACCGTCTGCCCCGCCTGAGCAAACAAACGCTGGAAAAATTAAGCCTCTTCAGTATCGACACGCTCAACAGCAAACTGAAAAAAGAATATAAAGCCGATGCCGATGCGGCGGAAATTATTCAGCTGCAAGCCTTGGCTAATCTCAATCGTGATTTGCAGGCAATGAAAAGCGCGGAAGAAGCGGTCTTCATCTGCCTGCAACTCGACCTCCTTTCCTACATCAATCAGTCCATTGCCGAACAAAAAAAATCACGCCGCGAGCGCGTGTTTGATGATTTGCTGCTGGACGTCCATCAGGCATTGACCACCAATGAACACGGCAACGCGTTGGCAAAAGCGGCGGCGGCAAACTGGGAAATCGCGCTGATTGACGAATTCCAAGATACCGACCCGTTGCAATACGAAATTTTCCGCCAAATTTTTATCGAGCAAGGCTGCCCGCTGTTTCTCGTCGGCGACCCCAAGCAGGCGATTTACAGCTTTCGCGGTGCGGACATTTACGCCTATCTGCAAGCCGCTCAAGATGCGGACAGGCATTACACCCTCGCCGTCAACTACCGCAGCCATGCCAAGCTGATCAACGGCATCAGCGCCTTGTTCAAACAAAAAAAACATCCCTTCGTGTTGGAAAACATCGATTACAGCGAGGTCTCCGCCAGCCGCGCCGAAAGCCGGCTGTCGCCACACCACCCTGCTATCCAAGTGCGCTGGCTCAATACGGACGACCAAACCGGCAAAGAGATTTTGCGCAGCCGAGCCGCCGAATATTGCGCCGATGAAATTGCCTTTGCGCTCAATGAAGCGGCCGAAGGCCGTCTGAATTTCAAAGGTCGCGCATTGGAATCCGGCGATATTGCCGTCTTGGTGCGCACCAACAACGAAGCGGCGATGATTGCCGGAAAACTGAAACAGCGCCGTATCCAAAGCGTGTTGCTGTCGCGCCAGTCTGTTTTCGATTCCGCCGAGGCAGACTCGCTGTCCGCGCTGATCGGCTTTTGGCTCAACCCAAGGCAAACCGACTGGCTGCGCTTTGTCTTGACCGGCGTTTTGTTCGGCTATACCGCCAAAGAGATATACGAACTCAACCACAACGAACATCAGCTGCTGAAATGGCTGGAGTCGTCTGCCGAAGCCATGGAAAAATGGCGGAAAGGCGGCATTTTTGCCGCCGTGCAGCAGTTTGCCGCCCGACATGACATCGAAACGCGCCTGCTCAAGGGCGGCAACGAACGCAGCCTGACCAATTACTACCAAATTTTGGAGCTTTTGGCCGAAGAAGACAGCCAAAGCCGCAACCCTGCCGCCCTGCATAAATGGTTAAACGAGCAAATCAGCCGTGCGCGCAGCGGCCATTTCCCGTCAGATGCGCAAACCATCCGTCTTGAAAGCGACGAAAAACTGGTCAAAATCGTTACCATGCACGCGTCGAAAGGTTTGCAATATCCTTTGGTTTACTGCCCCTTCGCGTGGGATACCAAAGACAATTCCAAAGAAAACTGGAAAATCCTGCATACGGACAACCACGAAACCGAACTGCTGGCGAAATCGCAAACCTCGGAAGCAGAACTAAGCCACCTTGCCGACGAAAAGACGGCGGAAGATTTACGCCTGCTTTATGTCGCCCTTACCCGCGCCGAAGAACAGCTCAACATCTACGCCGCCGCCAACAAAAACTGTACGCCGAACAATCCTTTTGCCTATCTGCTTGAAGGTTTGCCAGAGGCCGGCCGCGAAAGCGTCAGCCAAAGCTATCAAAGCACGACAGATGTTGTAGAAATGCTCAAAACCAACTGGCAACGCTTTATCAAAAACGCGCCGGAAAATACGGAATTCACCTTCACGGAAGAAGCCCCGCCGGAAACCGTCTACCAATACAGCCGCCAGCAAGACCAAGCCTTGAGCGCACAGAGCATTAAACACCGCAATTTTGACTTTATCCGCCACACCAGCTTTACCGGTTTGAGCAGGCATACTAAGTCAACCGACGAACAACACGAGCCTTTGCAACCTGCCATCGACCCGGCAGAAAGCGCAGACCGTGCCATGCCGTCTGAAAACCTGCCGTCCCCGCTTTCAGACGGCCTCGATATCCACCATTTTCCCCGCGGCACCAATGCCGGCGTATGTTTGCATGAAATGCTGGAAAAACTCGACTTCGCCGCCTCTGCCGAGAGCCAATCCGAAATGATTGCCGAAGTTTTGCAACGCCACAGCTTTGAAGACAAATGGCTGCCGACGGTAAGCGCCATGCTCGACACCTGCCGCCTGACTCCTTTAATCAACGAGAGCCTGTCGCAGATTCCGCCGAGCCGACGCCTGCCCGAAATGGGGTTCACCCTGTACATGGACGATTTCAAACTGGACGACTTACGCCGTTGGTTTGCCTCAAGCGAAGCAAACCTGCCGCCCGAATGCGTCCAAGCCGCGCAACTGCTTGATTTCCATGATTTACAAGGCTATTTGAACGGCTTTATCGATATAGTTTGCCAAGATTCAGACGGCCATGTCGTTTTAATCGACTACAAATCCAACCATTTGGGCAACGATGCAAGCGCGTATACGCAACAGGCGATGAATGAAGCCGTGGCGCATCATCACTACTACCTGCAAGCCCTGATCTACGCCGTTGCCATTGCGCGCTACTATGCCCTGCGCGGCAAACCCTTGCCCAAAATCGCCATCCGCTACCTCTTCCTGCGCGGCATGGACGGCTCGGATCAAGGCATCTGGAAATGGGACATCGATACTGCCCTGCTTTCCACTTTCGTTGAGCGAAAAACAAATTCTTGATAAATCATTTTGTTAAGCCGTCAAAAAGGCCGTCTGAAACGTTTTCAGACGGCCTTTGATTATTTGTGCAAACCGCATTCCTTACTGTCTTTGCTTTCCCACCACCATCGTCCGGCGCGGATATTTTCGCCCAGCTTGACCGGGCGTGTGCAGGGTTCGCACCCGATGCTGGGATAGCCTTGATGATACAGCGCATTGAGCGGAACTTGGTGCTCGTGCGCATATGCCCAAACGTCCTGCTCTTCCCAATCGAAAATAGGATTGAATTTGGCGATGTTGCGGCCTGTATCCCGCTCTTCAAAATTCAATTCGCTGCGCGTTTCAGACTGGCTGCGGCGTTGTCCGGTCAGCCAGGCAGGCGCGTTGTGCAAAGCGCGGTTGAGCGGTTCGATTTTGCGGATATGGCAGCAACGGCGGCGCAACTCGACGCTGTCGTACATGGCGGTCGTGCCAAATTCCGCTTCAAATTCATCGGCGGTTTGCCGGTTGGGATAAAACACTTCCAATTCGGTTTGATAACGCGCATTGGTTTCGGCAATCAGCGCGGCGGTCTCGGGATTGAGTTTGCCCGTATTGAGCGTAATGATGCGGATAGGCAGTTTCAGACGGCACACGGCATCGGTAATGACCATATCTTCAACCGCAAGGCTGGATGCGAACACGGCTTGCGGATAGCGCGCGGCAATGTCTTGCAAACGGCGCTCCAAAGCAGCCGCCAACTCAGGCAGGCGGCGGCGTTCGGCATCATTGGTTTCGGGGATTTTCCAAAATTGAGGACGGAATAAAGACATGGCTGGTTGTTCCTAATAATTTTCAGACGGCCTGTTGAAACGGCTGCCGATATGGTTATGGAACGATATTGTCCTGCGCCCTATCTTCAAACGGAAAGAATGCTTTTCTATTTCTTTATAACCAAAGCGTCTGCTGCTGGTTTTTCGGCAGTAAATGACTCACGCCGATGCCGATCAGGCGGAAGGCGTCTTCGCGTTGCGGCGGTATGCGTTGCAGCAAAGTATGCGCCGCCTGAAGCAGCGAGGCACTGTCGGGCAGGACGGAAGAATACGTCAGCGAACGCGTAATAATGCGGAAATCGTGGGTTTTAAGCTTGAGGGTAACGCCTTTGGCTTCAACGTTTTTGCGCTCAATCTGCCGCCAAAGGTCTTCGGCAAGGTGCGGCAAATGGCTTGAAGCCTGCGCCAAAGATAAATCTTCGGGCAAAGTGATTTCGGTTGAGATTTGCAGGCGTTCGCGTTCGGCTTTGATAGGCCGCTCGTCGATACCGCGTGCCAAATCATAAAGGCGGTAGCCGTAGCGGCCGAAATGGTTTAAAAGCTCGCCGCGCTCAAAACGGCGCAAATCGCCGGCAGTCTGCATACCGAGGGCGTTCATTTTTTTCAGCGTAACTTTGCCGACACCGGGAATCTTACCCAACGGCAAGCTCTCCAAAAACGCCATGATTTTGGGCGGCGGCAATACAAACTGCCCGTTCGGCTTGCGCCAGTCGGACGCGATTTTGGCCAAAAACTTATTGGGCGCGATGCCTGCAGAGGCCGTCAAACCGGTTTCTTCAAAAATTTCGGCGCGAATGCGTTTGGCCACCTCGCTGGCGTACGGGATATTTTTAAAATTTCGGGTAACATCCAAATAGGCTTCGTCCAAAGACAAAGGCTCGATCAAATCGGTATAACGCCGAAACACGGCATGAATCTGCGCCGACACCTTGCGGTACAAATCGAAATGCGGCGGTACAAACACTGCCTGCGGACACAGCCTTTTTGCCGTCGCCACCGACATGGCCGAGTGCAAACCGAATTTGCGCGCTTCATAAGACGCGGCACAAATGACCGACCGAGTACCGTCCCACGCCACAACGACGGGCAGCCCTTTCAAGTGCGGCTGCTCGCGCAGTTCTACCGAAGCGTAGAATGCGTCCATATCGATATGGATGATTTTGCGTTGGGACATGGGAAAAGGTGGATAAGGGAAAGGCTTATTGTAACAAAAGGCCGTCTGAAATTTCAGACGGCCTCCATGTTCACACCTTATTTTTTACCGGAAAGCTGATCAAACAATCCGCCGTCGGCAAAGAATTTTTTCATGATGTCCGACCAAGCGCCGAACTTCTCATTCGGATTGAAGGTTTCAATATCGGGGAAATCGGCTTTGTGTTTGGCCAACACTTCGGCATTGCGCGGACGCAGATAAAGATTGGCGGCCAATTCTTGAGCCGGTTCGCTCCAGAGGTTTTTCAGGTAGGCTTCGGCAGCGGCGCGCGTGCCTTTTTTATCGACCACGCTGTCCACGACTGCAACCGGTGCTTCTGAAATAATAGTATAGCTCGGATAGACGATTTCAAATTGGTCTTGAGTCAGTTTTTTGCTGACGTAGTTGGCCTCATTTTCAAAGGTAACCAAAACATCGCCGATATGGCGTTGGCTGAAGGTCGTCGTTGCCGCGCGGCCACCGTTTTCAAATACAGGCGTGTTTTTCAGCAATGCGGCCACAAAATCTTTGGTTTTGCCTTCATCGCCATTATTCACTTTTAAACCATAACCGTACGCGCCCAAAAAGGCGTAGCGGCCGTTGCCGGTGGTTTTCGGGTTGGCCAAAACGATTTGCACGCCGTCTTTGGCCAAATCGCCCCAGTCTTGGATGTGTTTTGGATTGCCTTTGCGTACCAAGAAAACGACGTTGCTAGTATAAGGCACGGCATTATCCGGCAGGCGCGTGTTCCAATCTGCTTTGACCAAACCTTTTTTCACCAAAAGCTCGATATCGGAAGTCTGGTTCATGGTCACCACATCAGCGGCCAAACCGTTGGCCACGGCCAAAGCCTGCTTGCTGGAGCCACCGTGCGACTGTTGGATTTCAACCGTTGCACCGCCGTTTTTCGCAGCATATTCTTTGACAAACAAAGGATTGTATTCTTTATAAAAATCTCGTGCGACATCATAAGAGACGTTCAACAGCTTCACATTACCGGCCTTGCCTGCGGAAGCGGCATTGTCGGCAGATTGTTCGTTTTTGGGAGAGCAGGCACTCAACGCCAGCGCGGCGGTCAATGCGGCAAAAGAAAGGGTACGGATATTCATGGTCGGCTCCTATTAAAAGTATGGCGATACTTTATCGGGATCGGAAGCAAACGGGAAATAATGTTTGCTTTTGGGTTTATCAGTTTTGGTTATATAAACCGAGGCCGTCTGAAATCAAAAAATAATTATTTATAACTATAAAATCTAAACCATATTATTTACAAAGTTAATAAAAAAGAGTACTGTTCGTATTCGCCGAATCATTAGGCGTTTTGTTCAATAATAGAAAGATGGAGTGTAGAAACGATGAAACAATGGATGCTTTTAGGATTGCTGGGATTGGGTGCAGTGGCGCAGGCGCACGATGTTTGGGTGGCCGCTCCGGCACATCAGCCTGCCGGTAAAATCCTGCATGCGGATTTGGGTTACAGCCATGACTTCCCAAATGTCGAAAAAATCGCCGACGACCGCGTGCATATTTTCAAACCGCTGCAATTGACCGACAGCTCAAAGAAAACCGTTGATTTGGTGAATAAGGGCGAAAACTATCAATACGTTTCCAAAGCCGCCCTGCCCGCAGGCTCCTACTGGGTCAGCGCGACCTACCAACCGACTTTCTGGTCGAAAAACCAAGACGGCTGGAAACAGCAAACCTTGAAACAGCTGGCCGGTGCCACCTATTGCGAACAATCGCAAATGTTCGGCAAGAGTTTTGTCCAAGTGGGCAACGGCACAGTCGATGAAGCGGTATTGACCCGCCCTATCGGCCAAGAGCTGGAACTGGTTCCGCTGAAAAATCCGAACGCAGTCAAAGCCGGCGGTATTTTGCCGGTCAAAGTCCTGTACAAAGGCGAGCCTTTGGTTAAAGCCACTGTTACCGCCAGCTCCGACACTTTGGCCGAAATGGACTTGGAATCAACTCATGACCACCGCGAGCCTCAAGGCTTCTCCGGCAAAACCGATAAAAACGGCGTGGTCAATGTGATTACGCTGATTGACGGTTTGTGGAAAATCAAAGTGGTGAACGAGACCGATTACAGCGATAAAAGCGTATGTCAGAAAGACAATACTTACGCGACGCTGATTGTACCTGTCGGTACCAAACGCGCGGCCGCACGCCATGCCCACCATCATCATTAACAGCCATTAAAAAAGGCCGTCTGAACTTTCAGACGGCCTTTATTTATTCTAATTCATAACCCAAATTTCTAAAAAAACGGGATAATGTTTCCAATTTATCCTCATTCAATTGGGCAAAACGGACACGGTTGCAGCCGGTCAAGACTACATTGCCCATCCAGTGCGCCCCAAAGACGTGCTCTAAAGGGACATTCCTCATTCGATTGATAAACGGTACTTCTGAAGAAAATTGTGTCGCAATATTCGGAGGCGCGAATTTCAGCCCCAAGTCCTGCAATCTATAACGGTGTTGCGCCGTCAAAAACATATCCTCGTGGTGCAGCCGCACCAGCCATTCCATACCGGCAATTTTTCCGTCTTTCGGCGGCAAAGGCGGCCGGATTTCTACATTTAAGCCCAGTTGCCTCGGCATGGTTAAAAGCCGCTTGCTGCGCAGGCTGAAACCGCCGTTCTGCGGCTCGTCCAAATTCGGGGAAGTCTGAATCAGATGCTGTTTGGCCAAATATTGGTCGGTCCCCTTCAGGAAAAACTGCCCGTCGGCTTCGGTTTCCAACAAAATCGGCAAAGGTGCGCCGATGTAGTCATATTCCCGATAGGCGTCCTGCCAGTTTTGACCGTTCAACACCCAGCCGTCATTTTGAACAATCAAACAATAATCGGTTTCGATGTAATACATCAGTTGGTACAAAACAAACAGATTGTATTCTAAATAACCGAATGGCCGGCAAGGCTGATGTCGGATATTTTCCGGCAAACCTTGCGGACGGCTCGGGCTGATCAGCAATCCACGGCTTCCGGGCAATTCGGCGCAACTGCGGGCAACGGCGTACATCGTGCCCTCGGTATAAGAATCTGCGCCGGTAATACCCACCACGGTAATGTCAGCAAAACTCATTATATGTTTCCCCTATGTTAGACGGCCTTTGCCTTGTTTACGACACCTTGTTGCAGATATCTTTCAAACGATACAAGGCATCCAAAGCTTCGCGCGGCGTAAGGTTGTCGGGCTGGATTTGCGCCAAAGCTTCGGCCAACTCATTGGTCTGCAAATTATCAATAGGTTCAACTTCTTGTGCTTTCCCTTCCTCATCTTCCCTATTTTCAGACGGCATGGCGCTGAAAATATCCAACTGCGGACGATTGGCGGCAGCTTGGGCTTCGAGTTCGTCCAGATGTTTTTGGGCGGCTTTGAGGGCGCGGTTGGGCAGGCCTGCGAGTTTGGCGACGGCGATACCGTAGCTTTTGCTGGCAGGGCCGGGTTCGATGTGGTGGAGGAAGACGATGTCTTGGCCTTGTTCGAGTGCGGAAAGGTGCATATTGACTGCCGTTGCGTGGGCTTCAGGCAGGCGGGTCAGCTCGAAATAGTGGGTGGCGAAGAGGCTGAAGGATTTGTTTTTTTGCAGCAGGTGTTCGGCGATGGCGTGCGCGAGGGCGAGGCCGTCGAAGGTGGAGGTGCCGCGTCCGACTTCGTCCATGAGGACGAGGGATTGGTCGGTGGCGTGGTGGAGGATGTAGGCGGTTTCGCTCATTTCGACCATGAAGGTGGAGCGGTTGGAGGCGAGGTCGTCGGAGGCGCCGATGCGGGTGAAGATTTGGTCGATGGGTCCGATTTGGGCAGCATCGGCAGGAACAAAGCTGCCGGTGTGCGCCATGAGGACGATGTGGGCAACTTGGCGCATGTAGGTGGATTTGCCGCCCATGTTGGGGCCGGTCAGGAGCATGAGGCGGTGTTTGTGGTCGAGGCGGGTGTGGTTGGCGGTGAAGTGGCGCACTTGTTGCTCGACGACGGGATGGCGGCCGTTTTCGATATGGATGACGGGGTAGTCGGCGAACTCGGGGCAGACGAAGCCGCGTTCGGCGGCGGTGGCGGCGAAGGTGGAGAGTACGTCGAGGGCGGCGGCGGCTTTGGCGGCTTTTTGAAGCTGCGGCAAGGCCGTCTGAACTTCTTTCAACAGGGCTTCAAACAGGCGTTTTTCCAATGCCAATGCCTGCTCTTGCGCGGTCAGGACTTTATCTTCAAAGGTTTTGAGTTCGGGGGTGATGAAGCGTTCGGCGTTTTTCAGGGTCTGGCGGCGTTGGTAATCGGCAGGCGCTTGTTCGGCTTGGACTTTGGATAGCTCGATGTAGAAGCCGTGAACGCGGTTGAACTCGACTTTAAGGGTGGAGAGGCCGGTACGTTCGCGTTCGCGCGCTTCAAGCTCGAGCAGGAATTCGTCGCCATGGTTTTGGATGTGGCGCAACTCGTCCAGTTCTGCCGAATAACCTTGGTTGATGACGCCGCCGTCTTTGAGCCAGACGGCAGGTTCGGGCATCACGGCGGCTTTGAGGGTTTCGGCGACGGGTAGGGTTTCGGGGAAAACAGCTTTGAGGGTTTCTAAGAGACTACTGCCCTCGGCGGACAATTCGATTTCATTCAGGGCAAACAGGCTGTCGCGCAGGGCGGCGAGGTCGCGCGGGCGGGCGTTGCCGACGGCAATGCGGGCGGCGATGCGTTCGATGTCCGCGATGTTTTTCAGACGGCCTTGCAGGGTTTCGTATTGCGAACCCAACGCAGCAACGGCTTCTTGGCGGGCGCGGATGTGGGCACGGCTGCGTAAGGGGTGGTGCAGCCAGAGTGCCAAGAGGCGGCTGCCCATGTGGGTGGCGCAGCCGTCGAGTATGGAAAACAGGGTCGGCGATTTTTTGCCGGAGAGGGTTTGCGTGATTTCGAGATTGCGGCGCGTGGCAGCGTCCATGCCGATATATTGGCTGTCGGTTTCGAGCGAAATGCCGTCTAAGTGTTGCGGCATCAGGTTTTGCGTCAGGCGGATGTAGTTCAACAGCGCGCCCGCCGCGCCGACGGCGGCTTCGTGTTCTTTGCCGTCCAAACCGAAGCCGTGCAGGTCTTGGCAGCCGAAGTATTCGGTCAACAATTTCGCGCCCGCATCGGCGGCAAACTGCCATGAGTTCAGGCGCGTGATGTTGGCAGAGGTTGCCTGAAAACCGTCAGGCAGGTTTTTGCCTTCGGGCAACAGGATTTCCGCCGCCTGCAAACGCGCCAGCTCGTCGGCAAGTTTGTCTGCCGTCGTCAGCTTGGTTTTGAATTCGCCGCTTTGCAAAGAAGCCCATGCGATGGCAACGTTTTTCTTGTCTGCGTTCACCGCCACAATGCGGTTGGTTTCCTTATCTTCCAAAAACGCCGCGTCGGTCAGCGTGCCGGGCGTTACGATGCGCACGACTTTGCGCTCCACCGGCCCTTTGCCCGCACCGACTTCGCCCACCTGCTCGCATACTGCCACACTTTTGCCCATCTTCACCAGTCGCGCCAGATACTGCTCCGCCGCGTGAAACGGCACGCCCGCCATCTTAATCGGCACGCCGTCCATCTGCCCGCGCGTGGTCAGGGTAATGTCCAACAGCTTTGCCGCCTCCACTGCGTCATCCAAAAACAACTCGTAAAAATCGCCCATGCGGTAAAACACCAGCTTGTCGGCGTGCTGCGATTTGATGGCGAGATACTGCTGCATCATCGGGGAAACAGTGGGTTTGGACATGGAAAAGCCTTAGAAACGCAAAAGCGTTATTGTAACAAAAGGCCGTCTGAAAAACAGGTTTCAGACGGCCTTTAACAGCAGCTTGGTTTTAAACCAAAGCCACTTCCAAATTATCAATCAGGCGCGTGGTACCCAAACGGGCGGCGGCAAGCACCACCAATTCTTTATCGCCAACATGAGCCACTGCCAAGCTGTGTGCATGGCGGATTTCAACGTAATCAACCACCCAGCCGGCATCGGTCAAACGGCGGATACATTCGGCTTCAAGCTGGGCGTAATCCAGATTGCCGTTTTTCAGGACGGCGGCAATGTTTTGCAACTCTTGATAGAGGCGTGGCGCTTCTGCGCGTTCTGCTTCGCTCAAATATTGGTTGCGGCTGGAAAGTGCCAGGCCGTCTGAAGCGCGGCCGGTGTCGACGGGGACGATTTCGATATTGAAGTTCAAGTCTTCGACAAAGCCTTTGATAATCGCCAGCTGCTGATAGTCTTTTTTGCCGAAACAGGCAGTATCGGGTTGAACAATGTTGAACAACTTGGTCACAACGGTCGCCACGCCGCGGAAATGGCCCGGGCGGAATTTGCCGCACAATTCGTTTTGCAGGTGCGGAGGCTCGACATTGAAACGCTGTTCCACATTCGGATACAGCTCTTTTTCATCAGGCGCGAACACGACGGCAACGCCCTCGCCTGCCAATTTGTCGGCATCTTGCTGCAAAGTGCGCGGATATTTGTCGAAATCTTCGCCTTGTCCGAATTGCAGGCGGTTGACAAAAATACTGACCACAACGTTATCTGCACGTTTTTTTGCTTCGCGCACCAGCGCAAGATGGCCTTCGTGCAGATTGCCCATGGTCGGCACAAATGCCACTTTTCCGGCAGTTTTGCGCCACTCGCGCAATTCTTTAATCGTATGAATAATTTGCATGGTTTGAAAAATCCTTTATCTTTTCCGCCGTTTCATCAACGGAAATCACGCGCCGATTATACGCTTTTATTCATCAAAAAGGCCGTCTGAAATAAGTTTCAGACGGCCTGGTTTTTATTTTATCCGGCAAACGTATGTTCGACAGAAGGGAACGTTTTTGCTTTGACTTCGTCCACATAGGCTTTGACCGCAGCTTGAACGCTGTCTTTGCCCTGCATAAAATTTTTCACGAATTTGGCGGTTTTACCGGGGAAAATGCCGAGCATATCGTGCATTACCAAAACCTGACCGTCGCAATCCACGCCTGCGCCAATGCCGATGGTCGGGCAAGAAACTGTCTCGGTCACTTTTTTCGCCAATTCCGCAGGAACGCATTCCATCAATACGATTGCCGCACCTGCCGCATCATGCGCTTTAGCGTCGTTGAGCAACGCTTCCGCCTTGTCGCCGCGGCCTTGAACTTTATAGCCGCCGAATGCAAACACGGATTGCGGGGTCAGGCCGATGTGGGCGCAAACAGGGATACCGCGCATTTGCAGAAATTCAGTGGTCTCCGCCATCCAGACGCCGCCTTCGAGTTTGACCATATGCGCGCCGGCCGCCATCAATTCGGCCGCCGCCGCAAATGCCTGCTCTTTGCTCTGCTGATACGCGCCAAACGGCAAATCGCTGACAATCATGGCATTTTGAGTGCCGCGAGCCACGCATTCAGTGTGGTAGCACATATCCTGCAAGCTCACCGGCAAAGTGGACTGACGACCTTGCACCGCCATGCCCAAAGAATCGCCGACCAGCAGTACATCTACGCCGGCATTGTCCATCAGCGCGGCAAAGCTGGATTCATAAGCGGTCAGCATGGCGATTTTCTCGCCCTCTGCTTTCATTTTTTGCAAAGTGTTTACGGTAATCATGGTGTTGTGTGTTCTGCCCGGTGGGCAGCCCTTTGTTATAAATGGAAACGCGGTATTATAAGGTCTGCTTTTAAAATATCAAAGCATAAGCAAAAAGCCCGACTGCTTTCACAATCGGGCTTTTAATTGGTGCCGGCACCAAGAGTCGAACTCGGGACCCCCTGATTACAAGTCAGGTGCTCTACCAACTGAGCTATACCGGCTTACTGAAATGCCTTGCAGCACCGTCAGTCTTTAACTGGTGCCGGCACCAAGAGTCGAACTCGGGACCCCCTGATTACAAGTCAGGTGCTCTACCAACTGAGCTATACCGGCAAGGAAGTCGGCATTATGCCGATAAGTTCCCATCTTGGCAAGCATTTTAAAACAAAGTTACTCACGAAATTATAAAAACCAATGATTTTAAAGAAAATTAAATACACACCTTATCTTTCCATCCAACACGCAAAAAGGCCGTCTGAAAACCGCCCCAGCGCAAAACATCATGGTTTCTGTTAAAATAACGCCTTCTACATCTTTCCGTCTTTGTCCATGCCGCCCCGCCATCCTTACCGCCGCCTGCGCCCAGCCAAATCCCATCTGCCTGAAGTCGGCATTTCCGAAGAAGGCAATATCCGTTCCCTGCACTTGGGCAGCGACACCATTCAAAGCTCCATGAATGTCGATCATCCGTCCGAGCTGGTGTTGTCGTACAGCCGCGCCATGATGGGTTGGCTGCTGTTTACAGAAACCCCGCCCAAACACATCACCCAAATCGGCTTGGGCGGCGGCTCGTTTGCCCGTTGGATAGACAGCTACCTGCCCGATACCAAGCAAACCGCCATTGACATCAATCCGCAAGTCATCGCCGTGGCGCGCAGCTTGTTTGAATTGCCGCACGAAGGCGAAAATTTTGAAATTATCGAGGCGGACGGTGCGGAATATATTAAAGTGTTCCGCCACAATACCGATGTGATTTTGGTAGATGGTTTTGACGGCGAACAGATTATCGATGCTTTGGTGGAGGAACCCTTCTTCCAAGACTGCCGCAACGCCCTCTCTCCCGACGGCGTATTTGTGACCAACTGGTGGAGCGGCGACCAGCGTTATCAACGCTTTGTCGAACGCCTGCTCAACGTCTTTGACGGCCGCGTACTCGAGCTGCCGGCCGAGAGCCACGGCAACGTAGCGGTCATGGCCTTCCAAAGCAGCCCCAAAGAACAAAATCTCGACAACCTGAAAAAACGCGCCGAAAAATTAAGCGAAAAATACGGCTTGGACTTCAAACGGATGCTTGCTGATTTGAAAGCCAACAATCAAAACAACGGCAAGAATTTTTATCTGTAAACCGCTTCAGGCCGTCTGAAAAAACAAACAAGGACACACTCATGCTCAAACCCGACATCATTCAAATCCCCGGCCCGGTCGGTTTGCTGGAAACCATCTACCTGCCAAGCACACAAGAGTCCGCCCGTGGCGTCGCCGTCATTAACCACCCCAATCCCCTGCAAGGCGGCACCAACACCAACAAAGTCATCCAAACCGCCGCTAAAGCCTTATCGCAACTCGGTTTTCACTGCTATCTGCCAAACCTGCGCGGCGTAGGCAACAGCGAAGGCGAACACGACTACGGCCGCGGCGAAACGCAAGACTGCATTGCCGTTATCGACTACGCCCGCGCGCAACATCCAGACGCACCGCAATTCGCCCTGGCCGGCTTCTCATTCGGCGGCTACGTTTCCACCTTTGCCGCCCAAGAACGCACGCCTGATTTGCTATTGCTGATGGGCGCTGCCGTCCATCACTACAAAGACCGCCCGGAACCATCCGACGTTCCCGACGTCGCCAAAACATTGATGATTCATGGCGCAGAAGACGAAGTCGTCGAAATCAACAAAGCCCTGACATGGGCAGAACCACAAGGCCTGCCGGTTGTAACCATTGCCGGTTCGTCCCACTTCTTCCACGGCAAACTCATCGTTTTACGCGATACGATCACACGGTTCGCACCGGCTTTATTAGGTTAAAATCCGGCTACAAAATAAAACAAGGCCATCTGAAAGCTTTTTCAGACGGCCTTGTTTGTCTCTTAACATATCAATTCTGAGTCAACCAATACTGCAAACCAATCAAAGTCTTACCATCTTTGATTTCATCGTTTGCCAATGCAGCGCGCACCTCTTCCTTGCTCATCAAGACGGTTTCAGTAATTTCATCTTCATCATTGCTCAACTCGCTGCCCAGACGCACGCCTTGCGCTTGGTAGAGATACATTTTCTCATCACAAAAACCGACTGCCGTGTAAAAGCTGTACAACAATTTAACACTGTCGGCAACGTATGGCGTTTCTTCCGCCAACTCACGCAAAGCGCATTCGGCAGGATCTTCGTCCGCCACATCCAATTTACCCGCCGGCAATTCCAACGTCGCCTGATCGGCGGCATAACGCCATTGGCGCACCAAAACAACTTTGCCGTCTTCCGTTTCCGCCAACACACACGCAGCACCCGGATGGCGGATCACAACCCGTTGGCTTTCATTGCCGTTGGACAGGCGCACCCGATCGCGGCTGATGGTAACAAAAGAACCTTCATAGATTGGCTCGCTGCTTAATTTAGTTTCTTTCAAATCCATTTTTTTACCTCATTTCCAAATTATTAAATATTAAAGGCCGTCTGAAATTTTACTAAAATAAATTCAGAGGATGCCTTTTCTAATATTTACCGCTGATGTCGTTGTTGCAAACGCTCCGTATGTGTTCGCAGCTTCTCACTATTTGCTTGGTAGTCACTTGAAGACAATACAGCAACTATTGCCTCTACCTCATGAGGAAGCAATACGGCCGTCTGAAAATTCTTAATATAAGCCGCCGCCTGCCTAATACGGCAAACATTGGGTGGCATTTTCGATTTCAATTCACAATCACCTAAGAAAACTACCATTGAATGAAACTTCTCCTCAGGAAATTGCAATAGTTCTGACAATGCTTTGATATGAGCATAATTCTGACACAACGGGTTTTGGAAATAATGTTTCTGTTTATAGATGATTTGCGTCCATTTAGATTGCTTTTCACTACCAAAAATCCAGCCTGTGTAATTTTTAGTTTCTATCACAAATATCCCAAAAATTGAGACATAAATATGATCAATTTGTGTCGTACCATCTCGAGATGGAATAATTAAATCGTGAAACTCAAAATAAGTTTTCTCATCTAAATTTTTTCCAATTACAGAACGAACTGCTATTTCCCCCATGCTTCCCTTTATTTTAGGATTTCTCAACAGTGCTTTTAATAAAAGCAAAGGAATAATGATCAGAAAAATCCAAAATATACCTGACATACTTCCCAATATTTGTTCAATCATGACGTTTTCTTTTTTATTTAAAACTAAAAATTTATATATTTATGGTTTATTCCCGAGTACGTTCAACTTCAATACCGACCTGCGCAACATCGGGCAAGATACCCGGTTTCACAATACGGACGCGTACTTTGACCGCACCAAAATCATTTAAAATCAATTGGGCGATATGTTCCGCCAACGTTTCCAGCAGTAAAAAATCCTGTTCGGCAAGGTTGCGGCGTACGACTTCGCATACTTCGCCATAATGGATGGTGTCGCCGATATCGTCGCTCGTGCCCGTACGCTCGGGAACACTGATTTCTAAATCCAAAATCAAAGTCTGTTTACGCTCACGTTCCCAATCATATACGCCGATTAAAGTATCGGCTTTCATGCCGTACAAAAAGATTTTATCCATTTGCCTGTCCGTTTTTTTGATAGAATAACCATTCCCATTTTAAGTAAAGCACCCAAAATGTTCAATGTACTTGCCATTATTGCCGCCTATCTTATCGGCTCCCTGTCTTTTGCCGTCATCGTATCAAAATATTACGGCATGGACGATCCGCGCACTTACGGCTCCGGCAACCCCGGCGCCACCAACGTCTTGCGCAGCGGCAAGAAAAAAGCAGCCGCACTGACCCTGCTCGGCGATGCAGTAAAAGGCTTGGTTGCCGTCATCTTGGCGCGCTGTCTGCAAAATGCTTTAGATTTGTCGGATGCAACAATAGCCCTGGTCGCCATTGCAGCATTGGTCGGCCATATGTGGCCAATATTTTTCAATTTTAAAGGCGGCAAAGGCGTAGCCACCGCATTGGGCGTCTTGCTCGCCCTCTCCCCCGCAACCGCCCTGCTCTGCGCCTTGATTTGGCTGGTCATGGCGTTTGGTTTCAAAGTTTCCTCCCTCGCTGCCCTGGTCGCCACCGTCTGCGCACCCATTTTCGCCTTCTTTATGATGCCACACGCCTCTTGGGCATGGGCAACCGTATTCATTGCCGCATTGGTGTTGTACCGCCATAAAAGCAATATTCAAAATCTGCTTCAAGGCAAAGAAAGCAAAATCGGGGATAAAGCTGGAAAATCTTAAAAGTGTAGATACAATCAATAAAAGGCCGTCTGAAGTCTATTTTTCAGACGGCCTTTTGTAGTTTCATTCGCATTATTCACACATAATCATTCAATCTTAATATACTCCACCGACAAAATCTCTATAACCTCCTGCCCTTCCGGCGTATTCAAGACAACTTCGTCGCCTTCGCGCGCTTTAATCAGGCTGCGTGCCAAAGGGGAAATCCATGAGATTTTGTTTTTAGCGGTATCGATTTCATCTACGCCGACGATTTTGACAGTTTGTTCTCGACCGTCTCCGCGCAGTAAGCCAACGGTTGCACCGAAGAAAATCTGGTCCGTGGCTTCGCGCGCTTCTGGATCGACGACGACGGCGGCTTCCAAGCGTTTGGTTAGGAAGCGGATACGGCGGTCAATTTCGCGCATGCGGCGTTTGCCGTAAAGATAGTCGCCGTTTTCGCTACGGTCGCCATTGCTTGCCGCCCAGTTAACGATTTGGACGATTTCCGGGCGTTCTTTGTTGACCAGATGATAAAGTTCGTCTTTCAATGCCTGCCAGCCGGTAGGCGTGATGTAATTTTTGGTTTCGGTACTCATGATGTGTCTAAAACATAATTAAAGGCCGTCTGAACGTTAATTTTCAGACGGCCTTTATTGTAAGTCAATTTACTTTATTCTTCATCATCGCTATCGCTGATACTGATGCTGTGTTCCATTTTGCTTGGATGTACTTTTAAGCCGCCGCAACCTGATTTTTCGGCAGAGAGGCGATTTAGATATGCTTCATCGATATCGCCGGTTTGATAAACACCGTTGAAGCATGAAGAATCAAAGGATTCGATTTTGGGATTGAGCGCTTTGACTACTGCTTCCAAGTCTTCTAAATTTTGGAAGACGATACCGTCCGCGCCAATTTCGGCTGCGATTTCTGCCGCGCTGCGGCCGTTTGCAATCAGTTCTTCACGGGTCGGCATATCGATGCCGTACACATTCGGATAGCGTACTTCAGGAGCGGCAGAAGCGATATAGACTTTGCGTGCACCTGCCGCGCGTACCATTTCGACGATTTCACGGCTGGTCGTACCGCGTACGATGGAATCATCCACCAATAAAACGCTCTTGCCGTTAAACTCGGTTTCCATCGGACTGAGTTTTTGGCGTACTGATTTTTTGCGTGTTGCCTGGCCGGGCATAATAAAGGTGCGGCCGATGTAGCGGTTTTTAATCAGACCTTCGCGGTAAGGTTTTTCGAGATGGACGGCAAGCTCCATCGCGCTGGGTCGGCTGGTATCGGGAATCGGCATCACGACATCGATATCATCGACAGGCAGCTCGCGTTTGATTTTTTCTGCCAACGATACACCCATATCCATACGGGACTGATAAACGGAAACGCCATCGATGACGGAGTCCGGGCGGGCAAAATAAACATATTCGAAAAGACAAGGGCTTAATTTGGCTTTATCGCTGCATTGACGGGAAATAATCGTACCGTCAAAACCAATAAATACGGCTTCGCCCGGATGGATATCGCGTTCCAAATCATAGGCAAGTGCATTGAAGGCAACGGATTCGGAGGCAACGGCATAAGATTTTTTGCCGGATTCGTCAATTTGCGAACCCAAAACCAACGGACGGATACCGAAAGGATCTCGGAAAGCCAGCATGCCGTATCCTGCAATCATGGCTACTACGCCGTATGCGCCGCGCACCAAACGGTGCACTTCGGAAACAGCGTTGAAAATATTGTCGATGGTGAGTTGGTAAGGAACTGTATTTTTAGAGACTTCGCGGCGCAATTCATGCGCAAATACATTGAGTAATACTTCGGAATCGGAGCTGGTATTAACATGGCGCAGGTGTTTGTTGCACACATTCTCATACAGCTCTTCGGTATTGGTTAGATTACCATTATGTGCCAAAACAATGCCAAACGGAGAGCTGACATAGAAAGGCTGAGCCTCTGCACTGCTGCCTGCATTGCCGGCGGTCGGATAGCGGACATGTGCAATGCCGGCATTACCTACCAAGTCGCGCATGTTTCGGGTACGGAACACTTCACGCACCATGCCTTTGCCTTTGTGCATATGAAACGTGCTGCCCTCTGCAGTCACAATGCCTGCCGCATCCTGACCACGATGCTGCAGCATCTGCAGACCGTCATACAGCAGCTGATTGACCGGCTCATGACTGACCAAACCTAATACACCACACATATCGAGACTCTCCGAGTTTTAGGGTTAAATGGGTAAGGTGTCATTATAAAATAATTTAGAGGAGTTTGCCCAAATTGTTGACAATATAATGCTACCTTCAGACAAATAAAAAACGGTTTCAAACGACCTTCAGGCCGTCTGAAACCATTAACATCAATCATCCGCTTCCTCATGCGTATCTTCTTTTCCCGGCAGATACGGCATTGCGGCATCGGCAAGCGATTCAAAATACGGAATCGTATGGGAACTTTGCCACTCTTCCGTCTTCGGCAAATCGGTATGCGAAAAAACCATCACAGCCAGTGTTACCAAAATCACACCTTTCACTGCACCGAATACGCCGCCAAGCAAACGGTTGATGCTTCCCAGACCAACGGCAGACACCAAACTGCTTAACAGCGACCGTGCCAGTTTTTGCAACAGCCATGCCAGAAAAAACACAGCGGCAAAACCCATGGCAACCGCCAAAGCATGCGGCTCAACCGATTTAAAGACCACATCGGCAAACGGCACGGCGAGCGTTCTGGCTGCAATAAACGATACCACCCATGCCACCATCGCCCCTGCTTCAGCAATAATCCCCCGCGTCAGCGAGATAATGATGCAGATGACGATGACGGCGACAGCCAACAAATCGGCAACAGGCAAATTACTCACTGGTTACCTGACCGGCAATGCCATGTACACGCAATTTGTTCAAATCACGCTCGGCATCGCGTGCATTTTTATAACTGGCTGATTTCACGCGATACACCTTACCTTTATCGGTCATCACTTCAGTAATGGTCGAATCGATACCTGCGGCTTTCATTTTACGTTGCAGGCTTTGTGCGCGTTCTTTTTCAGCATAACCAGCCTGAATGGCGGCTTTTTTCGCAGGTTTGGCTTCTGCTGTTTCTTTTTCGGCTTTAAGCTTGGCTTTTTCAGACGGCTTCTCGGCAGTTTTTACCTTATCGGCTTTTTCTGTTTTGGCCGTTTCCGGTTTAGCCTTTTCATTTTTTGGTTTTTCAACTTTGGCTTCTGCTTTCTTGGCAGGTTCGGCCTTGTCTTTTACGCTGTCTTTGCTGTTTTTGGCAGATTTACGTTCAGCAATGGCTTTCTCTGCTTTTTCCAATTGTGCCAATTTATTGCGTTCGGCAGCAGCTTCACGCTCTGCTTTTTCAGCACGCGCTTGAAGTGCGCGTTTTTTAGCCGCCAATGCGTTTTCTTTCTCAGCAGCTTCCTGTTGGGCTTGTGTTTTACGTGCCGCAGCAGCACGTTGTTCAGCCTGACGTTGGCGGCGTTCTTCGGCTCGGCGCTCCGCAGCTTCACGTTTGGCAGCCTCGGCGCGTTGAATACGCTCGGACTCTTCCAAACCTTTAATATTGCCGTCATCCAAAGTATCATTAATCAAAACCAACGGCTCGCCGACATCTTCGGGAGCAGATTCACGGTTTGGCTTCAATACTTCAACCGGCGCATTGTCTTCTTCATCGCCGGCATTTTGAGGTTTGCTTTGCGCTTCGGCATCCGCATGGCGGGCTGCTTCTTCAGCCATCGCAACATCCTCTTTATTCGGCTCTAGGACAACAGCCTTGCTGGGCTCATCAGCCGTTTTGACTTGAGTCTGACCGACAGGGGCTTCTTTAAACGGTGAATTTTTATCGTCACCCGATGTCAGCGCCAGGCCGAACAGCATACCTGAAGCCACCACCAAGCCGGAGGCCAAAACCAAGCGGCGGCGATTGCGGCGTTTGAGTTGTTCGTAACCGTCTAAATCGTATCCGTTTGGAGTTTCTTTTTGTTTATTGTCGGACATGATAATTTCCTCGTTAGTGTTCTTTCAAAACAGCCATTACATCGGCAACAGTATGGAATGAGCCGAAAACAACGATTCTATCATTTTCGGTTGCTTTCGCCAAAGCAGCGCGGTAGGCTGCGGCGACGGTTTCAAAAACATTTACATTGTCGATGCCGTGTTCAGCCAATTTGGCCTGCAAAGCCTCCACCGTCATGCCACGCGGTACATCTAAAGGCGCGATATTCCACTCGTCAAACTGGTCTTTAACGATTTCCAGCACGCCGTCAATATCTTTGTCGGACAACATACTGAATACGGCGGTACGTTTTTGGGCAAAGGCAAGGTTAATCAGGCTGCGACGCAAGGCACGGGCTGCGTGCGGATTGTGGCCGACATCCAAAACCACCAGCGGACGGCCGGGTAAAACTTGGAAACGTCCAGGATTCTCAACCAACAGCAAACCGCGTTTAATCGCGCCGATGTCAACGGGCAGCTGATTGTTCAGACACTCTAAAACAGTCAGTGCGCACGCGGCATTGGACAACTGATACGCGCCGCGCAAAGCAGGAAACGGCAAGGAATTGCGGTTGCGGTTTTGGCCGTCTGAAGATTGCGGATGGAAGCGGTAGTTCCACTGCACGCTTTCCATTGACGCAAAATCAAAATCTCGCTGGACCATCAACAGTTTTGCACCAATTTCTTCTGCGTGTTTGACCAATGATTCAGGCGCAGGATTCTGGCCGCACACGGCTGGTTTGCCGCTACGGAACACCCCGGCTTTTTCAAAACCGACCTGCTCGACGGTATCGCCCAAAAATGCCTGATGGTCCAAATCCACGCTGGTAACGACCGAACAGTCGCCATCGAATACATTCACGGCATCCAATCGTCCGCCCAAACCGACTTCCAAAATCATGACGTCCACATTTTCACGCATGAAAATATCGACGGCGGCCAAAGCATTAAACTCAAAATACGTCAGCGAAATTTCGCCGCATGCCGCTTCGATGCGCTCAAATGAGGAAACAATCAGGTCATCTGAAACAGGCTGAGTGTTGATGGCGATTCGTTCGTTGTAACGCAGAAGGTGCGGACTGGTCAGCGTACCGACTTTAAAACCGGCTTCTTTATAAATATGCGACAAATAGGCGCATACGGAGCCTTTGCCATTGGTACCCGCCACCACGACGACAGGACATTGCGGCACCAAATTCATGCGTTTTTTTACTTCTCCTACGCGCTCCAAACCCATATCGATAAGGCCGGAACTATGGGCAGTCTCCAAATGAGAAAGCCAGTCTTGTAATGTTTTCATTGTATTGATCGCTTCAAAAGGCCGTCTGAAACAGCCGTTTAATCCATATCTGCCGCAAGTTCTGCTTTGTCTTCTTTTTCCCGACACCAGCGCGCCCATACTT
The DNA here is from genome assembly GCF_051956675.1 of Neisseria sp. P0022.S009. Lineage (NCBI taxonomy): Bacteria > Pseudomonadati > Pseudomonadota > Betaproteobacteria > Neisseriales > Neisseriaceae > Neisseria > Neisseria sp. P0022.S009. The sequence goes on from NZ_JBQCXE010000002.1 coordinate 265,548, forward strand.
TCAGACGGCGGTAGGCATCATGGTCGGCCATATCGGGCAAGATGCAGTGTTTGACCATTTTTCCGTCAACATTCCATTGCAAAAACAAAGCGTAAACCGTCAACATACTGCTGTCTTGCAAAACCGCGCTTCTACCCTCTTCCTCGCCATTCAAGTAAACCGTCGCACGGTATTGGCGGTCTATGATGATTTTTCTGACCGCATTTTGAATCTGAAAATTAACACTGCGCCAAGCATAGGCAAAACTGCCGGCCAACGCCGCCAAACCCAGCCACATCATCCAGCCGTAAAACTCGGCAAGGCATAAGGCCAACGCCGAAAGGTGTAAGAAGACAATCAGAATTTTCAAAGAACGCGAGGGCTTTAAGGCCGTCTGAAAACTTCGCACGGCTTTACATCATATTGTCGAAAACAGGCGTAATGTTCAATTCCGCCTCTTCCATATCCAAAACCATATCGTGGATTTCGGTATCGAAAAATTCCCAAAAAGCCTTCAGGCTCATGTCTTGCGGCCATTTGCTTTTATCGATGTCCCAGCCTGCCAATTCGGCTTCAAAAATCTGTTGGTAGCGTTCGTCAAAATAGGAAATGACGGATTCTGGCTCGTCAAATTGCGGCACCAGGAATACGGAACAGTTGGTACGCAGTTGCTCGATGGTCAAATCGGGCATATTCTCATCGGAGGATTTCAACCATTCTAAAAAACGGGCGGTCGGCTTCAGCACGACAGCAGTACGGTCAACAAAATACATTATCTTCAACTTTCAAAATCATTCAAACCGATCATGCCGTCTGAAATTTCAGACGGCCTAAGTTTAATGTGTCATCACCTGTTGCAGGAATTGTTTGGCACGCTCGTGTTTCGGATTGGTAAAAAATTCTTCCGGCGTTTCATCTTCCAGAATCTGGCCTTTATCGACAAAAATCACACGGTCGGCAACTTCGCGTGCAAAACCCATCTCATGGGTCACACACATCATGGTCATGCCGCTTTCCGCCAAGTCTTTCATCACTTTTAATACTTCGCCAACCATTTCAGGGTCAAGCGCGGAAGTCGGCTCGTCAAACAACATCACGCGAGGCTCCATCGCCAAACCGCGTGCAATCGCCACACGCTGCTGCTGACCGCCGGAAAGCTGGCCGGGCAGCGCGTCTTTTTTATGTGCCAAGCCGACGCGTTCCAAAAGCTCCATTGCTTTCTTTTCCGCCTCTTCACGGCTTTGGTTTTTCACTTTCATCGGAGAAAGAATAATATTTTCCAAGACAGTCAAATGCGGATACAGATTGAACCCTTGGAACACAAAGCCCACTTCTTCGCGCACTTTGTTCAAATCGGTTTTCGGATCGGCAACATTGATGCCGTCCACCCAAATCTCGCCACTTTCAATGCGCTCGAGTTGGTTTACCGTACGAATCAACGTCGATTTGCCACTGCCCGAAGGACCGCATACAACGACCACTTCGCCTTGTTTGACTTCCAGATTCACGCCGTTGATAACGTGCAAATCTTTAAAATGTTTGTGTACATTTTTGAATTTAATCATGTTTATTTGACATTCTCTAAAATTGACCAGATTTTGGACGGCCTGTTTTTAATCTGTTTGGCGTAATGCTCGATTTTCTCACTGTTGTCCTTGGTATAAATGCCGCGACACAATATATCCAGTGCATCTTTGTTCAAGTCGCCATAACGGTTGTTGGTATATACCGACAGGATGCAGGCTTTCAGGGGATGGAAGGGAACGCCGTATTTCTGCGCATTACCCCGATTTCCAAACAGCCATGCGGTATCTGCTAAAGCTGCGTAGTTGCTCAAAGCTGCCGCTTTAAATAATTTTTCTTTGATCAGCGGATAATTTTTCTGCTTCTGATTTTCCAGTTTGAACACTTCATCCATCAATTTTTGTGAACCGTTGGGCGCAAGCTCTTCTTCTAAAGCTGTTTTATCATATTCGGCTTCAATATCGTCAAGTAAGTCTTGTGCCGCTCCCTCGCCGTTTTCTGCAGCTTTTTTCAGCCAATAATAAAACTCGCTTTCTTTGAGGTTTACAGGGTCTGTTGTCATTTCCAGCTGCATGGCCAGCAGATATTGCGCTTCAGCATCGCCGGCTTTTGCTTTGCGCCGCAGGTTTTCTTCTCCGCCGGTGCTTAATGCAAATGCCGTACCGGTAATAAATACAACCAACCCACACCAGACATATTTTTTCAACATTCCGTCCCCAACCTTTCAGACGGCCTTTTGAACCAGATAATTGCTCAATTCCACATATTTCTCAGCGGCAATGTGTTCTGCCCTGTCTTGCGGATTGATACCGACTGCCTGCAAGTCATCATCGTCGGCAAGTTCCTTCAAATTATTGCGTATGGTTTTGCGGCGTTGATGGAAAGCCAGTTTTACCAGTTTGGCGAAGTGTTCAAAATCTTCCGCTTTACCGATGCGGTGTTTCACCGGAATCATGCGCACGACGGCCGAGTCAACCTTCGGCGCAGGATCAAAGGACTCTGGCGGTACTTCAATCAACATTTCCATATCGAAGAAATATTGCAGCATGACGCCCAGACGGCCATAGTCGTTGGTTTTCGGCTGTGCCACCATGCGTTCGACCACTTCTTTTTGCAGCATAAAGTGCATATCGATCACATCGTCTGCCACTTCGCTCAATCGGAACAAAAGCGGCGTGGAAATATTGTACGGCAGGTTGCCGACAATTTTTTTCTTGCCTTTAATGCTGTTGAAATCAAACTGCAATACATCGCCTTCGTGTATCACCAATTTGTCTGCAAACGGCAAGGTTTTCAGACGGCGTACGATGTCGCGGTCGATTTCGCAAACATGCAGGCGGTTGAGTTTTTTCGCCAAAGGCTCGGTAATGGCGGCCAAGCCCGGGCCGATTTCAATCACGATATCATCAGGCTGCGGTCTGACTGCGTTGACAATATCGCTAATAATCCGCGTATCCTGCAAAAAATTCTGCCCGAAGCGTTTCCGGGCCTTATGTTCTTTCATATCTTTCTTCAAGCAAGCTGTTTAAGGCAGTATTGTAACTGAAACAGGCGTTTTTGTCGGCACGCTTTCAGACGGCATTTGCCTAATTTTAAGCAAACGGCGGCGCTTCCAAACCCAAAGATTTCAGTAGTTGAGCGGTCTCATAAACCGGCAAACCCATCACGCCCGTAAAACTGCCCTGCAAATGCTCGACAAATACGCCACCCAAGCCCTGAATCCCATACGCACCGGCTTTATCCATCGGCTCGCCGCTGGCAACATAGGCTGCAATCTCCTCAGCCGTCAACGTTTTAAAGCGCACTTCGCTCGTCTGCACCACATCATGGCGCACGCCTTGCCAGTAAACGCATACAGCCGTCAGCACTTGATGCGTCCGTCCGGACAAACGTTCCAGCATATCGACCGCATCCGCCTCGGATTCCGGTTTACCCAAAATAGCCGCACCATCCGCCACCGTCGTATCCGCCGTCAATACAGCAAACTCAGGCTCGTGATCATGAGCTGCAAACCATTGCGCCACCGCCGCCTGATTTTTCTCGCAGGCCATACGGCGCACATACTCTACCACGGCTTCTCCTTCTTTAGGGGTTTCATCAATATCCGCAGGCAGGCGGTGTACCGTGAAACCCAAATTCTCCAAAATCTCACGGCGGCGCGGACTGCCCGAAGCCAGATAAATTGCGTTCATTGGATTGGTTTTCCTTATTTTGAAATTTTATGCTGTCCGGACAGGCGGACATAATGCGCAGAGGAATATGTCAAAAATGCCTTTTCCTCATCCGTCAGCGGACGCACTTGTCTCACAGGCGAGCCGACGTATAAAAAACCGCTTTCCAATCGCTTGCGCGGCGGCACCAAACTGCCCGCGCCTATCATCACATCATCTTCGACAACCGTATCGTCCAAAATAATCGAACCCATGCCCACCAACACACGATTCCCAATTCGGCAGCCATGCAGCATGACCTTATGCCCAATCGTCACATCATCGCCGATAATCAAAGGCGAACCGTCAGGCTTCGCCGCATTCTTATGCGACACATGCAAAACGCTGCCGTCCTGCACATTGCTGCGCTTGCCGATAGAAATGCTGTTCACATCGCCGCGTAATACGGCATAAGGCCAAACGGATACATCTTCCGCCAGCGACACTTCGCCAATCACAACCGAAGTCTCATCTATAAAACAAGACTCATCAACCGACGGCACATAATCCAAAAACGCACGAATAGGGTTTGCCATTTCCAATATCCTTTTCTCAAAACCAAAACTGATCAGGCCGTCTGAAAACACGGCGTAAAACGATTTTATACTACAACCATACTAAATCAAGCCAGAAAATCATCAAAAGGCCGTCTGAAACAGCTTTCAGACGGCCTTTCATCATAAACCTTTATCTTGGCTCACCACTATTTATCATTAGCGCCTCATCTATCTTTTATGGAATAATCGTCTTCATTTGATTGATGGAGAAGCCGATGGAGACACGTTCGGGAAATTATGCAGCGCCCGTCGTCGGCTGCGTCGTCTTCGGCTTGGGCAGTTTGATCGTCAAATTTGTCGATGTCGGCTCTTACGCCATCGCATTCTGGCGTTTACTGATTGCCGCCCCCATATTCTTCCTGCTCGGGCGTTTTTTCAGGCAAAAAATGCCCACGAAAAGAAAAACGGTTGGCTACGCACTCTTATCCGGTGTTTTCCTCGCATTCGACCTCTCCCTTTGGCACGAAAGCATTCACGCCGTAGGCCCCGGTATTTCCACCTTGCTCAACAGTCTGCAGATTTTCTTTTTAGCCGCCATCGGCTTCTTCTTTTATTCGGAACGCCTAAGTACCTTACAAATTTTAAGTTTGATATTGGCCACCATAGGCGTAGCCTTGATCGGCAGCCCGGAGTTCGGTCATAACGACAACGCCGCATGGGGATTTGTCAGCGGCGTAGTGTCCGGCGCCATGCTGGCCCTGTCTATGGTCTTTGTACGCAAAACCCATGAGCAGGAAAAAGTCGGTTTGTTTCCGCTGATGATGATTTTAAGCTTTGGCGGTGCAATAGCTTTGGTCATCCCATCGCTGCTATTCGATAATGCCCATCTATACCCCAAAACTTTAAACGATGTGATTCTAGTCTCCATCTACGGCATCGTTATGCAATGCTTCGCTTGGGCATTGATTGCTTACGCCATCCCGCTTTTATCCTTGTCACTGACCGGCCTCCTACTGCTCTCCGAACCAGTCGCCGCTATGTTAATCGATTATTTCTGGCTGGATAAACCGATTAACGCCGTCCAATGGTGTGGCGCCACTTTGACTTTATTGGCAATTTATTTGGGTTCGTTAAAAGACAAAAAATAGATACAAAAAGGCCGTCTGAAAAATTTCAGACGGCCTTTTTGTATAATGAAATACTTAGACTCAAACCAAATTTAGCAGAATTAGTTTAAGTTACATTAATCCATTAAATTATTTTTTAAAATGTTTTCTCAAAATCTATGAATACACGATTTTTAGAATAACTATTAAGCTCACCAATATTACTATTATTTTTTATATATCGCCAATTTAATCTTGGAGTAACACCCAGTATACTTAATTTATTGTGCCAAATACTTAAATTAGTAATAGTTACATTATCTTTGCGATGACGATCAGTAAAAATATAATGCTTTCCATCAAAATGTTCGTGATAGTGATTGATTATAAGTCTGCTATTCAGGTCTTTACCCCAAGTCTGCCCCCAACCAATATACCCACCTATACGTTTAGAGCTACTGCCAGCATAATGTTTTACTTTATCACGAGCATAGTTTAAACCACCTAAAAAGTAAGTATCATTGTTTAAAAGGTAAGTAGCACCTACTCCGATTTGATAATCTTTCCCTCGTCGTTCAGTATATGCATAATATTTTTTTGCTATTGTACTGTTAGCTGACAAACGTAAATTTGGCGTTACCCAATTTGAAATACCTAAATCTACACCTGCACGTGTGTAATAAGGATGATTTCCATAACGACGTTTTTCTAAAAATGGCATAACATAGCCATCCGTTTTAAAACTTTTATTTTTATAACCTAGACTTATTCTTGCTACTTGATCATCATAAATATGATTATCCCAATAAGTCACACCATCCATATCACCCGACATAGCTAAGTAGTGGTTATCTTTAATATTATCATCACGATTGATGGATAACGAATAATTAAACCCATGTCCTTTTTGCGGCAAATAGTCAGGATTCTTTTCAAATGCTAAATTACCAAATTGAGGAAGATGAATTTCACGTTCTGTTGAAACATTATTAATATTACTGTCTTGGATATAACTTAGACTACCTGAAATTTGCCATTTCTTTTTCTTCATAGCATCTTCATAAAGTGCGATAGTCGGAAGTACATCTTCAGGCAGCCCTTGCTCCTTAGCTGTATTAAATTCATGTTTCGCATTGCGAGTTTGCCTATCCTCATAAAGCATAGCAGCTAAATCTAAACGGACAGTAACAAGATCAGGATTCTGAGCGAGAATAAAACGATAAAGTTTAATAGCTTTTTTATATTTCCCTTCAGAGCGCCAAATTGCACCTTGCGCATAGGCCAATAAAATAGGATCGTGCCCGCTCCATTTTCGATATATTGGCAAGAGCTGTGCTGCCGAAATATAATTTCGCATTTGTAAAGCCTGATTTAATAATGGCTCTGTCAACTCTGGCTGCTTGGCTAAATCATCTAATGTCAACGTTTGACTAGACTCTTCTAAAGAAGTACCGTCATTTTCTGAAAATAATTTACCTTGATCTGATATTTTAGGAATAGCCATCTCCTGAATTTTTTCTACCTGTCGATCAGCTACAGTTTCAGGATTCGTTATAATTTCAGCAGAAGCCATTGAAGGAGCTAACGTTCCCAGTATAAAAATGAATGAATAAGACTTCATAAATCTATTTTTAAAATTAAAAATTTAAGTAACAATTGTTGAATTAAAATTTATCTATTGGTATTTTTCATATTAAAAACAATAAGCAGCAGATGCTAAACTCCTGCTGCTTATTGTTTAATCAGCGTTTTAACGCTTACCAACAAAACCAATATTATTTTCACCATGGCTGGTCGTGATTTTTAATACACCACCCACTTCTTCAGCATTTGGGCCAGCAAAACGTATGTCACCTTTACCATAAATCACTTTATTTTCACCTGGATTTTTTCCTTTCATCCAAACAGTGATATCGTTAGCAAGTTGTTTGCTTCCAACCAAAGAAACTTTTTGACCTGCGTTTGCTGAAGGCATTCCACTTTCCGTTTTCACATTACCACTAGCAAAATATATATTACGCTTGTCATCTAAGCGGCGATTGGTAATCGCACCATTAAAGGTAACATTATTACTTAAAATAGTATTGTAAGCCATATTTGGTTCATGGAACTGCGCAGTCATATTCATCACGCCGTCTTGTTTACCATCTCTGCTAGAATAGGCAACACCTGTATATTTGGCAGATAATCCTTTTTTAGTCTTCATATCATAGACATTGGCGACCATACCATTCTCAGTAATAACTCGGTCAAAAATACCGATGTTAAACGGAGTATTAACCCCATAAGTACCATCGCCATTTTTATAACGCCATGCAGTTAATGAAAGATATTGTTGGTTAAAACCATTGGCTTGTCCAACATCATAAGTATAAATCGCACGAACTTCATTTACCTTTCCATAGTGCAATGCACTAAACATTTCTGCAATTACACGTTTATTTTGAAATGCGCCTAATGCCTTATTATTATCAATACCGGTATGAATTGAATATAATGACACTTCGGTCATTTGCCCTTTATCAGCTACAATCTTCAACCTACCATCTTTTTGTGTTACAAGAAAATAGCTACCAGCAGGGTAAGTATATTGTTTATCCGCAACCCAACCCAAAGCTTTAAGCGCATCTGCGCGCTCTGGATTTACTTTTGCTGCTTCCGAGCTAACTTTAAATGTAGTAGTTTTATTCAAAGTAAAGCGATATGCATATTCACCATTTTGATTAACATATAATTCGTCATCCGGATTATTATCAAAATAATTATTCAAAGAATGTGCATATTGATAACCCTTACTAGGTTTAGTAGATATGTTCCATATCGGATTACCCTTATCATCTAACTTATATTCTACGTCAGCTAATACACGGCGCCCTTTATCTAAAGAAGTTTTATTATCTGCATTAGTTTCAAAATTATTAAACCATTGTGTATAACGGCTACCCCCTACACTATCCAACTCGAATTTGCTGGCTGCTTGGTCTAAGATATTAACGCTACTACCCTGTTTAATTAAAATACCATTTACATTACGCTTATCTACACCAATTAAATTTTTTGAATTTAATGGTGTATCAAATTCCTCATAACCATACTCTCTCTTAATATATCCATCAATTTTATTTACTTTATAACGTGTTGCTACACCTCCCAATATAACCGTTTGGGGACGTAAAAGTTTATATTTTCCAACCCTCCCAGAAGTTTCGATAATATGTGCACTATCATAAACAAAAGTATTCTCGGAAGCTTTCTCCAACAATGGGTTTGCAGCAAAGTTATTTGCAATAAAACCTGTATCTACTTCAGCTTGACTAAATTCTTCTGTTTTTACTACATCACTCAATCTAAGAGTTACTAATTTATTCTGAATATTTTTAGAAATTTGCTCATTAACTTGAGCTAAATTATCTTTACCGGTATTAGGTTTGTTTGTATTGTCCTTGCCGGCATTATCCTTACCGGTATTGGGTTTGGTTGCATTATCCTTATCGGCGTTATCTTTACCGGTAGTAGGCTTGTTTGCATTGTCCTTGCCGGTGTTATCTTTACCGGTATTGGGCTTGGTTGCATTGTCCTTGCCCGCGTTATCTTTACCGGTATTAGGTTTGTTTGCATTGTTCTGGCCGGCGTTATCCTTACCGGTAGTGGGTTTAGTTGCATTATCCTTACCGGTGTTATCCTTACCGGTAGTGGGCTTGTTTACATTATCCTTGCCGGCGTTATCTTTACCGGTAGTAGGCTTGGTTGCATTGTCTTTACCGGAGTTATCTTTACCGGTAGTGGGTTTGGTTGCGTTGTCCTTACCGGCGTTGTCCTTACCAGTATTGGGTTTATTTGTATTTTCCTTATTGGAATTACCTTTGTTGGTATTATTACTAATATCATTAGGTGCCACAGATGGACTTGTCGGTGAACCCGGTTCTCCATTCGAGCTAGCACATGCAGCTAAAACTGCCGCACATATGCCTGTTAATACAAAATGAGTAATAGGTGATTTCTTCTGAGTAAACATAAATATAATCCTCATTAACTGAAAGTAACTTTACTTAAAACAACTAGATTATTTGCTAATTGAAAAACCGAATATAAACAACGCTTATACTATTGTAATAGTATAAACGAATACAAACAGCTTTACTTAATTAATATTTGTTAATTTTTGAAAATTTACTCTTTCTGGCCAATTTATGATTATCATATTCCTAACCATCTCTTGAGTTAATAATATTTCAAGCCTTTTTTAATATTAAATTTAATATTCATCTAAGACACAAATTTTAAATTGCCATAAAAAAGGCCGTCTGAAAAATTTCAGACGGCCTTTCAATCTGTTTATTGCTTATTGGATGCTGGTACCGATACGGCTGAGTTCGCCAAAATTCATCCAAACAAAGAAGGCTTTACCGACAATCAACTTGTCATCGACAAATCCCCAATAACGGGAGTCGGCGCTGTTGTCGCGGTTGTCGCCCATCGCGAAATAACGGCCTTCGGGAACTTTACAGATAAAGCCATTGCCGTCTTCTGCGTATTCGCAATTTTCCAAACCACTTTTTTCAAGCGAGTAATTGCTTTCAGGCATCACTTCAGAAGTATATTTGTTCAATACAGCAATGGATACGGAAGGCTGACCGGCCTCCTTGACCACGTCAAAGTTTTTGCCGTTCAAGGCCGTCTGAAAACGCTCAAGCGTATGAATCATAGATGGATCGGTATCATCTGCGTATTGATAATTGCCGTTTGGTTTTTCGGGAATAATTTCACCGTTAACAGTCAAAACCTTATCACGATATTCCACAACGTCACCCGGAATACCGACGATACGTTTGATGTAATTCATCTCAGGCTGAAGCGGATAATTGAACACCACGACATCGCCTCGTGCAATATTGCCGACAGGGATAATGACCTTATTCAAAATCGGCAGGCGGATACCGTAAGAGAATTTGTTCACCAAGATAAAATCGCCTTTGACCAAGCCAGGACGCATGGAGCTGGACGGAATTTGGAACGGCTCGGCAATAAAGCTACGCAATACAAAGATAACCAAGATGATGGGAAAAAAGCCGCCCATATAGTCGGTAAAATGCGCATTGTCTTCGCCGGTCTCGCTTTTTTTCAGACGGCCCTTATGGATTGCCCAAACAATGCCGGTAAACACGACAAATACCAGCAATACGGCGGTAAAGCTCATAAATTCGGACAAAATGCCGAATACGCCGACCATGCACAGGAGGTAACTCCATTGCAGGCCGGAGCTCCATTCGCCGTTTTCCTGACGCTCTTTGCTGCTTTTGAAGTTAAGAACCAAACCGGCCAACAGTACAACGATTGCACCTAAAGTCAGATTTATATTCATTATTTATCACTCACTTGCAGAATCGCCAAGAATGCGCTTTGCGGGATTTCCACGTTGCCCACTTGTTTCATGCGGCGCTTACCTGCTTTTTGTTTTTCGAGAAGTTTTTTCTTACGCGTAATATCACCGCCGTAACATTTCGCCAAAACGTTTTTACGCAGGGCTTTGACGTTTTCGCGGGCGATAATCTGACTGCCGATGGCGGCTTGGACGGCGATGTCGAACATTTGGCGCGGAATCAGCTCGCGCATTTTCGCTGCCAGTTCGCGGCCTCGGTGAACCGCGCTTTGACGGTGCACAATCAGGCTCAGGGCGTCGACTTTTTCGCCATTGACCATAATGTCGAGCTTAATCAAATCAGAAGGTTGGAACTCTTTGAAATGGTAGTCCAACGAAGCATAGCCGCGCGAAGTGGATTTGAGTTTGTCGAAAAAGTCCATCACGACTTCGTTCATCGGCAAATCGTAAGTCAGCATGACTTGACGACCCATATATTGCATATTGACTTGCACGCCGCGCTTTTGATTACACAAAGTCATGACGTTGCCGACGTATTCCTGCGGCACGAGGATGGTCGCGGTAATAATCGGCTCGAGAATGGTTTCGATGCTGCCGATGTCGGGCAGTTTAGATGGGTTTTCGACTTCGATTTTTTCGCCGCTTTTCAACACGACTTCGTAAACCACCGTCGGCGCAGTGGTAATCAAGTCCATGTCGAACTCGCGTTCCAAACGTTCCTGTACGATTTCCAAGTGTAGCAGGCCTAAGAAGCCGCAACGGAAGCCGAAGCCCAATGCCTGAGAAACTTCAGGTTCGAATTTCAGTGAAGCATCGTTCAGTTGCAATTTTTCCAAAGCGTCGCGCAAGGCTTCGTAGTCGTGGCTTTCCACAGGATAGAGACCGGCAAATACTTGGCTTTGTACTTCTTGGAAGCCGGGCAGCGGCTCAGAGGCAGGGTTGGCAACCAAAGTCACCGTGTCGCCGACTTTCGCCTGTCCCAATTCTTTTACGCCGGTAATCAGAAAACCCACTTCGCCGGCTTTGAGTTCTTGTTTTTGAACCGATTTCGGTGTGAATACGCCCAACTGCTCGACCTGAGTTTCCGCCTTGGTGCTCATAAAGCGTACTTTGTCTTTCAGCTTGATGGTGCCGTTTTTCACACGAATCAACATGACCACGCCGACGTAGTTGTCAAACCACGAATCGACGATAACGGCTTGCAGCGGCGCATTTTCATCGCCTGTCGGCGCGGGGATTTTGGCAACGATTTCTTCCAAAACGTCTTCCACGCCGATGCCGCTTTTGGCGGAACATTGCACCGCGCCGACAGCGTCAATGCCGATGATGTCTTCGATTTCCTGTTCCACGCGCTCGGGGTCGGCGGCAGGCAGGTCGATTTTGTTCAAAACAGGCACGACTTCCACGCCCAAATCAATCGCGGTATAGCAGTTCGCCACGGTTTGCGCTTCCACGCCTTGTGACGCGTCAACGACCAAAAGCGCGCCTTCGCAGGCAGAGAGCGAACGGGATACTTCGTAAGAAAAGTCGACGTGTCCCGGCGTATCAATTAGGTTAAGCTGATACACCTGCCCGTCGCGTGCTTTGTAGTTGAGCGCGGCGGTTTGCGCTTTAATGGTAATGCCGCGCTCTTTTTCGATGTCCATGGAGTCGAGCACCTGCGTACTCATTTCGCGCAAATCCAAACCGCCGCAGTATTGGATAAAACGGTCGGCAAGCGTCGATTTACCGTGGTCGATGTGGGCAATAATGGAGAAATTCCGTATGTTTTTCATATTGTTATTAAGATAAATACAATTAAAGGCTGAAAGGCCGTCTGAAAAAACAGGGATTCGGTTTTCAGACGGCCTTAGAATAAGGTTGAATCGTTCCGTATTCTAACGGAAATTCAACGCTTCTGCATGATTTTATAGCGATTTGACAATCTCGGTCACCATCTTCGCCGAGCTGATGGCCGCCGTTTTCAAAAACTCTTCAAAGCTGATGTCCGCTTTCTCATCTGCCGAATCGGATACCGCACGAATAATCACAAAAGGCACTTCCAACTGATGACAAGTTTGCGCAATCGCCGCAGCTTCCATTTCCACTGCTTTGACTTCTGGGAAATGACTGCGGATTTCCGCAACACCTTCGCTGCTGTGTACAAAACGGTCGCCACTGACGATCAAACCTTGCGTTACGGCCGCTCCATCAAACACTTGCGCCGCCTTTTCTGCTTGGCGAATCAAGTTTGAATCCGATGCGAACACGGCAGGAAGTTGCGGCACTTGCCCCCAAACATAACCAAAAGCCGTTACGTCAACATCATGATGCGCCACAGTTTCGCCGATGACCACATCGCCGACCTTCAGACCCTTACCTAAACCACCTGCACTGCCGGTATTGATGACGCAATCCGGTGCAAACTGATGAATGACCCAAGAAGTCGAAACCGCCGCATTGACCTTACCGATACCGCTTAAAACCAAAACCATGCGTTTTCCGGCCAATTCGCCTTCATATGCCGAGAATTTACCGAAAGACACATGCTTGACATCGGCCATGCTTTCACGCAAAAGCTCGATTTCCTGTTCCATTGCGCCGACCACGGCAATTGTTTGTACTGACATCTTGTTACCTTTCCATTCACTAATCGGGCAACATTATAACAGCAGAATTTAAAATCACAGGGATGCCGAAAAATCTGCTATATTCCCAGCACGACACTCAATTTAAAACAGATATCCGCTCTAGCGGCAAAACAGCAAATAATGATTGCTTCTGTTATAATTATTTTCAATAAAATAACTTAACATTAACTATCTGAATTCTTATGTTTGACGAAAATACTCCGGGCGCAAAAGAAGAATTGTTCACTTGGCTACGCCACATGAACAAATACAAAGGCTCCGACCTTTTCATTACCACCAATTTCCCGCCGGCCATGAAAGTGGACGGCAAAATCATGCGGTTGACCGATGAGCAGTTAAGCGCTGAAAAATGTATGGAAATCGCTTTTTCGATTATGTCTTCCAAACAAATCGAAGAATTTTCTACCACCAACGAATGCAACTTCGCCATCAGCCTACCCGATACCAGCCGCTTCCGTGTCAATGCCATGGTTCAACGCGGCGCAACTGCTTTGGTGTTCCGCTCTATTACCAGCAATATCCCTAAATTTGAAACGCTCAATCTGCCGCCGATTCTGAAAGACATCGCCCTCAGAAAACGCGGTCTGGTTATTTTTGTCGGCGGTACAGGTTCGGGTAAGTCCACTTCCCTCGCCTCCCTTATCGACTATCGAAATGAAAACAGCTTCGACCACATTATTACTATCGAAGACCCGATTGAATTTATCCACCAACATAAAAACTGCATTATCACCCAACGCGAAATCGGCGTGGATACCGAAAATTGGCCGATTGCATTGAAAAATACCCTGCGCCAAGCGCCGGATGTTATCCTGATTGGCGAAATCCGCGACCGCGAGACCATGGACTACGCCATTTCCTTCGCGGAAACCGGCCATTTGTGTATGGCGACACTGCATGCCAACAGTACCAACCAAGCACTCGACCGCATCATCAACTTCTTCCCCGAAGAGCGCCGTACCCAGTTGCTGACCGACTTATCGCTCAACCTGCAAGCCTTTATTTCACAACGACTGATTCCCCGTGAAAGCGGACGGGGTCGTGTGGCAGCGGTTGAAGTTTTGCTCAATTCGCCCATTATTGCCGACTTAATTCGAAAAGGCGAAGTCCACAACATCAAAGAAATGATGAAAAAATCAACCGGTATGGGCATGATTACTTTTGACCAAGCCTTGTATGATTTGTATGAAAACGGCGATATCAGCTATCAAGACGCTATTAAAAATGCCGACTCCGCACACGATTTGCGCCTAGATATTCAATTACGAAGCCGTCGCGCACAAAATGCCGGCCCGGATTTAGAATTGATTTAAAAGTAAAAGCTTCAAAGTATAAAAAAGGCCGTCTGAAACCTCATTACGGGTTTCAGACGGCCTTTATTCCATCAAATAATCAAGCCTGTTTCAGTTTTGCATCGGCATCACGCAATGCAGTACGCAAACCTTCCTCGATAACTGGATGGTAGAACGGCATATCCAACATTTGCGGAATCGTCATTTTCATTTGATGCGCCCAAGCCATCAAGTGTGCTAAATGTTCGGCAGCAGGGCCGACAACTTCCGCACCAATGAAACGGCCGGTTGCTTTTTCGGCATACAAACGCATATGGCCTTTGTTTACCAACATAACGCGACTGCGGCCTTGGTTTCGAAAGGAAACTTCGCCGATTACAAACTCTTCGGGTTGATATTTCGCCGCAACTTGTGCATATTTCAAGCCAACAGAGGCAATTTGCGGATTGGTGAACACCACGCCGATTACACTACGGCGCAAACCACCGCCGATATTCGGATAGCGGCCTGCATTGTCGCCGGCAATTTTGCCTTGGTCTGCAGCTTCATGCAGCAGAGGCAATTGATTGGACACATCGCCTGCAATAAAGATATGCGGAATGCTGGTTTGCATGGTCAGCGGATCGGCAACAGGCACGCCGCGCGTGTCTTTTTCGATATTGATGTTTTCCAAACCGATATTGTCAACGTTCGGACGGCGGCCTACGGCTGCCAGCATATATTCGGCAACGAAAACACCTTTTTCGCCGTCTTGTTCCCAATGAACTTCAACATTGCCTTCTGCATCCAGTTTGACTTCGGTTTTAGCGTCCAAATGCAAAGCCAACTCTTCGCCAAACACAGCTTTGGCTTCTTCAGCGACAACAGGGTCGGAAATGCCGCCGATGGCTCCGCCTACGCCGAAAATCTCAACTTTCACGCCCAAACGGTGCAAAGCCTGACCCAACTCTAAGCCGATAACGCCGGGACCGAACACGGCCACGCTTTTAGGCAAAGTATCCCAAGAGAAAACATCATCGTTTACAACCAAGCGATCGCCCAAAGCTTCCCACTGAGGGAAAATCACAGGGCGTGAACCGGTGGCAATCACAAAACTTTTTGCAGTGATTTGCGTATGGTCATCGATTTGGACAGTATGTTCGTCAACAAATTTTGCCGTACCCATAATGCGCTTGTCGGCAGGCCACTCTTCTACATCGCTGACTACAAAACCGACAAAACGGTCGCGTTCGGATTTGACGCGTTGCATGACTTCTTCGCCATTGACAACGATGCTGTCTTTGTCCAAGTGCACGCCAAACGGATCGGTATGCAAAGCATGATGGCGCGCTTCTGCGGCGGCAATCAAGAGTTTGGAAGGCATGCAGCCGACACGCGCACAAGTTGTTCCGAATACATTGTTTTCAATCAGGTAAACATTGTCTGTATGAAGGCGAGCATTGCGAAATGCGCCCATACCGGCTGTACCGCCGCCCAGTACCACCACATCTGCTTGAATCTTTTTCATATTTTATCCTTACTGTCTATATTCAAACCGATATTACCATCAGCTTATCTGTTTTCAGACGGCAGAATTTTTATAAACTATCAAAGAATGAATATTAATAGCAAATTCTTAAATATCGATTTAAAACAATAATCTCAAATTCTACTTGCGAATATAGAGTTATTCAGAACGCCGAATTGTAAACGCCGTCTGAATAACTCTATATTTTATTTTTCAGACGGCCTATTCAAACCGTCTCAAGCATACAGGTAATTAGTTTTTAGCCAAGTAAGCTTCCAAGTCTTCGCTGCCGCCGATGTATTTGCCGCCGATGAATACTTGAGGAGCAGTCATCTTGCCGGTAATAGCGCGAACGGAAGTAACAGTTGCATCTTTGCCCAATACGATTTCTTCGTAAGACAAGCCTTTGTCTTGCAAAGCTTTTTTAGCTTTAGCACAGAATTGGCAACCAGGTTTGGTGAAGATGGCAACAGACTCTTGAGCTTTCCAGTCAGGAGCAATGTATTTCAACATAGTGTCAGCGTCAGACACTTTGAAAGGATCGCCTGGTTCTTCAGGTTCGATAAACATTTTTTCAACCACGCCGTCGTTAACCAGCATGGAGTAACGCCAAGAGCGTTTGCCGAAGCCCAAGTCTTCTTTGCCAACCAACATGCCCATGCCTTCAGTGAATTCACCGTTGCCATCAGGGATCATGTAAATGTTGTCAGCTTCTTCTTCAGCAGCCCAAGCGTTCATTACGAAAGTGTCGTTTACAGATACGCAGTAGATAGCATCAACACCGTTTTCTTTGAACGCGCCAAACAATTCGTTGTAGCGTGGCAGGTGGGAAGAAGAGCAAGTCGGAGTAAATGCGCCAGGCAGAGAGAACACGACTACTTTTTTGCCTTTGAACAAATCATCAGTAGAAACATCTTTCCAAGTGTCGCCGACACGAGTGCGGAATACTACGGAAGGTACTTTTTGACCGGTACGATCTTGCAAAGCCATTTTTAAGCTCCTTTTAAAAATTCGGGTTAGAGAAATGAATCAATGCTTGTATTGTAATGCAGGCCTATCGATTTGTATAATTTATAGTTCAAATAATATTAATTATATTAAACTATCAAATTAATCCAACCGAAAACAGCTGAATCATTAAATAAAGGCTATCTGAAAGAAAACAAGTACCTGACCGAAATTATTTTTTAGGTAAAGGTTGAACGGGGGAATCCGAAGCCACAATTTCACCGATGGATTTTTCCGCAATATCTTTCAAAGCATAGCGGTCTTTATCCGGCATATCTGTCGGTTTGTACTGAGGCGAGAAATCCAAACGGATACGGATTTTCTTCATAGAAACAATACGCCACAAAGACTGAAACAGGTTTACCTCCGCATAAGACGGCAAGTCCGTCCGTTGTCCTTCGCCATCATAATAGCGCAAAGTTACTGCCTGAATCGGTGCTTTCGCATCTATTGCCGATTGAAACAGGGCTGCTTTAAACGGCAAAATACCCAAGCCGGAAGAAGTGCGCGCCTCAGGGAAAAAGCTGACATTCTGTCCTGCTTTCAATGCCGCGCAAATCGCCTGATTAATCGGCTCGATATCTCGGCGGGAATTGCGGTTGATAAACACCGTGCCGGCATTTTTACCCATTTTCCCCAAAACCGGCCAACTGCTGATTTCCTGTTTCGCAATAAAACTGCTCGGATAAACGGCACTCATGGCAAAAATATCCAACCAAGACACATGGTTGGCTACCACCAAAGTACCGCTCACATTTCCTTGAGGCGGTACGCCGATTTCCAATTCGATATCCAAAGCATCCAACGCACCTTTTCCCAAAACAACCACAGCATGATTGCGTTCCTCTGCATTATTGCCATCGATGGCACGCAAATTCCGGCCGGTTCGGAACAACCAAGCCGCCAAACGGCAAAGTCTGCCCAGTCGTTTTAAAAAAGGAGCTTTTTGTTTAGACATAAAATTTCTTCTGTATGGTATTTATTATTTTCAGACAGCCTCTGACATTTAAGGCCGTCTGAAACTATTTCTGGCAATTTGGACAATAAAATGTTCCACGCTGCCCCAAAGTTTCTTTAAAAATCAGCCCGCCACATTGGACACAAGGCTCATTGTGGCGGCCATAGACCGTATATTCCTGCTGGAAATAGCCGCTTTTGCCATCGCTATTGACAAAGTCCCGCAGCGTACTGCCGCCCGTTTCAATCGCCCTCAGCAGAATCGCTTTAATGGTTTCCACCAATAATGCACATTCTTTCTTGGTCAGCTTATTTGCCGGACGCAATGGCGAAATACCTGCCTTAAACAGACTTTCATTCGCATAAATATTGCCAACGCCAACCACCACCGCATTATCCATCAGCGCCAATTTGACTGCACGCTTCTGCGTTTTCAATTTCTGATACAGGTAATTTGCATCAAAATCGTCCGAGAGCGGCTCCGGCCCCAGTTTCTCCAACAGCGGATGATGCTCGGCAATACCCTCATACCACAATACCGCACCAAATTTACGCGGGTCGTGATAACGCAATACGGTACCGTCATCAAATACAAAATCTAAATGATCGTGTTTATCCGGCGTGGCAATACGTTCATCATCGGCAGTAAAAATCCGCAAACTGCCGGACATACCCAAATGAATAAGTAAAATACCCGTTTCAAAAGTAATAATCAAATACTTCGCACGCCGGTTGCATGCCAAAACTTTGCGGCCGGCCAAAATTTTCGCCAAGTTTGGATGAATAGGCCATCTCAATTTAAACTGGCGGATAGTGACTTTTTCTATCTTTTTGCCATCAATATGCGGCTCTATCCCGCGTAAAGTCGTTTCCACCTCAGGTAATTCAGGCATCATTATTCTCCAAATTCATCATTAATATACAGGCCGTCTGAAAACTATTCGGCCAAACGTGCCGTACTTAAAGCAACCGTATTGCCATCAAATGCAGATTCCAATTCAGGCAAAGGATGGACACCAATCAAATGTTTCGTTAATACCATCCCATAAACCGCCGCACACTGCGGCCACCACCTATCCCCCGCCTTTTCCATAAACCGCCAAAACTTCAAAGCAGAAGGCGAATTCACAGCAGGCAGATAATCCATAAACTGCCCATATTCTATTTCAAAACCAATATCCGCAATTTTTCGTTTCAACTCAGCCAGAGCCAAGCATTGAGATTTCAAAGGCAACTTTTCCCCATCAAACCAAGAGCTCAATCCCCATAAAGATTTAGGGTTGAACCCCGTCAAAATCAACCTGCCTTCAGGTTTTAATATCCTAAACGCCTCTTGCAACACCAAATCTGCGGATGAAACTTCCAAAAGATGAGGCATCAATAACACATCCACGGAATGCGTTTCAAATGCCAACATTTCAGCATCCATCCGCACATCGCGAGGCACTACAATCATATTTTCAGACAGCCTAGTCCATACACCGCCCAATTGAACCGCCACCTGCCTATTCAAATACTGCAAATGCCGTCTGAAAAAATCCGCCTCTTTTTGAGCAAGATATTGCCCCATTGGCGTTTGCATAAAAAAAACTTCCATTCAAGGCTCCCCTATGCATCCCGACTTGTGTGACAGAATTTTAACACCACGGCCACATCACACAAGCAAATTCCCTGCTCGACTTGACGTTTAAATGCTGAAACGATACTATCAAAAAAACGAAATTTTATTATATATTTGATAACTTTATTTACTATGGCAAAATTAAAAACCATCGCTCTGACCGTTTCAAGCCTGTCGGCGGTTTCCGCCACAGCCTACGCACAAAACGCTACACCCAACCAAGTCGGCATGGCCATGATGCGCCTCAACTCCGCCCTGCTCGACCAAGCCAAAGCACAAACCTTCGGCTCCGGCAGCTTATGGGCATCGTTGCGTAAAGACTTCCGCATCAACGAAGTCAACACAGAACTGGTTCGCCGCCATGAAAACAAATTTGCTGCAAACAGCGCGTATTTCGACCGCACCATCTCACGCAGCAAACCTTATATGTACCATATTGCCAATGAAGTTAAAAAACGCAATATGCCCGCTGAAATCGCTTTGCTGCCTTTCATTGAAAGCGCATTCGTAACCAAAGCTAAATCACACGTCGGCGCATCCGGCCTGTGGCAATTTATGCCGGCTACCGGCCGCCATTTCGGCTTGGAAAAAACACCTTTGTATGACGGCCGCCACGATATTTACGCCGCTACCGATGCCGCATTGAATTACCTGCAATACCTGCACGGTATGTTCGGCGACTGGTCTTTGGCGCTTGCCGCTTACAACTGGGGCGAAGGCAATGTCGGACGCGCCGTCAACCGCGCCCGCGCGCAAGGTTTGGAGCCGACATACGAAAACCTGCGTATGCCGAACGAAACACGCAATTACGTTCCCAAACTTTTGGCCGTCCGCAATATCGTTGCCAATCCGCAGACCTTCGGCATGAATATCAGCGAAATCAGCAACCAGCCGTATTTCAAATCTATCAGCATCGACAAACCTATTGATAACAGCACAATCGCCCGCTTTGCAAACATCAGCGAAAGCGAATTGTTGGTACTCAACCCGGGTTTCAATGCGCCTGTATTCATCCCTAAAAACAACCGTCGTCTGTTGTTGCCGGTTGCTGCGGTTTCCACATTTGAAAAGAACTACCGCAATGCCAACCCGGATACCCTGATGTCTTGGGATATTTATACTTCTTTGGGCAACAAAAAACTGAATGCCATCGCTAACGATACCGGCATGAGCGTTGCCGAACTCAAACGCCTCAACGGCCTGAGCGGTAGCGCCGTTTCTGAAGGCCGCAGCATTTTGGTGGCTAAAAATTCAGCAAGCCAAAGCCAGGACATCATTAATTTTATCGATAAAGACAATACTCCGGATACTTACCAATCCAATATGCCGGCCATGTCTCCGATTATTGCTTCCAACGCAGTAGAACCGGTTAAAGTTGCCCAAACCAAGGTTACTGATATTGTTGCACCTGTTGTTCCACAATCCAGCAAACCGGTTGACTTTATTGCACGCAGCAAAGCTGAAAACGTTACTTCAGTAGCGGTAACAGAAACTAAAGCCCAACCTCAAGTTGCAAATGCGGAAATGGCTGCTCCAGTTACAGCCATGACCCATGCGACTACCGAGACCGTTGCTAAAAATGTTGCAGAAGCACCCAAATCAGCCATCCCTGCAGACTTGACCGTACCAACTGTTGCCGCAAACGATGTAGCCCCTACTCCAGCAGTTGAATCTGTTGCCGCTGCGCCGGCACAAGAAGAGCATGACGACCTGATGGCATTGGTACA
This sequence comes from Neisseria sp. P0022.S009, assembly GCF_051956675.1. Classification (NCBI taxonomy): domain Bacteria; kingdom Pseudomonadati; phylum Pseudomonadota; class Betaproteobacteria; order Neisseriales; family Neisseriaceae; genus Neisseria; species Neisseria sp. P0022.S009. The sequence goes on from NZ_JBQCXE010000002.1 coordinate 286,986, forward strand.
AAGCCGACCAGCAGAGGAATCTTCAGCGACTGTTGCCGAGGCCACACCGGAGAACAAACAAGTTCAAACTGTTGTTACCGCCGAAAGCGCACGCACGGCACGCATCGCAGCCAATATGGCTAAACAACAACGCCGTATCAATGCACGTCTTGCCCGTGTAAGCGGTCAGCAAAACACACAAACTGCAGCACTTGCAGCGGGTACCCACCGTGTGGAAGATGGTGATACATTGTTTAACATCTCCAAACGCTATAACCTGAGCGTAGCCGATTTGATTATTGCCAACAATATCAAAGGCAACAATATTAAAAAAGGCCAAATCCTCCGTGTTACAGCCGCTCCGGCAAAAGTCCGCAGCAACCCGGTTCAAAACGTTTCCTACACTGTACGCAAAGGCGATACCCTGAACACCATCGCCAGCCGTTTCAATGTTGATATTAACGATATCCGCCGTTGGAACCGCAATACCCGTACTGTATCTCCCGGTCAACGTTTGAAACTGATTGGTAGCTAATATTAGCTTTAAAACAAAGGCTGTCTGAAAGATTCAGACGGCCTTTTTCTTGATGATAGATAATCAAGTTAATGTTTGATGACAAACAGAATAGCCTTCTCTTTAAGATAAAAATATTTTTTGAAAATTACTGTATAAAAAAAGAGTGTGTAAAAACACACTCTCTTCTTCAAACGAATTGTCGTCAAACTCTATGCTTAATACCCTTATCCAAACATATGAATTCCGTAAAATATATTCCTATGCCGGTGAAAAAGCATCACAGAAAAAGGCATCTTCCGGTAAAGCGCATTTTTGAGTCAGTAAACCATGTGCACTTTCGGTCATCTCTGGTGATCCGCAAGCATAAACTTCATATTGGCCCAAATCAGGATAATTTTGTGCAGCAACATCTTGCACATAGCCATTCTCCCCTTTCCACTCGGAATCAGGCTTAGAAAGAACCGGCGAGAATTTCGCATTTTTCAGACGGCCTATTAATGCTTCAGCTTCTTCCAATGCATACAGATCCGCCTGTTGACGTGCTCCCCAGTAAAAATGAACCTGACGCTCGCTATTCTGACGAATCAAATCAAGCAAAATACTGCGAATAGGGGCATAACCTGTACCCGTTGCCAACAAAATCATCGGTTTATTGCTGTCTTGTTGCAAAGTGAATGTACCCAATGGCCCTTTGACACGGACAATGCCTTTCTCTTTGATTTTAGGCTCTGCACCAAAAATCATTTCTGAGCATACGCCGTTTTCACGTTTGCGGATATGCAGTTCCAAAATGCCTTCTTGATCAGGCGAATTGGCGATTGAATAGCTGCGGCTGATATTGCCTGGAAGCAGCAAATCAATATATTGCCCGGCATAAAATGCAAATGGCGGCGCTTTAGGCAAAGCCAGTTTGAGCAAAGCAACATCGTGTTTGATTTCAATGTTTTCAATACGTGCCGGCAATGTGCGTACCGGCAAAGCATTTTGATTAAAACCCGGCACATTGATTTTGAGGTCGCTCTTCGCAGTAGTACAGCACAATAACACTTTGCCCTGCGCTTTTTCTTCTTCACTGATGGCTTTATCAATATGCTTGCCCATTTCAAATTCGCCACTAATCAACTCGGCCTTACACTGCCCGCAGGCACCGCTTTTGCAAGAATGAGGCAAATTTAAATTCTGACGGGTTGCGGCAGCAAGAACAGTTTCGTCCTCATTCGCCGTAAATGTAGTTTGGTCTGGTAAGGTAATGATATGTGTCATGGTATTTAGAATAAATTTATTATCAAAAACAAAGGCCGTCTGAAAATAAAACCTGTTTTCAGACGGCCTGTCCTATCTATCAAGCCAATTTGGCTTTAATCAACTCTTGAACCTGAGCCGGATTGGCCTTGCCTTTACTTGCTTTCATCACCTGGCCGACAATCGCATTTAAGGCTTTTTCATTACCGGAACGGAATTGCTCAATAGCTTTCGCATTGCTTGCCAACACTTCATCCACCATCGCTTCAATTGCGCCAGTGTCGGTAATCTGTTGCAAACCGTGTTTTTCGATGATTTCGGCAATACCTGCTTCAGGCTCTGCCCACATCGCTTCAAAAGCTTTTTTCGCCAGTTTGCTGCTCAATGTTCCGTCCGCGACTTTAGCAACCAACTCGGCAAGACGTGAAGCCGTAATCGGGCTTTCAGCCAATTCCAAACCTTCTTTGTTCAAGGTGGCGGCAAGCTCGCCGTTCATCCAGTTCGCCGTCAATTTACCTTGGCCGCAGGCTTTGGCGGCTTCTTCAAAATAGGCAGCTTGAGCACGGCTCGCAGTCAACAGGCGCGCATCATAGTCGGACACGCCGTAATCGGCAACAAAACGCGCTGCCATTTCATGCGGCAACTCAGGCATTTGCTCTTTGGCCTTTTGCAATTGGCCGTCTGAAATAATGACCGGCAGCAAATCCGGATCTGGGAAATAGCGGTAATCATGCGCATCTTCTTTCAAACGCATCACACGGGTTTCGCCTTTTTCAGGGTCAAACAGCATGGTTGCCTGCTGTACTTTACCGCCGTCTTCCAAAATTTCGATTTGCGCTTCCACTTCATAATTGATGGCTTGCTCCAAGAAGCGGAAAGAATTGAGGTTTTTGATTTCGCGACGCGTACCGAATTCGGCCTGGCCTTTGGGACGTACAGAAACGTTGGCATCGACGCGGAACGAGCCTTCCGCCATATTGCCGTCGCAAATATCCAGCCAAGTTACCAAACCGTGCAACGCTTTAGCATATGCCACAGCTTCGGCTGCGGAACGCATTTCAGGCTCGGAGACAACTTCCAATAAAGGCGTACCGGCACGGTTTAAGTCGATACCGGTTGCACCGTTCAAACCTTCATGTACGGATTTACCCGCATCTTCTTCCATGTGCGCACGGGTAACATTGATGGTTTTAACCTCGTCGCCCACTACGATTTCCAATTTGCCATGCTCAACAATCGGCAAATCCAACTGACTGATTTGATAGCCTTTTGGTAAATCAGGATAAAAATAGTTTTTACGGTCAAACACGTTTTTCTGATTGATTTTCGCATCCAAAGCCAAACCGAGTTTGATGGCTTTTTCGACGACTTCGCGGTTCATTACCGGCAATACGCCCGGCAACGCACACTCAACCACGCTGGCGTGGGCATTAGGTTCGGCACCGAATGCAGTGGATGCGCCGCTGAAGATTTTGGATTGGGTGTTGAGTTGGACGTGGATTTCCAGTCCGATTACGGTTTCCCAAGTCATAAGGGTCTTTCTGTCGAAAAAAAGTTAATCGGTTAAATGAATGATTCGTTTTCAGACGGCCTGAATAAAAAACATAACAGGCCGTCTGTAAGATAAGTTTATTTCCTGCGGCGTTGGAAACCGGGCAGTTGCCAATGGAAACGGTATGCAGTCAGGCGAAACAACAATCCACCGGCAAAGAGCAGGTTTAACGTAAAAATATTAATCCAGCCCAAACGCCCGAACAGATAAATCAGTCCGCCAATCAAAATAGCCACGCTGCCGTAAAGGTCGGTGCGTAAAATCATCGGCACGTCATTGACCAAAATATCACGCGCAATACCGCCGCCAACGGCAGTCACAAAAGCCAAAGAAATAACGCCGAACAGATTAAGCTGCAAAGCCATGCCGATTTGTGCGCCGGTAATACTGAACGCAGCCAGACCGACGGCATCGGCAATAATAAAGGCAGCGGCCAAGTAAGTGCTGCGATAGCGTTGCACCCTTACCAACCATGCAATGGCCAGTGTGGCAAATACAACAATCAGCGCATCGGTTTGCAAAAACACCTGCGGAATCCGGCCGACCAAGCCGTCGCGTATCATGCCGCCGCCGACAGCCGTCAGTAACGCGGTAATGACGACACCGAGTACATCCAATCGCTTGTTGTAGCCGACCAAATAGCCGGAAATGGCAAACGCGGCTGTTCCAATGATTTGGATAAAGTCGGTGGTTGTCATGATTTTTAAATATCTATAATTTGCAGCGCCTAAATGATTCAGGCGCTTTTTATGATTTATTTTCAGACGGCCTTGAATCCATCAAGGCTCTAAAACATTACTCCGGTGCTTTAGTATGCCAATCGCTGTTCAGTTGAACTTGATGTGCGGCACCCAAAATTTTGGCTTCGGAGAAATAATTACCGATAAACTGAACACCAATCGGCAGACCGTTTGCGCTGAAACCGGCAGGTAGGGTCAGTGCAGGCAAACCGGCAAGGTTCACGGCGATGGTGTAAATATCGGATAAGTACATTTGCACAGGGTCGTGAATGTCGCTGCCGAGTTTCGGCGCGGCAGTCGGTGCAGTCGGTGCTAAAATGAAATCACATTGACCAAAGGCCGTCTGAAAATCATTGGCAACCAGACGGCGCAGTTTTTGGGCTTTCAGGTAATAAGCATCATAGTAACCATGACTCAATACATAAGTACCGATCATGATACGGCGTTTGACCTCGCTACCGAAACCTTCGGCACGGGTGTTGCTGTACATTTCTTCAAGATCACTGAATTGCGCCGCACGATGGCCATAACGTACGCCGTCGAAACGGGACAAGTTGGTACTTGCTTCAGCGGAGGCGAGAACGTAATAAGCAGGAATCGACAATGAAGTTTGCGGCAACGAAACTTCAACAGTCTCAGCGCCTTGGGCTTTAAGCAAATCAATCACGTTTTGCAAGGCCGTCTGAACATCGGCATCCGCGCCTTCGCCGAAATATTCTTTAGGCAAACCGATTTTCAACCCTTTGAGCGGCTTGTCCAAATCACGGGTGTAATCTTCTTTGTCGCGTTCCAAACTGGTGGAATCACGCTCGTCAAAGCTGGCCATGGCGTTCAACAAAATCGCGCAGTCTTCGGCCGTTTGCGCCATAGGGCCGGCTTGGTCGAAGCTGGAAGCATAGGCAACCATACCGAAGCGTGAAACCGTACCGTAAGTCGGCTTAATACCGGTAATACCGCAATGCGATGCAGGCTGACGGATAGAACCGCCGGTATCCGAACCCAAAGCAGCCGGTGCCAAACGCGCTGCAATCACGGCAGCCGAACCGCCTGACGAACCGCCGGGAACATGCTCAAGATTCCATGGGTTTTTGGTTACGCCGTAGAACGAAGTCTCATTAGTCGAGCCCATGGCAAATTCGTCCATATTGGTACGGCCGAGAGTAACCATGCCGGCATCCAGCAGGTTTTGCACCACAGTGGCAGTATAAGGAGAAACAAAGTTATCCAACATCTTGGAACTGCATGCACTGCGCCAACCTGTTTGACAGAAAATATCTTTGTAAGCAACCGGTACACCGGTCAAAGCGGTCGCATTACCGGCTGCGATACGCGCATCGGCTGCTTTGGCTTCAGCAAGGGTCTTATCTTGATCGATGGTCACATAGCCATTGATGGCAGGGTTTTTCGCAGCAATAGCGGCCAAATATTCGGTCGCCAATTCGACTGCGGAAATTTGTTTGGATTGCAGCAGGCTGCTGGCTTGTTTGAGCGTGTAAGCGGTCATTGTGCCGTACTTTCTATAAAACAGTTTTTGCTTTCAAAACAGATATTGAAAACATCCGTTTAAATCAATAAATCGGGCCGTCTGAACAGAATATCCTTTCAGACGGCCTTGCAATAGGGGTTTGCCGATAAGCAAAGGCCGTCTGAAACCTTATTCCTCAATCACTTGAGGAACGATATACAGACGATTGCGCACTTCTGGGGCAACCGCCTGATATTCGGCGGCATGGTCGGTTTCAGTCACTTTATCTTCGCGCAGGCGCAAAGCGGCTTCGTGCGGATGCGCCATAGGTTCGATGCCGTCGGTATTGACGCTTTGCATGTTTTCAACCATGGCGAAAATGTCGTTCAACTCGGCAAGCGTTTTGTTTTTTTCTTCGTCCGTTAAAGTGAGGCGTGAGAGTTTTGCGATTTTTTCCACATCATTTAAGCTTAAAGCCATAAAAAATCCTTGTCTGATAGCAATGCACCTTGGGTTTGGGGTATCATTGCATTTCGTCTTCTATGAAGCGAAGAATTATAACCGAAAACCAAACAGGTTGGCATGGTGTTTTGATTCAGACGGCCTTTTCAGGGTTCATTTATCCGTCTTAAACCGTGTACCTGTTTTTCTTATTTTAAATAACGCTAAACACATCCGGGCTGGGCCGGAATTTCAGGTATCCTATGTTTCGTCTTTTATCTCGTTTTCTTTCTAATGATATTGCCATCGACTTGGGCACGGCCAACACGTTGATTTTTGTACGCGGCAAAGGGATTGTTTTGGATGAGCCGTCCATGGTTGCGATTCAATCCGGCGCGGGCAATAAAAGTAAAATCATGGCAGTTGGTACGGAAGCCAAAAAAATGCAGGGCCGTGCGCCGCGCAATATCGAAATCGTCCGTCCGATGAAAGACGGCGTGATTGCCGATTTTGTGATTACCGAGCGTATGCTGGGTATGTTGATTAAAAAAGCCACCGAAGGACGGTCTTTGGTTCCGCCCCGTGTGGTTATCTGTGTTCCGGGCGGCTCTACCCAAGTGGAACGTAAAGCGATTTTGGATTCAGCGTTTGCCGCCGGCGCGGCAAGCGTGCATTTGATTGAAGAACCGATGGCCGCCGCTTTGGGCGCGGGTTTGCCGATTGAAGATGCGGCAGGTTCGATGATTGTCGATATTGGCGGCGGCACTACTGAAATCGGTATTCTTTCACTGGGCGGTATGGCCTATTCTGCTTCCGTCCGCGCAGCCGGTGACGAATTCGATAAAAGCATCATCCATTACCTGCGCCGTCATCGCGGTGTCTTAATCGGCGAGGCGACGGCAGAAGAATTGAAGAAACAAATCGGATCAGCCTCGGGCTTTGAAACCGAAACAGCCATGCGCATTAAAGGCCGCGACCTGGCCGAAGGTACGCCTAAATCCTTGGCGGTTACGTCGAATGAAATCCGTGAAGCATTGAGTGAAACGGTAAATCAAATCATCCGCGCCGTCCGTCTGGCTTTGGAACAAGCTCCGCCCGAACTGGCCGGCGATATTGCCGACCGAGGTATTATGCTGACCGGCGGCGGTGCGCTTCTGCACGGTATCGATACCGTCTTGGCCGATGCAACCGGCCTGCCCGTCGGCATTGCCGACCAGCCTCTGAACTGCGTCGCCTATGGTGCCGGTAAGGCTTTGGACTATATCGGCAAATGGGATACCGTGTTTACGGAAAACCCATAAGGTAGATGGCTATGGAACGCTCTTCTTTGCGCTTTGACGAGGCAAAAGGCCCTAAGCTGTTGCCTCGTTTTGTCGTTTATGTCGCCCTGGCGGCCGGCCTGATGGTGGCTGATTATCGCTTTTCATTGATGCAGCCTGTACGTGCGGCAGTAATGCCCATGCTCTATCCAGCTCAATGGCTGGCCAATCAACCCGTTCAACTTTATCAATATTTTGCCGATCTTTCCCAATCCAAATCCGAGCTTTTGGAACAAAACCGCCGGCTTTTAGAAGAAAATGGCCGTCTGAAAATCGATTTGCAGCGGGATAAAGTCAATACCGATGAATTGCGCGAATTGAAAAAACTGTACGGTTTGCAACAAAAAGGCATCCACAATGTTATCGGCGCGGAAGTCATTTCCAATGGCAAAGATCCACTTTCCGAAAGACTGATTATCGGCAAAGGCAGTCAAGACGGCTTGAAAGTTGGCGATGCGGTCATCGATCAAAGTGGTTTGATCGGCCTATTGACACAAGTCCATACACAAAGCGCGGAAATCGAGCTGATCTCAAGCGGACAAAGCATTGTCCCCGTAGCCGTCAGCCGCACCGGTGAACGTAATTTGGCATATGGTAATGGCAGCGGTTTGGATTTACGCTATTTCCCAACCGGCTCGGACTTGAAACCCGGTGATGTTCTGCTGACTTCCGGCTTGGACGGTACTTATCCGGCGGGGATTCCCGTTGCAACCGTCAGCAAGGTTGTCCGTGCATCGGGAACGCCTTATTACGATACGCAACTGACGCCTTTGGCCGCTTTACGCAGCAGCCGTTTTGTCTTGGTACTTTCTTCCGCCCCTTCTTCCCCACGCTGATTTCATGAACGATTTTGACGATTCTTACCGTGCAGTACCGCTGCATATCATGGCGGCCAGTCTCATTGTGATGATGATACTGGACTTTATGCCGTTTTCCTTTGACGGATTCTTCTGGCTGCCTGAAATGACGGCACTGATGCTGCTGTATTGGACATTGCACCAGCCGCAACGCGCAGGCATGGGACTGGCTTTTGCCATCGGTCTGATTGTCGATGCCGCAACCGCCGCGACTTTGGGCCTGCACGCCCTGTCTTACGTTGTGATAACTTATTTCATCTTAAACCGACGCCGCCAAATCATGCTGTACGGCCACATTATGCAATTGGCCGCTGTCTTGGCTGCCCTGCTTCTCAATCAGGCCGTCTTAACTGTTGCACGTCTGTTCCTCAATCATCAGGTCATCACTTTGCAAGGCTTTGTTGCCCCATTTGTCGGCGCACTGCTTTGGCCGATACTCAGCCAGCTGATGCTGATTGTGACCCGTATTTACCGCGCGCACTGAAAAGATGAAACCGATTCTTCCACGCCGTCTTTCCGGTGGTCAACATACCCAAAAACCTTCCGCTCAGGCAGCACAAGCCGATGCCCTATTACGCCTGCTCGTTGCTTTTATCCTGATTGTCATCTTCTTTTCCATCTTGCTGGCGCGGTTCTTTTACTTACAAGTGACTCAACACAATGAGTTTTCCGGTCAGGCATCGAGCAACCGCATCACCCTGATTCCAACTCCGCCCGTACGCGGCGAAATCGTCGACATCAACGGCGTTCCTTTGGCCAAAAACTATCCCGTCTTTTCGCTTGAAGTTATTCCCAGCCGTATCGAAGGCAAGATAGAAGATGTCATTGAAGCATTGAAAAAATACGTCGATATCACGCCGACAGATTTAAAACGCTTCAAAAAATACCGCGAAAGCTATAGAAAATTTGAAAATATCCCACTCAAGCTCAAGCTGACCGATGAAGAGGCCGCACGCTTGTCTGTGCATCTGCGCGAATTCAAAGGCGTAGAGGTCAATTCACGCACATTCCGCGAATATCCTTACGGCAAGCTGACTTCCCATTTTTTAGGCTACATCGGCCGTATTAGCGATAAAGACAAAGAAATGCTGGAAGAAGAAGGCCTGACCGCCCTCTACCGCGGCAGTACGCATATCGGCAAATCCGGCTTGGAAAAATATTACGAACACCAGCTTCATGGCGTTCCAGGCTATCAAGAAGTCGAAAAAGACGCTTACGGCAATATCGTCCGCGTATTGAAAAATGTCCCGTCCAAAATGGGGCAAACCTTGCGCCTAGGAATGGATATCCGTATGCAGCAGGAAGCCGACCGAATCTTGGGCGACCGCCGTGGCGCATTGGTGGCCATTAATCCGCAAGACGGTACTGTTTTGGCATTTGTTTCCAAACCATCTTTCGACCCCAACCTCTTTATTGACGGCATCGACAGCGATACTTGGAAAATGCTGAATGACGATTGGAAAAAGCCTTTGATCAACCGCGTTACCCAAGGCCTCTATCCACCTGGCTCTACATTCAAACCCTTTATGGGCATGGCTTTGTTGGAAAGCGGTAAAATCACTCAAAACACCATCGTCCCAGCCCCCGGCGCATGGAGCATACCCGGCAGCCGCCATATTTTCCGCGACTCTGTCCGCAGCGGTCACGGCTCGGCCAACTTGAGCAAAGCCATTCAAGTATCCTCAGATACCTTCTTCTACCGCTTGGGTTATGAAATGGGTATCGACAAAGCCTCTCCGTATTTGGCGCAATTCGGTTTCGGCCAAAAAACCGGCATTGACCTGCCCAGCGAATACACAGGCGTTTTGCCCAGCCGCGAATGGAAAGCCAAACGCTTTGCCAAATCTTCCGACCCGACCGCCAAAGAATGGCGCGCCGGCGAAATGGTTTCCGTCAGTATCGGCCAAGGCTACAACGCCTACACGCCTTTGCAAATGGCACATGCGACAGCATCTCTGGCCAACAACGGTGTTGTCCATCAGCCGCATTTGGTCAAAGAAATATTGGATTTCGGCGCGCGCAAAATTACCCGCATCAATCCTAATCCCGAACGTCAAATTCCGTTTAAAACCGACAACTTCGAATACGTCAAACGCGCAATGGAGAAGGTATTGAAACCGGGCGGTACGGCACACCGTATCGGTGGCGGACTCGCTTATACGATGGGCGGTAAAACCGGTACGGCCCAGGTCGTACAAATCAAACAAGGCAGCCGCTACAATGCCGCAGCCCTGCGCGAACAACACCGCGACCACGCATGGTTTATCTCGTTTGCGCCATTGGAAAAACCTGAAATCGCCATTGCCGTTATTTTGGAAAACGGCGGCTGGGGTGCGTATGCCGCGCCATTGGCACGTGAAATGACTGATTTTTATATGCTTCACGTCAAGCCGCAACAGTTTTCAGACGGCCTCGAAACAGATTCGGCCAAAACTGAAAAAACTGATAAACATCAGCCTATTACCAGCATTTTCCAATCTGCCTACGGACTGACTCCGACAAGCCCTGCCCCACAGCCGGAGGTTCACCATGAATAACACATCAGCGTGGAAAACGTTCAAATCCACCATTGCAGCCCCGATTGACCCTTGGCTGTTTTTTGCCATGCTCGCCATCTACATCATGAGCCTGTTTTTGCTCTATTCTGCAGACGGACAAGAGTTCGGCCAATTGGAAAACAAAACCATCCATACCGTTTTGGGCTTTGCCCTGTTATGGATTATCGCCGTATTTAAGCCGCAAACGGCCGCCAAAGTTGCCCTGCCTGTTTACATTGTCGGCGTATTGCTGCTGATTGGCGTCGAAGTTGCCGGCGTTACCGTAAACGGTTCGACCCGTTGGCTGAGCCTCGGCTTTACCCGTATCCAACCTTCCGAAATCATGAAAATCGGTATTCCCATGACTGTCGCGTGGTATTTCCAACGCTATGAAGGCCGTCTGAAATGGATACATTATATTATCGCCCTCGTACTGATTCTTGTTCCTGTCGCCCTGATTTTGAAGCAGCCCGACCTCGGTACGGCCGCGCTGATTATGGCTTCGGGCATTTTTGTCATCTTTTTTGCCGGATTGCCCTGGAAAGCCATTTTTGCCGCTATTATTGCCTTTGTGGCCGCCCTGCCGCTCTTGTGGAACTACGGCATGCACGACTACCAGAAAACCCGCGTCCTTACCCTGCTCGACCCGACCAAAGACCCGTTAGGCGCAGGCTACCACATCATTCAATCCATGATTGCCATCGGCTCTGGCGGCGTATGGGGTAAGGGCTGGCTCAACGGCACACAAACCCATTTGGACTATATTCCCGAATCAACGACTGACTTTATTTTCGCAGTATTCGGCGAAGAGTTCGGTCTGATCGGCAATATCCTTTTGCTGCTGGTTTACCTTATCATTTTGGCACGCGGATTATGGATTGCCGCACAAGCGCAATCCCTTTACAGCCGTACTTTGGCAGGCGCATTGACCATGACCTTCTTCTGCTACGCCTTTGTAAACATGGGCATGGTCAGCGGTATTTTGCCCGTTGTCGGCGTCCCCCTTCCCCTGGTCAGCTACGGCGGTACGGCTACGCTTTCCATCATGGTGGTGCTGGCCCTGTTGATGGGTATCGCCAACGAACATAAAAACCTCCGCCATCGCAATATGGACAACGACGATCTGACTGAAAGCAAGGAATAATATGGAATTAGGTGTAGAAATCGGCAAACTTCTCGTTGCACTTCTTGTACTGATCAACCCCTTCAGCGCACTCTCGATTTATCTTGACCTGACGCAAGACCACAGCACCAAAGAAAAACGCAGAATTGCGCGTACTGCCGCACTGGCCGTTTTCATCGTGATTGTCGTCTTTGCACTGAGCGGCGGTATCTTATTGAAAGTACTCGGCATCAGCGTAGGCTCTTTCCAAGTCGGCGGCGGCATTTTGGTTTTATTGATTGCCATCTCCTTGATGAACGGCAACGACAATCCGGCCAAGCCCAAAATCGACCCCAATTCAGAAGAGCATCACCATGCGCAACAAGTCCGCCGCAATGAAAAAGCCATTGCCGTCGTCCCCATTGCCATTCCGATTACCATCGGTCCCGGCGGTATTTCTACCGTCATCATTTACTCCTCTGCCGCCAAAAATTACAGCGATATTGCCCTGATTATCATCTCCGGCTTTCTGGTCAGCCTGATTTGCTATCTCATCCTGATCGTTGCCGGACGCATCAGCAAACGCTTGGGCACGACCGGCCTGACCATCCTCAACCGCATTATGGGCATGATGCTTGCCGCCATTTCCGTAGAGATTATTGTTGCCGGTTTAAAATCTATTTTTCCCCAACTGGTCGCTTGAAGTACAATCATCACAATAAAAGGCCGTCTGAAACATTTTCAGACGGCCTCATAAAAACATAAAAACAAAGGAGCCCAACCATGTTTCACAGCACCCATGTCTTTACCAGTGAAACCATTTGCCGCCGACCGGCACAAAGCTACACCGAATTTACCGACGAATTAAACCTCCTCCAAACCCTTCAGCAAACCTTCGCACAATCAAGCATTATCGAGCGCACCGCCCTCTTACAGCAATTTGCCGACAGCCTCGCCCAAAACCAAGAACGCCTCGCCGAAATGGTTTGCGAAGAAGTCGGCCGCTGCCTGCACGAATGCCGCGCCGAAATCAGCAAATCCATCGAGCTTATCCGCTACTACGTCCGCCTTGCACCCGAACTGCTCTCCCATAAAACCATCGCCACCCAAGCCAGCCTCAGCCAAGTCCGCTTCGAGCCTTTAGGTGTTGTTTTGGCAGTCATGCCGTGGAACTATCCTGTTTGGCAGATTTTACGATTTGCCATCCCTGCCCTGTGCGCCGGCAATGCCTGCGCGGTCAAACCTGCGCCCAGTGTCGCCCGCGTCAGCGAAACCCTCTTCAGCCTCGTCCCAAAAGGTTTGCCGCTTATCGGCGCATGGCTAAACCATGAAGACACGCTTAAAGCCATCGAAGATACCAATGCCATGGCATTCACCGGTTCGACCCATACCGGCCGACTGCTGGCTGCCCATGCAGGCAAACATCTGAAAAAAACCGTCCTTGAACTGGGCGGCAGCAATCCGTTTATCATCCTGCCCGATGCCGACCTCCAACGTGCCGCCATCGATGCCTGCTATTCACGCTTCCGTGATGCCGGACAATCCTGCAACGCTGCCAAACGCATCATTGTTACCGAAGATATTGCCGAACAATTTATCCCGCTCTTCCTTGCCGAGTGTGCCAAACTGCAAACCGGCAACCCTAAAGACCCAAACACCACCCTTGCTCCGCTTCACCGCCAAGACCTGCGCCAAAACGTGCATGAGCAGGTCCAAGATGCAGTTGCACACGGCGCGCAATGTTTGATCGGCGGCTATATTCCTGATGGACAAAGCTGGTTTTACCCGGCTACCGTCTTGGATCGAGTCAATCCAAACTGCCGCGTTTGGCATGAAGAAGTCTTTGGCCCGGTTGCCATGATCTTACGCGCCGAAAATCCGGATCACGCCGTTGCGCTTGCCAATGACATACCTTTCGGCCTCGGCGCCTGTATCTACACAGCCGACACGGCAAATGCATGGAAATACGCCGAAAAAATCCAAGCAGGCTCTGTCTTTATCAACCGCCACACCAGCAGCGACTTGCGCCTCCCCTTTGGCGGCGTCAAAGCTTCAGGCTACGGACGGGAGCTATCCGAATTCGGACTGTACGAATTCGTCAACGTCAAAACCTATTGGCAAAAATAAACCGTTTCATTCACTCAGGCCGTCTGAAAACCCAATTTCAGACGGCCTGATATTTTTTTAAAGACTGGTAAAAATGTTGTATTTAAAACCCATACCAATTCTGCAAAATCAAATCGGCTCAAAAATAAGCAACCTATTTTAGAAAGCAATTTATATTTCCACACCCATTTTGAATCGGCAGCTTACCATGTTCATCATTCCAGCCGTTTCATTAAGCTCTCTATAAAATATGCGACAAACAAAAATGCCGTCTGAAATACAACTTTCAGACGGCATTTTCAATCAAACACTACTTACCGGATTACAATTTCAAACCGGCCAGTTTAGCAGCATACGCATCCAAATCGGCGATTGGACGGGTAGCCACGCCGCTTTCCATTGCCGCTTTAGCAGTAGCTGTAGCAACGCGAGGCAACAGGCGGGAATCGAATGGGGTAGGAATCAGGTATTCCGCACCGAATTCAAATTTCTTACCGTAAGCGGCAACCACTTCTTCAGTTACCTCTTCCATTGCCAAGTCAGCCAAAGCATACACGCAGGCGCGTTTCATTTCTTCGTTGATGGTGGTCGCGCCGACATCCAATGCGCCACGGAAGATGAATGGGAAGCACAATACGTTGTTCACTTGGTTCGGGAAGTCTGAACGGCCTGTACCGATGACCACATCCGGACGGGTTTCTTTTGCCAACGGAGGCAGGATTTCCGGATTCGGGTTTGCCATGGCGAACACGATTGGTTTTTCGTTCATGGTGTTCAGCATTTCAGGCGTCAGCAGGTTTGCGCCGGACAGACCCAAGAAGATGTCTTTACCTTTAACGGCATCGGCCAATACGCGTTGGCCGTTGTCTTCAATGGCGTAGAACTGTTTGGACTCGTCCATACGGTCTTTGTCTTCGCGGGTTTTGTAAATCACGCCTTTGGAGTCGCAAACGGTCACGTTTTCGCGTTTCAGACCCAAATCCAGCAATTGGTTCAAGCAGGCAATCGCGGCCGCACCTGCGCCGGAGCACACCAAAGTCGCTTCTTCGATTTTACGGCCGGTATAACGCAGGGCATTCAATACGGCGGCGGCGGTGATGATGGCGGTACCGTGTTGGTCGTCGTGGAATACAGGGATTTTGCAACGTTTGCGCAATTCGCGTTCGATGTAGAAGCACTCAGGCGCTTTGATGTCTTCGAGGTTGATGCCGCCGAAAGTCGGTTCCAAAGAAGCGATGATGTCTACCAATTTTTGCGGGTCTTTTTCATCGATTTCGATATCGAATACGTCAACACCGGCGAATTTTTTGAACAATACGCCTTTGCCTTCCATTACAGGTTTACCGGCCAATGCGCCGATGTTGCCCAAACCCAACACTGCTGTACCGTTGGAAATCACGGCAACCAAATTGCCTTTGGCAGTGTATTTGTAGGCAGTTTGCGGATCGGCATGGATTTCCATACAAGGAGCGGCTACGCCCGGAGAGTACGCCAACGCCAAATCTTTAGAAGTGGCCAAAGATTTGGTTGGGGTAACGGAGATTTTGCCCGGCACGGGGAATTCGTGGAACTGCAGGGCGGCTTCTTTTAATGAATTTTCCATTTGTCGATCCTGTTTGCGAGAGAGAGATTTTACAGCGAACAAGTCTGAAACGGGCTGCTTCAGACATTTAAACTTCTAAAGTCGGTTTGTTAACAGACCGGCTTTGTAACAGGCCGTAATTTTATCATGTTCTTTTGGTGGCGCATACCGATATTTATTACATTTGTTTTGATATTTCGTTTTAATCGGTTTTATGTCTAAAAACTTCTGTAATAATATTTCTTCGCCACACTACCTGCTTTCAGACGGCATTTTATTTAAACTTAAACATTCAATCCAAAATGACTGTCTAGCGTGGTTTCAATCTGATCTTTTACCGCGTCCAGACTTTGGCTGCTGTCGATGACGGCATAGCGTTCCGGCTGTTCGTTAGCACGTTGCAGATATACTTCGCGCACCCGATTGAAAAACTCGGCTTCTTCTTGTTCAAAGCGGTCTTTCTCACGCGTTTGGTTGATGCGCGCCATCGATACTTCCAAAGGCACATCCAACAGCAAGGTCAAATCGGGACGGAAATCGCCCTGCACCCAATGCTCAAGCGTGGCAATATCTTGCAAGGGAACGCCGCGCCCGCCGCCTTGATAGGCAAACGTTGCATCGGTAAAGCGGTCGGAAACGACATGCGTGCCGTTTTTCAGGGCAGGCAGAATGACGGTTTCCAAGTGTTGCTGTCTGGCGGCAAACATCAACAGGGTTTCGGTGCGCAGGCTGACTTGGGTGGCAGGGTTGAGCAGGATTTCGCGCAATGCTTCTCCGGCAGGCGTGCCTCCCGGTTCGCGCGTAAACAATACGGGCAGCTTATGTTTTTCAAACCATGCTTTCATTACGGCGAGGTTGGTGGATTTGCCTGCGCCGTCTATGCCGTCAAGGGTAATAAATCTGGGTTTCATATGGATATCGTTAATCTAAAGGCCGTCTGAAACTGGGATTATAAATGTTTCAGACGGCCTATTCGGTTTATTTCTTCAAAATATATTTGCGTACGGCGGCGTTGTGTTCAGAAAGATTATGGCTGAACTCGCTCAGGCCCGTACCATCCATTTTTGAGACGAAATACAGATATTTTTCATTAGACGGATGACCCGCCGCCTCAAGCGCGGCCTTACCGGGAAGCGCAATCGGTGTCGGCGTCAAACCGCTGCGCGTATAAGTATTGTAGGGCGTATCGCGTTGCAGGTCGGCTTTGCGGATTCTGCCCTTATACGCATCACCCATGCCATAGATGACAGTCGGGTCGGTTTGCAGGCGCATGCCGATATTCAGGCGGTTGACGAATACGGCGGCCACATGGGCGCGGTCGTCTTCGTGTGCGGTTTCTTTTTCAATCAGACTCGCCATAATCAGCATTTCGTACGGATTTTTATAAGGCAGGCCGCTTTGACGGTCGTCCCATGCTTCTTGCAGGTTTTCCCGCATTTTACGGTAGGCGATTTTGTAAATTTGAAGATCGCTGCCGCCGGCATCAATTTCGTAACTATCCGGGAAAAACTGTCCTTCAGGATTGCTGCTCAAGGCATCAGGTGCCACTTCGGCCATTAGTTTTTCATCGCTCCAACCGCGCGTATCATGGGCAATATCGGCAGTGTTGTCGATAATACGGCGCATTTGTGCAAACCGCGCACCCTCTAGAATTTGCACGCTGACCGAATCAGGACGGCCTTTTTTAATGCGTTTTAAAATGTCCCAAGCCGATACTTTGGCAGATAGGCGGTAAGAGCCGGCATTGAGTTGGTTGTGCACGCCCATCACATACGCGGCGGCTACCAGCACATAACGGTTATAAACAATGCCGTCTTGAGCCAGTTTACGGCTGACGGAAGAGATACCTTGATTCTTAGCAATGGTAATACGGTATGGCTTGCCGTTGTTTTTCGGAACAAACAACAATGCGGCAACCACGGCGGCAAATGCCGTCAAAAATACGGCCAGCCATTTCAACAATTTTTTCAACATGGTAGGATTCTTGGTTTGTGAACGTGTCGGGCGACAGTATAACCGAAAACAAGCGCATTAAGCCTGCCGCATTCCCCAACGTATGTTTTCCTATCCCGAAAGGCCGTCTGAAACCATGAATTCTCCTTCAAAAAACACTTGGCAAAACGGCCGTTGGCTGAATGCACGCCAAACTCATTCGCCCAATTTCAGCCCGCGCGAACCGGATGAAAACATCTCATTGGTTGTCCTCCACAATATTTCCCTCCCTCCTTTTGAGTACAACACGGGTGCGGTGGAAAAATTGTTTACCAACCAAATCAACCCTGACGAGCATCCTTTCTTCAGCATCATCCATACCTTGCGCGTCTCCAGCCATTTTTTCATCAGCCGTGAGGGCGAAACCGTCCAATTCGTTTCCTGCGACGATATGGCCTATCATGCAGGTATATCGTCGTTTCAAGGCAGAGAAAAATGCAATGCCTTTTCCATCGGTATCGAACTGGAAGGCTGCGATTTCGAGCCTTTTACCGAGGCACAATACACCAGCCTGCAAGCCTTGTTGACCGCTATTTCCGAGCATTATCCGATTCAGGCCGTTACCGGTCATCAGGACATCGCGCCGGACAGGAAAACCGATCCCGGACATTTCTTCGATTGGCCTCGCCTTCAAAAAGCAGGTTTTCCCGTCCGGCGCGGATAACTTTCAGACGGCCTGAACACTGATTGGCAGACATAATGCTGTCACAACCGTTTATTTTCGTTATAATTCAGCTATTCATTCGGACGCATAAAGTCCGGCTCCAACGAACTGCCCGCGCAGCAAGATTCCGCACCCTGAAAAAGACGGAATGCTGCCTTTTTAAAAAGTGATTACTCCATGATTTTCATCGTCTTAGCCCTCGCCGCCCTTTTGGCGGTCATCGGTTACAACATGTACCAGGAAAACCAATACCGCAAACAAGTGCGCGAACAATTCGGCCATTCCGATAAGGACGCACTTTTGACCAGCAAAACCAAACACGTCCGCGACAGCAAAGAAACCGGCGGCCAAGGTTTGTTTATCAAGAAAAACAAAAAAAACGAAGAGGCATTGCGCAACCTGCAGGAACAAGATGAAATCTACGCGGCCAAAGCCAAACTGGCTCACCCTGCCCAGCTTAAAACCGATGTCGAACTGACCGTGGAAGACGACTTCTCCGCAGAAGAAAAAGTCCAACACACCGTTATCGGTTTGAACAACGAAATTACCATAAATCCTGCCGAAGCCGCTTCTGCTCCGGTTGAAACTGCAGCCGAGCCTGTGGCACAAGTACCATTGATCAGCCTGGACGAATTGTCTCAAGTCGAATTGCCTTGGTTTGACCCGCGCTTCGACTACATGGCCTACATCTCCCTGAAACAAGCCCAAGAATTGCACGCCCTGCCGCGCCTTTCCGCTACCCACCGTTTCCAAATCATCGGTTGCACCATGGACGACCATTTCCGCGTTGCCGAGCCGATTCCGGGCGTTTACTACCAAGGCTTCGTCATGGGCCTGCAAGCCGTCAGCCGCAACGGTTTGGCCGCGCGTGAAGAACTGCAACACTTCGACCAACAGGTTGATGCTTTTGCCCAACTGATGGACGGAAAAGTTTTGCATACCGACTTGGACGCGTTCACCGAAGTCGCACAAGCCCTCGACCAATTCTGTGCGCGTGTTGACCAAACCATCGCCATTCACTTGGTTTCCCATTCCAACATCAGCGGCGTAGAATTGCGTGCCGCCGTGGAAGAAACCGGTTTCAAATTGGGCGAAGACGGCGCGTTCCACTTCGGTGACAACAACAACCCTCAATTGTTCTCCATCCATACCTTGGACAACAAACCGTTTACCAATCCTTTGCTGGACAACCAAGCCTACCGCGGCTTCAGCATGTTGCTGGATATTCCGCATGTTCCGGCCGGCGAAAAAACTTTCGACAAATTTATGGACTTGGCTGTCAAACTTTCCGGCCAACTCAGCTTGGATTTGGTTAACGACCAAATGGAAGAAGTTTCCACCCAATGGCTCAAAGACGTACGCAACTACGTTTTGGCCCGTCAGGAAGAAATGCTTAAAGTCGGCCTCAAACCCGGCAGCAAACAAGCCCTGCGCCTGTTCTCCTAAATTTCCCCAATCAAAAAGCGGATATGCAATGACGGCATATCCGCTTTTTTCAGGTAAAATCACTTCATCTTCAATATTCATCGATTTTCAGACGGCCTCTCTATCATCAGGCCGTCTGAAAACTCTATTCCGATTACACAATGAATCTGACCGCACAACGTATCAAATACCTGACCGACCTCCTCAACCGCTACGCCTACGAATACTACACCCTCGACGCACCCAGCGTACCCGATGCCGAATACGACAAATTATTCCGCGAACTCGAAGCGTTGGAGCGAAACCATCCCGAGCTCAAACTGCCCGACAGCCCGACCCAGCGTGTCGGTGGCGAGCCTTTGGCAGGCTTTGCCGAAGTACGCCACGAAGTACCGATGCTGTCGCTGACCAACGCCTTCTCGCCACAAGATGAAAACGGCGTGTTCGATCATGCCGAAATGTATGCTTTCGATGAACGCGTGCGTGGCGGATTAAACGGAGAAAAACCGGAATACGTTATCGAGCCTAAATTTGACGGTCTCGCCATCAGCCTGCTCTACCGCGACGGCGTATTGACTCAAGCGGCAACCCGTGGCGACGGCACCACAGGCGAAGACGTTACCCAAAACGTCAAAACCGTATCCAACATTCCTCTGCGCCTGCATGGAGAAAATATTCCCGAGCTTATCGAAATACGCGGCGAAGTATTGATGCTCAAAGCCGATTTTGCCGCTTTAAACGCACGACAAGCTGAAAACGGACAAAAACCTTTCGCCAATCCGCGCAATGCCGCCGCCGGTAGTTTACGCCAACTCGATTCGCGCATTACGGCACAGCGCAAACTGCATTTCTTTCCCTATTCCATCGCCCGACAACAAGGCGGTTTTATCGCAGAAGAACACCTGCAAGAGCTGAGCTATTGTAAAGAACTCGGCTTCAGCCTGCCTGACGGTAATTTCGGCTGCTTCCCAAATATCGACGAAGTATTGGCGTTTTACGAGCAAATGCAGCAAAAACGCCCCACTCTGCCATACGAAATCGACGGCATGGTGGTCAAAGTCAACAGCTTGACGCAACAGCGCGAACTCGGCTTCATCTCACGCGCACCACGTTGGGCCATTGCCCACAAATTCCCTGCCGAAGAAGCATTGACCATTGTCGAAGCCATTGATGTACAAATCGGGCGCACTGGCGCAGTAACCCCAGTTGCCCGCCTGCAACCTGTATTCGTCGGCGGCGTTACCGTAACCAATGCTACACTGCACAATCAAGATGAAGTGTCTCGAAAAGACGTACGCGTTGGTGATACCGTTGTCGTACGCCGCGCCGGAGACGTGATTCCCGAGGTGGTGCGCGTGATTTTCGAACGCCGACCAATGCAGGAGACCAATGTTTCCGTTTCAGACGGCCTGCAAGACGATTTGTTTGCCGAAACACCGTCCGCCGACCAAACCCAATCCGTTCCGCTCCACAAGCCCTACCGCCTGCCCACCCATTGCCCTATCTGCCGCAGCGAAATCGAACGCGAAGAAGGCGAAGCGGTTGCCCGGTGCAGCGGCGGTATGCTTTGCCAAGCACAACGCGCGCAAGGTTTGATCCACTTTGCCTCACGCAAAGCCATGGACATTGACGGACTTGGACAAAAACAAATCGAGCAGCTTGTCGCCCAAGACCTCGTCCGCCATTTCGCCGACCTCTACCGCCTCGATATTCCGACCCTGCAAAAAATGAAGGAAATGGCGGACAAAGCATCAGCTAGTGAAGAAGAACCATCAAACAGTGAGATTGGAGACTTTGAAGGCGAGACCGGCAATACTCTGCTTGCCAAAAACAATAAAAAACAGCCGACCAAATGGGCAGAAAACATCCTTGCAGGCATAGAAGCCAGCAAAACGCCCGAACTTGCGCGCTTCCTTTTTGCCCTCGGCATCCGTCATGTCGGCGAACGCACCGCCAAAACGCTGGCGCAGGCATTCGGTACGCTCGAACACGTCCGCCGCGCACCCGAACCCATCCTCGCCTGCCTGCCCGATATCGGCACGGTGGTTGCCCGATCCATCGCCCACTTTTTTGCCCAAGAAGCGCAACAGGCGATGATAGATGAGCTGCTGGCTGTAGGTGTTGCCCCGCAAAGCCAGGCTGTTACCATCCCGCCGCTGCGCCATGCCGAGCCGCAACGCTGGATTGCCCGTCTGCCCGATTTTAAAATCAGCGAAACCAAAGCACTGGCCTTGTGGGAACTCGCCGGACAAAGCATAGAAGGTCTGCAAACTGACAAAGCATTACCTGCCGATTGGCAAGCCTGGCGCAGCAAACCGCAAAACGCAGCCCTGCTTGAAAATATGAAAACTTTCTTTGCACAAACACTGTCTAATCTTCAAGATGAAACTATTTCAGACGGCATTAACGAGGTCGTAGCAGGTAAAACCTTTGTATTAACAGGGACTTTACCCACACTCAAACGTGACCAAGCCCAAGCCTTGATCGAAGCCGCAGGCGGTAAAGTTTCCGGCAGCGTATCTAAAAAAACCGACTACGTTGTCGCCGGAGAAGCAGCAGGCAGTAAATTGGAAAAAGCCCAAACGCTGGGCATAGCCGTATTGAGCGAAGAAGAATTACTGGCGTTGCTGGGATAAGACAGTATCTATGAGCAATCCGCCTTTTCAACCGACTGATACTTTATCATGTGGTATCATTACTACATACGACTACACCTTTACACTTTTGGGGTATAACCCTTAATCAAATAGGATAATAATATGAAACCCATTAAAAAATGCGTCTTTCCCGTTGCCGGTATGGGCACCCGTTTCCTACCTGCAACCAAAGCCAGCCCCAAAGAAATGCTGCCTATCGTGGACAAACCTCTGATTCAATATGCAGTTGAAGAAGCGGTTGAAGCCGGCTGTACCGAAATGGTATTCATCACCGGCCGTAACAAACGCAGTATCGAAGACCACTTCGACAAAGCATACGAGTTGGAAACCGAATTGGAATTGCGTCAAAAAGACAAACTACTGGTGCACGTTCGCGATATCCTGCCTTCCAACATTACCTGCATGTACATCCGTCAAACTGAAGCATTGGGTTTAGGTCATGCCGTATTGTGCGCGCAGGCAGCCGTTGGTAACGAGCCTTTTGCCGTTATTTTGGCAGACGATTTGATTGATACGCCTAAAGGCGCGCTAAAACAAATGGTTGACGTGTACAACCAAAGCGGCAACAGCGTTTTAGGCGTTGAAACCATCGATCCTTCCCAAACCGGTTCTTACGGTATTGTCGAAGTCGAGCAGCTGAAAAACTATCAACGTATTATCAACATCGTTGAAAAACCCAAACCGGAAGAAGCGCCTTCCAACCTTGCTGTTGTCGGCCGCTACATCCTGACTCCGCGCATTTTTGACTTGTTGACCAACCTGCCCCGCGGTGCCGGCGGTGAAATCCAACTGACCGACGGTATCGCCCGTCTGCTTGATCATGAGTTTGTCTTGGCTCACGCATTTGAAGGCAAGCGCTATGACTGCGGCAGCAAATTGGGTTACCTTGAAGCGACTGTAGCTTACGGTTTGAAACACCCTGAAACCGGCGAACAATTTAAAGAACTGCTCAAGCAATACGCTTAAATTCAGCCATTATAAAAAGGCCGTCTGAAATTTCAGACGGCCTTTTTCTACACTTATTTCTTCCAATATGCCGGAGTAAACAAAATTAAAACGGTAAAAATTTCCAAACGTCCCAACAGCATCACTGCCGCACACAGCCATTTCTGCACATCGCTCAGCGCGGCATAATTATGCGACGGACCGACTGCACCCAAGCCCGGGCCGGCATTGGTAATACAGGCAATGACTGCCGTGAAGGCGGATAAAAAGTCCAAGCCTGCGGCCATCAGTAAAAAGCTGAATACGATGACCGTCATAAAATAAATAAAAATGAACGACATAACGGTCAGCGCCATACGATCCGGAATGGAGTTGTTGTTGACCTTTACCGTACGAACCGCACGCGGGTGCAGCAAAATCAACATCTCGCGCAAGCTGAATTTGAACAACACCAAAGCGCGCACATTTTTAATACCGCCTCCCATAGAGCCTGAGCTTGCCAAGACATTCGACAAGAAAAACATCCACAACGACACAATCAGCGGCCATTGCGCAAAGTCGGCATTGGAAAAACCGCTGGCCAATCCGATGGACACAAAGTTGAAGCTGACAAAACGCAAAGCTTCGCCAAGGCTTTGGTACACGTCCTGCTGCCACAGATACAATGCCGAAATCAAAATACTGCCCGACAAAACCAGCAGCATGGTGCGGCATTCTTCATCCTTCCAATACACCCGCCAAGAGCGGTTGCCCAGCACAGTAAAATGGCTGGCAAAATTGATACCGCCCCAGACAGTAAAAAACATCAACGTCCATTCGACTGCCAAGGAATCAAAAAAAGCAACGTTGTCATCATGCGTTGAAAAACCGCCCAAAGCCACGGCCGACATCGCATGGCATAAGGCATCAAACCAGCCCATGCCGGCAATATGCAAGGACACAAAAGCAGCGGCGGTTGTCAGTGCATAAGCAAACCATAGCCGTTTGGCCACTTGCGAAATACGGGGAGCCATCTTGCTTTCTTTATCCATACCCGGAATTTCGGCTTTGAAAAGCTGCGTGCCCCCCACGCCCAACATCGGCAAAATCGCCACAGCCAGCACGATAATACCCATGCCGCCGAGCCAGTTGAGCATGTGCCGCCAAAAGTTTACAGACGGCGCCAGCGTATCCAAGCCGGAAATCACGGTCGCACCTGTCGTCGTCAGCCCAGACATCGCTTCAAAAAACGCATCGGTAAAACTCATGGACGGCATATAGAAATAAATCGGCATCGCCGCCACGACAGCAAAAGCCAGCCACAGCATCAGTACCAAGGTAAATCCGTCGCGCGGCCGCAATTCACGGTTAAAACGCAGCGTCAGCACCCAAGTTACGCATGACACCAGCAACACAGTCAAAGCCGTATAGGCAAATACGAAAAATGCGCTGTCGTGATAAAAATACGACATCAGCGTCGGCACAGCCAACAGCAATGAAAACAACAGCCCCAGCTTGGACAATACATGAACAATCGGCATCACCTTGCTTACCGCACCGCCCAATCTGAAACCCTTATGCAGATACATCATATTCCTATCATCAGAAAACAAAATGTTTCAGACGGCCTCATAAAAAAGGCCGTCTGAAACCGCATATTTTATCAAAATGCCGCAATCCCGTGATAAAGAAAAACAAAAAACACTTGCCTGCTCTTTTTCTAGGAGTATAATGTTATACCATAACATTTACTGGAGAAAGAAATGAAACCCGATATCCACCCGGACAACTATCGTACCGTCCTGTTTTACGACAGCGGCGCAGACCAAGGATGGCTCATCCGTTCATGCGCCAATACCCACGGCAAAACCATGGTTTGGAAAGACGGCATAGAATATCCCCTCTTTTCGCTTGATACTTCTTCCGCGTCCCACCCCGTGTACACAGGCAAACAACGCAATGTCAATATCGAAGGCCGCGCCAGCAAGTTCAACCAACGTTACCAATCCATGATGTCTTCCTTCAGAAAGGATAAATGATGCAAGTCCTCTCATCCCTGAAAACTGCAAAAAAACGACACCGCGACTGCCAAATTGTCCGCCGAAAAGGCAAAGTGTACGTTATTTGCAAGAGCAACCCACGCTTTAAAGCACGCCAGCGTTAAGCGGCCCAACCCATATTTCAATGTAACTCTCTGAATTTTCCGCACTTTCGTTTACCTCTAGCGCAAGTGCGGCTTTTTTTTCAAACGGCATTAATCATTCATATCAAAACTACAACGAATCCTGCCATACTCCCAAAAACAGGAAGAAAAAGTAAATAATGGTTATCCCTATTGTGAAGCCATAAAGATATTTATAACATGCCGCTACATTCTCCCTTCAACACTGACCATAGGAGTCAAAAATGAAAGTAAAAGCCCTGCTTGCAATTGCCGCCGCCATGAGCCTCGCTGCCTGCGCCGCACCCGAAGCCCATCAACATGACCATGGTCACCGTCACGAGCACAATCATGACCACGGCCGTGCACACGATCATGATGCCCGTGTTCAATCATTCAGCTGCGAAAACGGCCTGTCTGTACAAATCCGCAACCTGAGCACCGATCAAGTTGAATTGCGCCTTGACGACAAAGTTGCCACCCTGTCTTCTGCCGTTGCAGGTTCAGGCGAACGCTATGTTGCCAACCAAGGCTTGTTCGGCAAAGGTGCCGAATGGCATCAAAAAGGCAGCGAAGCATTCTTCGGCTTCACTGACCCATACGGCAACAAAGTAGAAACTTCTTGCTCTGCCCGCTAATTTCTACTTAAAAATAGAATAGCTAAAGGCCGTCTGAAAACTTCTTCAGACGGCTTTTTATATCGGATAAAACGAAAGAGAAATATAGTTTCCGTTTAATGAAAAAATGCAAATATGAGGCTATTTGAAAGTTCAAAATACATCGAATAAGTAAGACCCTTTGAAAGGCACCTTCTCCGACAAAACATTATTTCAAAATCATTAAATATGTATCTAACTTAATTTAAAACTTTTTCCAAGATTTCTTTAAGGTTCTCATCATCTTCATCCAATGTTAATTTTTCTGAAATATTATGAAGACAATGTTCCAAATCAATAGCTAAGGCTACTTGGTTTTGATAGGATAATTTTGGATAAAGTTCAAGTAAAACCCAATAAATGCATATACTATCATTTGAGTAAAAAATATTTGAAACGAATGGAAGTAATGTATCTTGTCTTTCTACAAAGATTTCAACAATTTCGCTAAAAATAGGAAAGTTGGCATCTCCCAACCACCCAGAGAGCCATTCTCCCATCTCAATTAATTCCTCATCGTTGCACTCCTTGATCCTTTTGCAAGCCTTGATGTCAAACTTATCTTTAGGGCGCATATGATACCTCATTGTTTTATTAAAGACTTTCAAACAAAGAATTGTAATGATTGATCTTAATTATAGACACATGATTATGAGTCATTCCTATATCCTCAACAAATTCTCCCTGACGTAAGAGTTATTTTGTGCAATTAAACTCCTACCCTGCAATAACTTGAAACCCTATCCTGCATTTTACCTAAATCACAAATCCCAATTCCCTTTCAAAATCTATTCGCTATACGAAACAGATTCAATAAACAAAGGCCGTCTGAAAACCTATTACCAAAGTTTTCAGACGGCCTTTATCTTAGACCAAACAATTAAGCGTAATGTCTGTCTTCGCCTTTACCGTCAACGTTGTCGGCACAACGTTTACAGATGGTTTCATGGCCTGCAACTGCGCCCACATCGTGGGTATAGTGCCAGCAGCGTTCGCATTTTTCACCATCACTGGCTTTAGCGGTTACAGCAAGTTCATCACCGACTTTCACTTCGGCTTTAGACACCAGCAAAGCAAAACGTAATTCTTCGCCCAAAGTGTTCAGATAATCGGCAATTTCTTCCGGAGCCGTAATTTCGGCTTCTGCTTGCAATGAAGAACCAACGGTTTTGTCTGTACGCAAAGGCTCGATGGCGGCAGTTACCGCTTCGCGGGCTTCGCGGATTGCCGTCCATTTTTTCACCAGTTCGGCTTCGGCTTTTTCGTTGATGGGTGGGAACTCGTGCCAGGTGTGGAAGAGGACGCTGTCTTCTTCGCCGCCGCCGATGATGTCCCACGCTTCTTCGCCGGTGAAGCACAAAATCGGTGCAATCAAGAGAACCAGGCTACGCGTGATGTGGTACAGGGCGGTTTGCGCGCTGCGGCGGGCGTGGCTGTCGGCTTTGGTGGTGTAGAGGCGGTCTTTCAGAATGTCGAGGTAGAACGCGCCCAAATCTTCCGAGCAGAAAGAAACAATGTCTTTTACAGCAAAGTGGAAGGCGTAGCGAGGATAGAAGTCGCCAGCCAGACGCTCTTGCAGCTGACGTGCCAATACCAAGGCATAGCGGTCGATTTCCACCATGTCTGCCTGTTGCACGGCATCTTCAATAGGATTGAAGTCGCTGAGATTGGCAAACAGGAAGCTCAAAGTGTTGCGGATACGACGGTAGCTTTCGGTGACGCGTTTGAGGATTTCTTTGGAAATCGCCAATTCGCCGCTGTAATCGGTAGATGCCGCCCACAGGCGCAGGATGTCTGCGCCGAATTCGTTATAGACTTCTTGCGGCGCGACGACGTTGCCGATGGATTTCGACATTTTGCGGCCGTTTTGGTCAACCACGAAACCGTGGGTCAGAAGCTGTTTGTACGGGGCGCGGCCCATGGATGAAGCGCAACCGGTCAGCATGGAGGATTGAAACCAGCCGCGGTGTTGGTCGCTGCCTTCGAGGTAGAGGTCAGCGGGCCAATCCAATTCTTCGCGCTGTTTCAAGACGGAATAATGGGTCGAGCCGGAGTCGAACCATACATCCATCGTGTCGGAAAGTTTGTCGTAATTTTCGCAATCTTCCGCGCTCAACAATTCGCTTTTATCGAGGGAGAACCATGCTTCGATGCCTTTTTCTTCGATGCGTTGTGCTACTTTCTCCAAAAGCTCAGCAGAGTTCGGATGCAGCTCGCCTGTTTCTTTGTGGACGAAGAAGGTCATCGGCGTGCCCCAATAGCGTTGGCGCGAAACGACCCAGTCGGGGCGGCCTTCGATCATGGCTTCGAGGCGTGCGCGACCCCAAGACGGGAAGAATTCGGTGTCGTCCACGGCTTTGATGGCTTTGTCGCGCAGGGTTTTACCATCGGCACCTGCTTTATCCATACCGACAAACCATTGACCCGTCGCGCGGTAAATCAGCGGCGTTTTATGACGCCAGCAGTGGGCATAGCTGTGTTCGATTTTGTTGCTTGCCAAGAGGTGGCCGGTTTCTTCCAGCCATTGAAGGATGACGGGATTCGCTTCCCAAACGCTCATACCGGCAACGCGCGGCGTTTCGCTGATGTATCGGCCTTCGGCGTTGACGGGGTTGTAAAGCTCGATGCCGTATTTATTGCAGACGGCGTAGTCTTCCAAACCATGAGCAGGCGCAGTATGCACCAAGCCGGTACCGGCATCGGTGGTAACGTGTTCGCCGTTAAGCATGAGAATATCGCGTTCGAGGAACGGATGATTCATGTGCAGGTTTTCCAGCTTATCGCCGGTGGTTTCGGAAAGAATAGAAATGCCGTCTGAAAAGCCGTAGCGTTTGAGCGCGTCTTCTGCCAAATCTTTCGCCAATACCAATTTGCCTTTAGGCGTATCAATCAGTTGATACACCACGTCTGCGCCAGCTGAAACAGCTTGGCTCGCAGGCAGCGTCCAAGGCGTAGTTGTCCAGATGACGGCAAACGCTGTGCCTTCGATACCTGGCAAACCGAATGCGGCGGCAAGCGCGACATTGTCTTTAAACGGATAGGCAACGTCAATCGCAGGCGATACTTTGTCTTTGTATTCCACTTCGGCTTCGGCCAGCGAAGAGCCGCAGTCCAAGCAGAACTGAACCGGTTTTGCACCGCGGTAGAGATAGCCCGATTTGTAGATTTCGCCGAGCATACGCACGGTATCGGCCTCGGTTTTGAAATCCATGGTCAGGTAAGGATTGTCCCAGTCGCCCAATACGCCCAGGCGGATAAAGTCTTTTTTCTGACGGGCAATCTGTTCGGCGGCGTATTCGCGGCACAATTCGCGGAAACGGGCTTTGGGCATGTCTTTGCCGTGCAGCTTTTCTACCATCACTTCGATGGGCAGGCCGTGGCAGTCCCAGCCCGGTACATAAGGCGCATCAAAACCGGCTTGGGTTTTGCTGCGGATAATGATGTCTTTGAGGATTTTGTTGACGGCATGACCGATGTGGATGTCGCCGTTGGCATACGGAGGACCGTCGTGCAGGATGAATTTCGGACGGCCTTTGGCGATTTCGCGCAGTTTTTGGTAGCGTTTTTGCTCGTACCAGCTTTTCAGCCATGCAGGCTCGCGCTTGGCAAGATTGCCGCGCATCGGAAACGGGCTTTCGAGCAGGTTTACGGTTTTACTGTAATCGGTCATTTTCTAATCTCTATTGTTGCGGTATTTCGGTTTCAGACGGTCTGATTGCTCATTTTAAAAAGAACAGGCCGTCTGAAAGAATCAAAGGACTTATTGTAGCCCAATTGTCTTGATTTTATAAGCGTATAGAAGCGTTTCTATGGTTTCCAAACCTTTGCATCTTCCATATCTTGCAAAATTTGGGTTTTCAATGCTTCGATACTTTCAAATTTTTTCTCGTCACGCAGTTTGTGCAGGAAGCGGACGAAGATGCGTTGTCCGTACAAATCGCCGCTGAAATCGAACAGGTGGACTTCCAACTTTTGCGAACGGTTGTTGCTGACAGTGGGGTTAAAACCAAAGCTGGCCACGCCCCGGCGCGTACCGAATGCGCCGTCAGCTTCGACGACAAATACGCCGCTTAGCGCATAATGATATGGGGGAAGCTGGACGTTGGCGGTAGGCGCGTTGATGGTGCGGCCGAGTTTTTGCCCGTGTTTGACCTTGCCGCTTAATACATAATCGTGCCCCAACAGTTTTTTGGCGTATTCCAACTTGCCGTCTGAAAGGGCTTGGCGGACGGCGGTACTGCTGGTGCGGATGTCTTCAACGATAACGGACGGTGTGCACTCGGTTTGCATATCGGGCTGTTGTGCCAAAAGTTCAAAACAGCCTTCCCGACCCGCACCGAAACGGAAATCATCGCCAATCAGCAGATAACGCGTATTGAGCGTTTTTCGCAAAAGCCGGTCGATAAACGCTTGTGCGCTCATCTCGGAGAAAGTTTGGTTAAAGCGCAAAACCCAAACGGCATCCACACAGCCGGTTTCACGCAAAAGGCGCAATTTGGTACGCAGCGGACTGATGCGGTAAGGCAGCTTTTTCCCGGCTTTACGCGCAAAAAACTCTTTGGGCTGAGGCTCAAAAATAACAACGACAACAGGCAGACCACGCCGGTCTGCCTCTCGTTTGAGTTTTTGCAGGATATGTTTGTGCCCGAGGTGTACGCCGTCGAAGTTGCCGATGGTTACGGCGGCTCCTTGCGGAAATTGGGGCGGGTGTCGCTGTCCAAGCCAGATGTTCATGGGTGGTGGGTAGTGTGTTTGAATAGGCGGCTATTGTAAACGTTATTGCCGTTTCAATAAACCTTAGGCCGTCTGAAACCAATAAATATATGCTTTCAGGCGGCCCTGAGGTTTGTTAATGCTTTACCACCACCAAGGATAACGGCCAAACGGATAACCCCAATCGTCGTAATAGCGATAGTAGCGGGCTTCGCGCAGCTGCTCTTGGGAAATATAGTTTTGCCATGCCATTTTGTAGCAGGCTTGGAACATCGGGTCGGAAACTTTGTCGATATATTTGAGGCGGAAGGCTTTTTGTTCCGCGGTTGCTACACCGGGTTTGCCTTCTTCGTCAAATTTGCGGCGGATCAGCGCGGCTGTTTCCTGATCGCATTGTGCGGCAAGATTGACTTGAAGATCCTGCTCATAGCGTTTCTGCGCTTGGGCGCGTGCGGCTTTTTGCTCGGACGTGGTGGCGCAGGCGGCCAGCAATGCAACGGCGCCAAACAATAAGGTCAGACGGATAGGATTCATCGGATGTTTCCTTATGTTTATATCTTTCTATTAATGTACGCCCTCATTGTGTAATGGGCAAGTGTGGCAACTTGGGAACACTTTAGATTATTTGTTCTTATCGGCAGACAGTTGCATATAAAATACACCCTGTATGAATGTTTAACTCCAAACCCACTCAATGAACGCTGACAAACCGCCCCACTCCTACAGATTGCGCCACCACAGGCAACACACGCCTCCGTTTTGGCAGGCGGATCGCCCGTATCTGCACGAACACAATATTTCCGATGCCCGTTTCAGACGGCTGGGCTACATCATGGCCTTTCTTGCCGGTGCGATTAATGCGGGGGGATTCTTTGCATTTGCGCGCTATATTTCCCATGTAACCGGCTCCATGTCTCTTTTGGCTGATGTGCTGTATCTCCAAGACTGGTGGTCTGCCGCGGTGACTTTCATCAGCGTGTTGTGTTTTGTTGCCGGTGCCGCGCATTCGGGTTGGGTGATTTTATGGACGCAGCAGATGCGTTTCCGTGGCAGCTTTGGGTTTTCCATGTGGCTGGAAGCAGTTTATCTGTTGATATTCGGTTGGTTCGGTATTGCTGCGATGGAATGGGATTTTGGCGGATCTGATTTTATTATGCCGTCTTTGGCATTGTTTTTATTGTGTTTTATTATGGGCATGCACAATACGGTTATCACGCTTCTTTCCGGCGGCGCCATCCGTTCCACCCACATGACCGGCACGGCGACCGACTTGGGCATTGAAATCTCACGCGCGCTTTATTACTCCAAACAGCATCATCCGCGCCTGCCGCACGTCCGCGTCAACAAACCGAAAATGTGGCTTTTAAGCGGATTGATGCTGTCGTTTTTACTGGGCGGCGTGGTTGGCGCATGGGGTTATCATCTGGTCGGCCATCATTTCGCCCTGCCCGTTTCCGCCGTTTTGCTCATACTGGGTGCAGGTTCGGTGGGATATGACGTCAAGGTCAGATTGAAATGGGCATTCGTCAACTGGTATCGCCGCAAGCAGAAAAAACGGAAGAAACTGTAAAAAACTTTGCTTGTTATTTCACGGCAAAACGGCCAAGCTACCAGAAAAATGCAGAAATGCTTCAGAATTATGTTAACTGGCAAATATTTTCGTAATATCGGGTTAAACCCATTCTTTTGCGTTTCGGATATTGGGTATCATAAATCCGTAATGACCCACGCGGTTTTTATTCATTTTTTCAGACGGCCCGAGCCGTCATCTAAAAAGAGGATACGACATGAAATTCTTGAAACCCCTGACCGTTATTGCCACTGCAATTCCTTTGGCGCTTACCGGCTGTGTAACCGATCCCGTTACCGGCCAACAATCCGCCAGCAAAACCGCCATGTACGGCTTGGGCGGTGCGGCCGTTTGCGGCATCGTCGGCGCGTTGACCCACGGTGGCAAAGGCGCGCGTAACTCCGCATTGGCTTGTGGTGCAGTAGGTGCCGGTATCGGCGGTTACATGGACTACCAAGAGAAAAAACTGCGTCAAAGCCTGGCTAACACCAATATCGAAGTCGAACGCCAAGGCAACCAAATCAAGCTGGTTATGCCTGAAAACGTAACCTTCGCCACCGGCAGCGCGGCCCTGAGCGGCCAAGCTCAAAGCGCTTTGTCTGCCGCCGCGCAAACTTTGGTTCAATATCCTGATACGACTTTGACCATCAACGGCCACACCGACAACACCGGTAACGACGCCATCAACGAGCCATTGTCTCGCAACCGCGCCGAATCTGTTGCCACCTTCCTGCAATCCCGTGGCGTAAGCAGCACCCGTTTGAGCACTTTCGGTTACGGTTCCCGTCAACCCATCGCTTCCAACGCCACTGTTGAAGGCCGTGCACAAAACCGCCGCGTTGAAATCTTGATCAACCCTGACCAACGCGCCATCGACGCCGCTAAAAAACAAATGTAATCCGACCTCTGTCTGATTTACTTAATTGAAGGCCGTCTGAAATTTACGTTTCAGACGGCCTTTTTATTTACCGTATTTATCGGCCGATTTTTCTTGCTCATCAGACTCAATATAAAATTTATTCCTTTATTAACAAGACTTTTCAATTTTTTCTTTAAAAAAACTGTATTAATACTCTAATTTTTACATTAACTTAGAGTATAATTCCTAAAATTTTAAAAACATGCCTCATGCCGTCTGAAAAACGGCGGCTAAAACACACCGAATTTATACACACATCAGTCCGTTATCCCTTTCATTTCATAGGATTTCAGACGGCACCACCCAGAATCTATGAAGGAGCATCCATGCAAAACAACTTTGACCCATTGATTATCCGTGACAAATCACTGATTCCCGTCGTACAGGGCGGCATGGGTGTAGGCGTTTCCGCATCAAAACTCTCCAGCGCGGTTGCACGAGAAAACGGCGTGGGTACCATCGCCAGCGTCGATTTGCGCCACTTGCATGAAGATTTGTTGGCCGAATCGAAAATCAATTCCAGCGAAGAAAAATACACCCGCCTCAACTGCATCGCGCTTGACCGCGAAATCAAAAAAGCCAAAGCCGATTCAGAAGGCAAAGGCATGATTGCCGTCAACGTCATGAAAGCCGTCAAAGACCATGCCGCCTACGTCCGCCAGGCCTGCGAATCCGGTGCGGACGCGATTGTAATGGGCGCGGGTTTGCCTTTGGACTTGCCGGAAATGGCCGAAGGCTATCACAAAGATGTCGCCCTTTTCCCTATCTTGTCCGAATCACGCGGTATCAATATCGTTTTGAAACGTTGGATGAAAAAAGGCGTTTTGCCCGATGCCATCGTTATCGAACACCCTGCCCACGCGGCCGGCCACTTGGGTGCGGCAACCGTTGACGGCGTAAACGATGCCAAATTCGAGTTCAAACGCGTCATTGAAGAGACATTTGAAGTATTCAAAAACTTAGGTTTGGAAAGCGAAAAAATCCCGTTGGTACTCGCCGGCGGTATGGCAAACTTTGAAAAAGTCAAAACAGCCTTGAAAAACTGGGGCGCATCCGCCGTCCAAATCGGTACCGCATTTGCCGTAACCGAAGAAGGCGATGCCCACATCAACTTCAAAAAAACCCTGGCCGGTGCGGAAACCGAAAAAGTGGTTGAATTTATGTCTGTCGCCGGTTTGCCTGCACGTGGCGTACGCACCAAATTCCTCGACAGCTACATCAAACGCGAAGCCAAATTGCAAGCCAACGCCAAAAACGATCCGCGCCGTTGCACCCAAGGCCTGAACTGCCTGACCAGCTGCGGCCTGCGCGACGGTTTGGCCAAAGCCGGTCAATTCTGTATCGACATCCAACTTTCCGCCGCATTCCGTGGCGAAGTCGATAAAGGCCTGTTTTTCCGCGGTAAAGACCCGCTACCGTTTGGCAATGCCATCCGTACGGTTCAAGAAACCATTCAATATCTCTTAAACGGTTCCTTGCCTGCCGTCCCTGCCAAATAAACGCATCAACACTCAAAAGGCCGTCTGAAAAACATTCAAACCCTGTTTTCAGACGGCCTTTTTGTCCCAATCCATCTAAAAAATGCTAAGATTATCGCCTGAATTTATCCAGCAGAAACATCATGAATCCATTATTGAACCACCTCAAACCCTATCCTTTCGCCCGCTTGCGTGAAGCCATGCAAGGCATTGACGCACCCGCAGGCGTAACGCCCATTCATCTGCAAATCGGCGAGCCGAAACACCCGACGCCCAAAGTCATCACCGATGCACTGACCGCCTCCCTGCACGAACTGGAAAAATATCCGCTGACCGCAGGCCTGCCCGAACTGCGCCAAGCCTGCGCCGAATGGGTTGCCCGCCGTTATGATGGTTTGAGCCTTAATCCCGACAATGAAATCCTGCCCGTATTGGGCAGCCGGGAAGCATTGTTCTCCTTTATCCAAACCGTTTTGAATCCAGCTTCAGACGGCCCCAAACCGGTCGTTATCAGTCCCAATCCTTTCTATCAAATTTACGAAGGCGCGACTATATTAGGCGGCGGCGAAATCCATTTTGCCAACTGTCCGGCACCCAGCTTCAACCCCGATTGGAGCAGCCTGTCTGAAGACGTATGGCAGCGCACCAAAGTCCTGATTGTCTGCTCGCCCAACAATCCGAGCGGCAGCGTCCTGCAATTAGAAGACTGGAAAGAAATTTTTGATTTGCAAGACAAATACGGCTTCGTTATTGCCTCTGACGAATGCTATTCCGAAATTTATTTTGACGACAACAAACCGATCGGCGGCTTGCAGGCTGCGGCGCAATTAGGTCGAGGCACGCACAACATTATTATGTTTACCAGCCTGTCCAAACGCTCCAACGTCCCCGGTTTGCGTTCCGGCTTTGTCGCAGGCGATGCCGAGTTGCTCAAAAACTTCCTGCTCTACCGCACCTACCACGGCAGCGCAATGAGCATTCCTGTCCAACGCGCCAGCATTGCCGCTTGGAACGACGAAGAACACGTCATTGCCAACCGCCGCCTATACCAAGAAAAATTCGACCGCGTTATTCCGATTTTGCAACAGGTATTCGATGTCAAACTGCCTGACGCATCGTTCTACATTTGGCTGAAAGTTCCCGACGGCGACGACTTGGCATTCACGCGCAACCTGTGGCAGAAAGCCGCCATCCAAGTGTTACCCGGCCGCTTCCTTGCCCGCGATACCGAGCAAGGCAATCCGGGCGAGGGCTACGTCCGCATCGCTTTGGTTGCCGACGTGGAAAGCTGTGTCAAAGCGGCGGAAACCATTGTTTCTCTCTACCGCTGACGATTAAGCAAACAAAGGCCGTCTGAAACTTCAGACGGCCTTTTTATTAAATAATCGGATAATTTATATGGTGAAGTCCAGAAGGTAGAAATCTTCTTTACCTACGCCGCATTCAGGGCATTTCCAGTCGTCGGGGATGTCTTCGAACTTGGTACCTGCCGGCAGGCCGTGTTCGGGGTCGCCGACATCTTCATCGTAAATCCAGCCGCAAGGGCCGCACATATATTGAGCCATTTGGTGTTCCTTCCATTTTTAAAGGCCGTCTGAAACCGTATTTTCAGACGGCCTTTCGTGTGTCTTATTGTTGATATTTTGAATTTATTGCGCTGCTTCCAAAGCGGCGATTTCTTTGCGCAGGTGTTTGATGGCCGGTGTTACGATGGCGACGAACATGGCCTCGCGGACGCGACGTTGCGCCGGGCTGCGCATCAGATAACCTTTCGCGCCTGCATGCAATGCGGCAGATTGAGTGGCATTCAGTGCCAATACGGCAGCCGCTTCACGCAGTTTCAAGGTTGCCAGCGTATCGGGTTTATTGTTCCACGCATCATCGGCAAGGTGTTCAGTTTCCGCCCATGCGCCGTCCAAAGCGGCTTTCAATTCATCGTAGCTGTGGTCGAGGTATGAGTTTACTTCTGCGTTCACCACATTGGCCATGCGGATAATGCCGAGCGCACCGTCAATCACACCGGCGCCGATACCCATTTGCAGCAGAATGAAACCGGCTTTAATGGTCGGGATATAAGACTGGAACTGCTCAGGCGTAGCAATCACATCTTCATCGGGAATAAACACGTCTTTAAAATTCAGACTGTAAGTGCGCGTACCTTCCAAACCGCAGAACTCAGGACAGTTTTGCAGGGTAACGCCTTCCCATTGGCCGCCGGTGATAAACATCACATAGCTGTCGCCGATTTGGGCGGTATTTGCCCAAATGTGGTCTTCGCCAATATTGGATACCCAAGGCAAAGCGCCGTTGATTTTGTAGCCGCCTTCGACGCGCTCGGCTTGCAAGTTGTGTTTTTCGATACCGGCAAGGTGTTTGACGGTATTGGACATGCCCGTACCGGCCAAAACTTTGCCCTGCAGAATATCGGCCAAATATTTGTCTTTAACCGCTTGGTTGGGGGATTGGTGCAGATACCACGCGCAAGCCGCCTGACACCATGCGCTGAACGAAGTCGCGCCGCATTCTTTACCGATTTCGCGCAATACGGCGATTTGCGTTGCCAAACCCAAACCGTTGCCGCCTTCTTCAACCGTACCGGTCGCGGCAAAACCGCCGATTTTGCCCAATTCCAGCATAAATTCTTTCGGGTACAGGCCTTTGCGGTCGATGTCGTCCACCAATGGTTTTAATTTGCTTTTAACGAGTTCGGCAACATTGTTCAGTAAAGCTTCGCGTGTCATTTTTTTTCCTCTGGATATTTTGGCGATATTGAGTTCTTTTAAGAAAGGCCGTCTGAATTTTCAGACGGCCTTTGATGGGATTAGGCAAATGCCTGCAATTCAGGGTTGATTTCGGTTTTGGCAAGGTTGTTGACGTAGTTGCACAAGGTTGCCAAAGCAACGCCCATAACGACTTCAACGGCTTGCTGTTGGTTATAACCGGCATCAAAGAAAGCTTTCAGCTCGTCGTCGGATACCGCGCCTTTTTTCGCCATAACGGCTTGAGTGAATGTCGCCAAAGCACTCAGTTTGGCATCGTCAAACTCGCCTGCAGCCAATGCGCGTGCGGCTTTGATGGATTGTTCGGACAGCAGTTTTTTCAGGGTGGCCAGTTTGGTGTGGCCGGCAACGCAGAAACCGCATTCGTTGGTACGGGCGGCGATGATTTGGACAACTTCAACTTCGCCGTCAGTCAGGCTGTTGGCCGCATTCAGCTTGCCAACTTCTTGATAAAACGCCAAAGCTTCAGGCGCATTGGCCAAAACGCCGATCAGGTTAGGAATAAAGCCGTTGTTTTTCAATACGGCTTCAACGCGTGGTTTAGCAGCTTCAGGAGCGGTTTCGACTGTGTGTATGGTTAAACGTGACATCTTTATGACCTTTTTTGTAATAAAACGAAGTGGGCATGATAAGCCATTCGTTTTTGTTAGAAAAAGATTAATTGGTTATTTACCGCAAACCAAAAGTTATAAGGCCGTCTGAACGGATTCAGACGGCCTTATCATAAGGATTCAACTCATTATTTTATAAAGTTTTTCAGCAACATAGAAGCGATGTCGTCCAAGCCGAAGCCATCCGCATCTTGAGCCGTGCCGTTAGGCGTCGCTTTATCAACCAAGTCTGGCAACACTTTTGCCAACAAATCGCCTGCTTGGCCGGCATCCACGCCGAATTTTTGCGCGATTTGGTTCACGGTATCGCTGCCCAACGCATTTTGCAGGTCGCTGCCGGATACAGGCAGGTTGCTGGATTGGTTGGACACCCAGCTGCTCAGGGCATCGCCCAAACCGCCTTGTTGCAGTTGGTTGATCAGGTTGCCCACGCCGCCTTGTTGTTTAACCAAATCCATCGCCATATCGGTCAAAGAACCTTGTGCGCCGTTTTCGCTGTTGCCACCCAACATTTGGGTAGCCGCATTCAAAAGATTGTCCATGAGTGCCATGACTTTTTCCTTGTGTGTGTTTATGTCTAAAAAAAGAAAGCGGAGTGTAGCAAAGTTTATGCCGGAAAAAATCAGGCTTAACCAAACTAAACCTCTTTTATCCCAAAGCCGTAACAAAACCAAGGCCGTCTGAAATCCAGTTTCAGACGGCCTAATAATCAATAACGTTATTCTTCTCGGCCATTGAAATACTCGGCCGCGCCGCCTTCAAAAAAGCCTTGCAAAATCGCCTGTGCCGCCACTTGGTCAAGCACGGATTTTTGTTTTCGGCCAAATACTTGGGCTTCAGCAAGCAGGCTTTCCGCGTATAGGGAAGACATCCTTTCGTCCACCCAATAAACCGGCAAATTAAAACGTCCGTGCAAACGGCGGCCAAACTTGCGGCTCAAACGGGTCAGCTCATGCTCCGTGCCGTCGGTATGCGTCGGCAGGCCGACCACAAAATACTTGGGTTGCCATTCTTTGACCAGCTTGGCAATGGCCTCGAATTTTTCATCATTGCTGTTGCCGGTTACCGTTGCCAGCGGATGGCTCATACCCAGCTCTGCCTCGCCCTGCGCCACGCCGATGCGCGCTTCGCCGAAATCAAAGGCCAAAACTGTGCCTTTTGGTGCATCAGGCATGGCCGACTCCTGAAAACAAAGCGTTCGGATTGACACCCAATTTTTCAAAAGCGGCGGCATAACGAAGCTCGTAAGGCACATCAAAAAGAATATGCTCGTCCGCAGGGACGGTCAGCCAAACATTTTCTGCCAGCTCGCGCTCCAACTGCCCTTTGCCCCATTTAGAATAACCGATACTGATCAAAGCCTTATCCACCGCACCTTCTTTAGACAGGTTTTCAATCACATCGCGCGAAGAAGTCAGCGCCACGTTATCGGTTACCACCATGCTGTTTTGCCAGCGGCCGATCGGCGTATGCACGACATAGCCGCGCTCAATCTGAACCGGCCCGCCCATCATCACGTTTTCATGTTGCAGGCGCAACGGGATATTGCGGTCGGCGGCGGCGAAAATCATGTCCATGGTAATCGGCGAAGGTTTGTTGATGATGATACCCAGCGCACCTTCTTCATCGTGTTCGCACACATAAATGACCGTATCCGTAAAAAACGGATCGTCCATATGAGGCATGGCAATCAGGAAATGGTTGGCTAAATTCATATTCTTCTTAATCTATTAAGCTGATTTTATTATTTTTGGCCGTCGGAAATCGGCGCGTCCACCACGCAGGCGCCGTAAACCGCACCGCCTGCCGGTACCGGTGTATCGGTTTTCGCATGGGCAAAACACGATACCGCGCTCAAAGAATTTTTCGGCGAACCTTGAACGATTTTATCGCTGTACACCAAATAAGCGAAAGACTTACGTTTCGGGTCGTAGTAGCGGATAATCTGCTGGCTCTTAAATGCTATGCTGGCACTGCGTTTGAACACTTGTCGCGGTTTCAAAACCGCAGCCTCGTTATAACGGATGACTTCCGCACTTTGCACGCAGGAAACCGATGCATCGCTGGCATCTTCTTCCAGATTGACTGTTTCTTTCAAACCGCCTTTTTTCGCGTACGAAATATAGCAGGCAATCCCCTGCACATCAGGATCATCAAAACCTTCCACTTCAATACGGTCGTTTTTACCCAACATATGAAACACCGTACTGGCGCGTCCGATTTTATCGGTATCGTTACCGCAAGCCGCCAAAACCATGGCGCCCAACACTACTAATAAATATTTTTTCATAATATCCTGTCAATGCAGACTGTCAGTTTCCAGACAGGCGGAATCATATCCGCCTACTCCATCATTACTATATAAGACCGTTCGTCCATATTGCAACCCAATATTATTTTCAGACGGCCTGACAGACAGTATAATCCGTCCTATTGTTCCTACTTTAATAGCAAGATCGAACCATGCGTTACAAACCCCTCATCCTCGCCCTGCTGCTCAGCTTCTCCCTGCCAACCTATGCTGCCAAAGACGCGCCGAAAGAAAAAGCGGCCGCCGTCAAAAAAGCTGCACCCGTGAAAACAGAGAAAGAAGCCGCTAAGGCAGATGTAAAAAAAGAAACCTCAAAAAAACAAGCAGTAAAAGAAAAAGAGGAAGACAAAAAAGCGGTTAAAGCCAAAGCCTCCAAAGAGAAGGAAACCACCGACAAGAACGAACGCGCTTCAGCCAAAAACAAACCGGCTAAAGCCACCGAAGCCGCTGCCGACAATAAAAAAGCCAACCGCAAAACAGAAGAGCCTAAAGAAACGGCAAAAGACAAAAAAGCCGCAGCCGCAAAACCCGGCAAAGCCAAAGAGCAAGACAAGAAACCTGTTGAAGATAAAAAAGACAGTAAAGCCAAAGAACCCGTAAAAAAAGCAGAACCTAAAGAAACCAAAACCAAAGAGCCTGCTAAAAAAGCGGCTGAGGATAAAAAAGAGCGTCAATCCAAAGAACCAGTAAAAAAAGCAACCGAAGACAAAAAGGCCGATACCAAAGAAACCAAAGCCAAAGAGCCTGCCAAAAAAGCTGTTGAAGATAAAAAAGACGCTAAAAAAGACACCAAAGCCAAAGAGCAAAACAAAAAAGACGACACTAAAGCTGAGCCTAAAGCCGTCTCTTCAGCCGACAACGATTTCAAAGCAGCCGTGGCTGCCGCCGCCAACGAAATGGAAAGCAAGAAATCCTTTGCCAAACGCAACGAGGGTTTCATTATCCATGTTAATGCCACGCTCAAACAGCTGCAACAAACACGCAACAACCTCTCCGGCATCAACCGCAAACAACGCGACGCTTGGGAAAAATTCCAAAAACTCAATGCCGATGCCAACCAGTTAAAAGCCGAAGTTTCCAACACGCGCGCCCAAATTTCGCGTTTTGTGTCCGGTAACTATAAAAACAGCCAGCCCAACGCTGTTGCCCTCTTCCTGAAAAACGCCGATGCCGGTCAAAAAACCCGCTTCCTGCGTTACACGCGTTATATCAACAACGCCAACGACCAAGTCATGAGAGACTTGGAAAAACAAC
Organism: Neisseria sp. P0022.S009; assembly: GCF_051956675.1. NCBI lineage: Bacteria > Pseudomonadati > Pseudomonadota > Betaproteobacteria > Neisseriales > Neisseriaceae > Neisseria > Neisseria sp. P0022.S009. The sequence goes on from NZ_JBQCXE010000002.1 coordinate 328,540, forward strand.
AAAAAGAGCTGGCAGCGCAAGAGCAAAAAATCAACAATGAATTGGCTTACCTGAAAAAACTGCAAGCCAATATCCAAGCTTCATTGCGTCAACAAGGCGTAACCAATACCGCCGAACAAGCCGAAAGCCGCCGTCAAAACGCGCAAATGGCCAAAGAAGCGCAAAAGAAAATCAACCACAGAGAAAACGAGCAACGCCTCAACAATCTCTTGAAAGATTTGGAAAAACGCAAAGCCGAGCAACGCAAAGCCGAAGCAGAAGCGCGTAAAAAAGCCGCCGAAGCCCGTTTGGCCGCTGCCGAAAAAGCACGCAAAGAGCAGGCTGCCGCCCAACAAAAAGCCGAAGCCGAACGCGCCGCCATGTCCACGCTGACTGACGAAGACATGAAACTGCAAGCCCCAAATACCCAAGGCTTGACCGTCAGCAACGTCAACAGCTTCAGCCGAATGCAAGGCCGTCTGAAAAAACCGGTTAACGGCACACTGGCAGGCCTGTTCGGCCAAGACCGCGGCGATGGCGAAGTTTGGAAAGGCGTGTTCTACAATACCGTTCCGGCCCCGGTCAGCAGCATTGCCTCAGGCACGGTTACTTTTGCCGGCGAGCTTGAAGGCTACGGCAAAGTAGTCGTCCTCGACCACGGCGACGGCTATGTCAGCATTTACTCCGGCCTGAGCGAAATTGACATCGCCCAAAACTACGCCGTCAATGCCGGCAGCAAGATTGGTACCAGCGGCACTTTGCCGTCGGGCGAAACCGGCCTTTACCTTGAAGTCCGCTACAACGGACAAGTCATGAATCCGCTTTCATGGATTAACTGATGTTTCAGACGGCCTGAGTGAATTTTCCCTCCAGGCCGTCTGAATTTTCATCATAAACTACAATAAAACACGATTTTCACGCCTGTTCAGCACATTAAACAACAAACTTTTACCTTAAACTTATTGTTCCGAGCGTTTAAATCACATAAAGTCAACGGGTTCAGAGAAAACAAAAACCACTTTGCTTACCGTACACAAAAAGAAAGTCAAACGAATGTCAACAAAATCCACTTTGAAAAAAGTTGCAATCTACACTCTCGGCGCATTTAGCGGCATCGCCCTCAGTCTGAGTGTACAAAGTTTTGCCGCCGAAAAAGACAAAAAAGACAACGAGGCCCTGCCCGTGCAGACCATCCGCACCATGGCAGAAGTGTACGGCCAAATCAAAGCCAACTATTACCAAGACAAACCCGATGCCGAGCTCTTTGAAGGCGCAATGAAAGGCATGGTGTCCGATCTCGATCCGCATTCCGAGTATATGGACAAAAAAGGCTATGCCGAAATGAAAGAATCCACCAGCGGCGAATTCGGCGGCCTGGGCATGGAAATCGGACAAGAAGACGGCTTCGTCAAAGTCGTTGCCCCGATTGAAGATACGCCTGCAGAACGCGCCGGCGTAAAAAGCGGCGACTTCATCGTCAAAATCGACAATACCTCTACCCGCGGCCTGACCGTCAGCGAAGCCGTCAAAAAAATGCGCGGCAAACCGGGTACCAAAATCACCCTGACCCTTTCACGCAAAAATGCCGACAAACCCATTGTCGTCAACCTGACCCGCGCTATCATTAAAGTCAAAAGCGTGCGCCATCATCTGCTTGAAAAAGACTACGGCTACATCCGCGTCTCCCAATTCCAAGAGCGCACCGTTGCCGCGCTCAATGAAGCTGCACAAGCCCTTGTCAAAGAAAACAAAGGCCCGCTCAAAGGCATCATCCTCGACTTGCGCGACGACCCGGGCGGCCTGCTCAACGGCGCAGTCGGCGTATCCGCAGCCTTCCTGCAACCTGACGTAACCGTTGTCAGCACCAAAGGCCGCAACAAAAAAGAAGGCATGGTTCTCAAAGCAACTGCCGAAGACTACATCACCACCAGCGGCAAAGACCCGTTGGCCGGATTGCCTGCCGAGCTGAAAACCATTCCTATGACCGTCCTGATTAACGCAGGCTCTGCCTCCGCTTCCGAAATCGTTGCCGGCGCATTGCAAGACCACAAACGCGCCGTCGTCGTCGGCACACAAAGTTTCGGCAAAGGCTCGGTGCAAACCCTGATTCCGCTTTCCGGCGGCAGCGCAGTCAAATTGACCACCGCGCTGTACTACACGCCAAACGACCGCTCGATTCAGGCGCAAGGCATCGTCCCCGACATTGAAGTCAAAGACAAAGACCGCGCCTTTGAAAGCCGCGAAGCCGATTTGGTCGGTCATATCGGCAATCCGCTGGGCGGCCAAGACGTCAACAGCAGCAACGAAACGCCTGCCAACACAGAAACCAAAGCCGATAAAGATAAGTCTAAAAAAGACAAAGACGAAGACATCTCCAGCCGCCGCATTCCCAATCCGGCCAAAGACGATCAGCTCCGCAAAGCCTTGGACTTAGTGAAAAATCCAGCCGAATGGCAAAAATCTTTGGGCTTAGCAGCGAAAAAACCTGCACCGAAAAAAGATGCGGATAAAGACAGCAAAAAATAAACCCTTCTTTACCCGATAAAAGGCCGTCTGAAAATTTTCCCATTTTCAGACGGCCTATAAACACCTCCCTACTCCAAGGCAAGAACAAACATGAACATTTCCAGACTCATCTTCCCTATCCTGACCGGCCTATTCCTCCTAAACTCCCCGATATCATTGGCAGCCAAACCCGAACAAGCCTCTGAAATGTACATTGCCAACAAAATTACCGGTGAAAACCTACACGGTTTCTGGGGCAATGCAGTCGAAAACGAAGAAGGTGCCCTTATTAACACAACCATCTTTAACCCCGACAACACTGGCACAGACATCGCCATAATGAGTTTCAAAGCCACCAACAAAATCTTCACCATCAGACAGGACTTTAATTGGACATTTGACGAGAAAAAACAAGAAATCCACCAAACCGTAACTGACTATAAAACCTCCATCAACGGCAAAGAAGAACAAAACAAACAAAAAATAGGTGAAAAAAGTACCATAAAAGCCAGAATCCTCATGATCAAAGGCCTGCCCGGCATGTTGGAATTGACTGACAAAGCCAGTGGCAACCAAACCAGCTACTTTAAGCAAGATCCGGATAAAATACTCAACCATCTTGAAAACAGCAAAAAAACACGCCCATAATCTCAAGGCCGTCTGAAAACTTCCCTCACTTTTCAGACGGCCTTCCCACTAAATACTGCGGAAACAAAACACCATGGCAAAAGCCCCCAAAACCATCTACCAATGTTCCGAATGCGGCGGCACTTCCCCGAAATGGCAGGGTAAATGCCCGCATTGCGGCGAGTGGAACACACTTCAGGAAAGCCTGGCCGCGCCTGAGCCGAAAAACGCCCGCTTTCAATCTTGGGCGGCGGACACTTCGACCGTCCAATCCCTCTCCGCCGTTACCGCTACCGAAGTGCCGCGTAATCCGACCGGCATGGGCGAGCTTGACCGCGTATTGGGCGGTGGTTTGGTCGATGGCGCGGTCATCCTGCTCGGCGGCGACCCCGGCATCGGCAAATCCACGCTATTGTTGCAAACCATCGCCAAAATGGCGCAAAGCCGCAAAGTGCTGTACGTTTCCGGTGAAGAATCCGCCCAACAGGTCGCCCTGCGCGCGCAACGTTTGGAACTGCCGACCGAAGGCGTGAACCTGCTTGCCGAAATCCGCATGGAAGCGATTCAAGCGGCATTGAAACAGCATCAGCCCGAAGTCGTCGTCATCGACTCCATCCAAACCATGTATTCCGACCAAATCACTTCCGCCCCCGGCTCCGTATCGCAGGTGCGCGAATGCGCCGCCCAACTGACGCGTATGGCAAAACAGATGGGCATTGCCATGATACTGGTCGGACACGTTACCAAAGACGGCGCGATTGCCGGCCCGCGCGTGCTGGAACACATGGTCGATACCGTGCTGTATTTCGAGGGCGACCAACATTCCAACTACCGCATGATACGCGCCATCAAAAACCGCTTCGGCGCGGCAAACGAATTGGGCGTATTCGCCATGACCGAAAACGGTTTGAAAGGCGTGTCCAACCCATCCGCCATCTTCCTTGCCAGCTACCGCGACGACACGCCCGGCTCGTGCGTTTTGGTCACGCAGGAAGGCAGCCGCCCGCTTCTGGTCGAAATTCAGGCATTGGTCGATGATGCGCACGGCTTTACCCCCAAACGCCTCACCGTTGGCCTCGAACAAAACCGCCTCGCCATGCTGCTCGCCGTCCTCAACCGCCACGGCGGCATCGCCTGCTTCGACCAAGACGTGTTCCTCAACGCCGTCGGCGGCGTCAAAATCGGCGAACCTGCCGCCGACCTCGCCGTCATCCTCGCCATGCTCTCCAGCTTCCGCAACCGCCCCATGCCTGAAAAAACCGTGGTTTTCGGCGAAATCGGTTTAAGCGGAGAAGTCCGCCCTGTCGCACGTGGGCAAGAGCGGCTCAAAGAAGCGGAAAAACTCGGCTTCAAACGCGCCATCGTCCCCAAAGCCAACATGCCGCGCAATGCCAAAGAGTTTCCAAACCTGAAAATCTACGGCGTCAGCAGTTTGCAGGAAGCGATTGACGTCTGTCGTGACGGGGACTAAACCGTTTCGATAATCTGATTCAAAAAACAATCAGCTAAAAGGCCGTCTGAAAGTTTTCAGACGGCCTCTCTTTAAATTTAAATAATTTTGTTATATTATAACGAACGAATTTATTCTATCTTTTCTACACATCGAAAATCGGAGAGGAATCATGAAAAAAACCGCTTTGCTTATCGCATCTGCCTTCCTGTTCAGTACTGCCGCACACGCCCACCGCGTTTGGGTTGAAACCGCCCACACACATGGCGGCGAATACCTTGAAGCCGAATTGGGCTACGGCGAATTCCCGGAGCTCGAGCCCATCGCCAAAGACCGTCTGCACATTTTCAGCAAACCCATGCAACTGGTGACTGAAAAAGGCAAAGAAAACATGATTCAAAAAGGCACATACAATTACCAATACCGCAGCAAACTGCCGGTCAAAGACGGCAGCTATTTGGTAACTGCCGAATACCAACCGACTTTCTGGTCTAAAAACAGCGCAGGTTGGAAGCAGGCAAGCATCAAAGAAATGCCTGATGCAAGCTATTGCGAACAAACCCGTATGTTCGGTAAAAACATCGTCAATGTCGGCCACGAAAGCGCAGATACCGCCATCATCACCAAACAAGTCGGCCAACATTTGGAAATCGTTCCTTTAGACAACCCTGCCAACGTCCACGTCGGCGAACGCTTCAAAGTCCGCGTCCTCTTCAATGGCGAGCCGCTGCCGAACGCCACCGTTACCGCCACATTTGACGGCTTCGACACCAGCGACCGCAGCAAAACCCATAAAACCGAAGCCCAAGCCTTCTCCGATACCACCGATGACAAAGGCGAAGTCAGCATCATTCCATTGCGCCAAGGTTTCTGGAAAGCCAGCGTAGAACACAAAGCCGATTTCCCCGATCAAAGCGTGTGTCAAAAACAGGCGAACTACACCACTTTGACTTTCCAAATTGGCCATACGCATCATTAATACCCAATAACAAAGGTCGTCTGAAAACCGTATTGCAGGGGTTTCAGACGACCTTTTTATCTATATTTTAAAATTAAGATATTTTTGAGAAATAAAATTTTAGTAATCTGTGTAAACAGTTAGGTTACCTGTTCTCCAATGTTCTGTATCCCATGATAGAACATCTGGTAAATCTCTATAAATAGCTCGCTGGTTGAATCTAGGCTGTCCGTCTTTTGTGAACCAATAATTTATTACTGTTGTTGATTTAGGTGGAGAAATTTTTTTCTTTTCGTTTAAAGAGGGTTGCCAGAAATAAATAATCAGTGCTTCAGCCATTTCAAGATAATAACGGCTCGCATTTGCTGGCACAACCACTGTTCCCAACCAAAATTCCTGTTCTCTTGTAATAAGTGGGAGTTTGTGATGATTCCTAAATCTTGAGGAGAAATTTCCTTCTGTAATGCCACAATATTGGATGGAATTATCACCTCTTTCATATTTTTGTTTGCCTGCCGCAAGATACAATCCATTTCTCAACTCTGGATTGTTAGTAATATCATCGTATGAGTATGGACCTTTCCAATTAATAATCAGCGTAGTATGTTCTGACATTTCATAACCTCAGGCAGTAATTTTAAATTTCACAAAAATAAATAAATATTAAATATAAATAACAATATTTAATATTTTATCAGACAATTTCATGGATTAGTATTTTATTATTAATTTTAATTTTAATGATTTTAATCAAGGTTTATACGGCGCAAACTGCCATTGTCCCAATTCCAAATTCAAATCAAACAGATTCAGACGGCCTATTGCCACGCGGACCAAGCGTAAACATGGAAAGCCTGCTTTCGCCGTCATCCTTCGCACTTGGCGGTTTTTCCCTTCCGAAATTTTGATTTCCACCCAAAAATCAGGCACGGACTTGCGCACGCGAATCGGCGGCACGCGCGGCCATAAAACATCTGCCTCACCCTCTTCCAAGACCCTGACCTCAGCCGGACGGGTCACAAAATCGCCCAAATCTACACCACGGCGCAATAAATCCAATTTGGCTTCATCAGGAGAACCCTCCACCTGCGCCCAATAAGTTTTGACCTGCTTGAATTTCGGGTCGGCAATCTGCGCCTGCAAACGGCCATTATTGGTCAGCAGCAGCAAACCCTCGCTGTCCGTATCCAAACGTCCGGCCGGATAGAATCCCGGTTTCTCGACAAAATCCTTAAGGCACGGATGTTTTTCATGTGCAGAAAACTGGCAAATCACGCCATAAGGCTTGTTTAGGATAATCAAATCGTTCATTTCACACTTTCAGACGGCCTTAGATTCCAAGAAATTCCGGATAATAAAAAAGACACCGTATAAACGGTGTCTTTCATATTTGGCGGAGTAAGAGGGATTCGAACCCTCGATGCAGGTTGACCCCACATGCTTCCTTAGCAGGGAAGTGCCTTCAGCCTCTCAGCCATTACTCCTAAGGAAGATCGCAATATACGCCCTCTACCCTCCTTCGTCAAGCATTACCGCCCCAAACTTTCTTAACACCATGAAATCATTTAAATAAAAATATAATATTTTTTACATCATCCTATTTTTATACGGCTTTCATATATGTTAAAATGATTTTGTTTTCTGTAAACCTTTTTTCACACCCCTTATTATAAAGGAGTTCGTATGTTACGTTTTTCTGCTTTGGTTGCCGTATCCGCCCTGATGCTTGCCGCTTGCTCACAATCCGGCAATTCTCAACCATCTACTTCTTCCTCTCAAACTTCTACTCAAAAAACAACTGCCGCCGGTTCTGCCTGCCGCAGCATGGGTGAAGGCCATAAAGTCAATGGCAAAGGTCAAAACGATATTTATATGTGTAAAGTCGATGTAGCTTTGAACTCTGCCGAAGCCAAATCCGCTTTGGACCCCAGCATCCGCGTTCACTACGGCAGCACATCCGGCGCGACTTTGACTTCCCGTCAAATCTCCAACTCAGTCGGCAAAACCCCTGATGAAACCTGCCAACGCGCATTCTTAAGCGCAGTTAAACGCTTCCAAAGTACTGCGCATCGCAAAAAAGCCAAATCCGTTCATCTGGTTAGCTACTTTGACAAAGTAACCAAAGGCGGTAACGAGTACGAATGCCACATCGCTACATTCAACAGCCGTGTGGTTTTGAAAGGCAGCTTCCACTAAGCAATGTCAAAAATGCCGGACTTCAAGATGAAGTTTGGCATTTTTCTATTTTATGGATACGACAACCCTTCACTGCCTGCTGGCCGATCCGTCTTTTGCCGCCTGCTACGACCATGCCTCCCTAAACGCAGCCGATTCCCAACGTTTGGCTGCCACGCCGCAACTGGCGCAGCGTCAAGACTGGCAAGTCAGCCGAGCATTAAAACAGCAAACCGATTTGCCGACTGTATCGCTGAGCCACAGCCAAGGCTTTGCCGCTTTATTGTGTGCGCCTCATCCCTTAACAGCCGGTGTCGATATCGAATTTATCCGCCCGCGCGATTTCAAAGCGCTGTCGGCTTTGGTCTGCACGCAGGAAGAACAAGACTTTTTGGAAACGGCAAACTGGCCGTCTGAAACGTTTTACCGATTGTGGTGTTTCAAGGAAGCCTTGATTAAAGCGGCGAATTTGGATTTCCCGTCAGACATGAAATTGGTCGGCTATATTTTCGATTTGGGACAACCCGTCGGTTTACACGCCGGAAAGCAAACCGATTGGCGCGGTACAAGCGCGATTTTGGCGGATACGATGGCACTTGCCTGCGTTTGGCAGGGAAAAGCCGTCGCCCTGCAATGGCAGTTTTTCGGTTCGCTCAAATCCAATGATTTAATCGACCGGCAAACCATCTAATAACTGACAAAATAATAATAATCTGATTTAATTTACTGTACTTTTACTGATTCCACACACCAACAGCAGCATTTGCAAAAGGCCGTCTGAACGATGAATCTTCGCCTCCTAAACCGCCTCTATACTGCCCTTATCCTGTTTCTTACCCTGTTTTTGGTTTATGCCTTTGCTTCACAAGCGCGTATCCAAACCGATTTGACTGCACTGTTGCCAAGCGAGCAGCAACCCGATGCCTTACTGACGGCCGCGGATAAAGCCGCAGAAGCACAGCTCAATTCGCAAGTCATTTTGCTTGCCGGCAGTACCGATGCCGAAACCGCTTTTCAGACGGCCTCACAAATTGCCGACGCATGGCGCAAGAGCGGCGTATTTGAACAAGTCGACAGCAGCATGACGCCGAATTTGGACAAAGTGCGGGCGGATATGCAGAAACTGGGCTTGGCCGTTTTGCCGCAAGACGAAATCCGCCTGCTGTTTGAGCAGCCGCAAGCCTATTTTCAAGCGCGCGCAGAAGCCGCGGCCAATCCGTTTGCCGCCCCCTCCCCTTTGTCTTTAGAACAAGACTGGCTGGGCTTTGGACGCTTTGTTGCCGACAAAGCCAATCCGCAAAGCCGTTTGCAGTGGGACATGGACAACGGCATGCTGTTTGCCGAAGACCAAGGCAAAACTTGGGTATTTTTGCGCGGACGGCTCGCCGGCGGCGATCAATTTTCCGGCAACGACGCCCTCTTGCCGCTGATGGCACAAAGCCGTCAAATCGCTTCGGAAAACGGCGCGGAAACCTTAAGCGCAGGTGGCGCATTGTTCGCCGCCGTATCCAAAGCAGCCGCAGAAAAAGAAAGCCGGCTGATGAGTATGGTCGGGCTTGGGCTGACCTTTGCGTTGCTGTTGTGGGTCTTCCGCAGCGGCCGCGTATTTTTGCTGTCCTTGCCACTGGCAGCCGGTATGTTGACCGGACTGGCGGTTGCGTTATTAACCTTCGTCGAAGTGCATATCCTGACCATCGTCATCGGCACCAGCTTGGTGGGCATGTTGGTGGATTTCCCGTTGCACTGGCTTGCGCCGTCGGTATTCGGGCCGTCTGAAAAGACCGTTTGGCAGGCCGAATCGGCAATAAAACATGTCTTGCCGAGCTTTGCCGTCAGCCTGACGATTACCGTCTTGGGCTACGCGCTGCTGTGGTTCACCCCTTTGCCTGTACTGCGCCAAACCGCCGTATTTTCAGGCTTTGCCTTATTTGGCGCGTTTGGTGCCACCGTTTTATGGCTGCCGCCGCTGTTTCGCCGCTATCGTGCCAAAACCGTGCCTTTTGCCGCATTAACCGAAAAGCTCTATTCCTTGTCAGGCCGTCTGAAAAACCGCCTGCACAAACGCGGCTGGTTAATCGTGGGCGGAATTTTGCTGGCAGTCGGATTGTGGCGCAGCGACTGGCGTGACGACATCCGTCAATGGGTCAATATGCCGACCGCGATGTTGACAGAAGTACAACAAATCGGCCGGTTGAGCGGTACGGATTTTGGCGGCAAATATTTGGTGGCCGAAGCACAAAGCGAAGATGCCCTGTTGAAGAAAACCGCCGAACTCGGCCACGCCCTGCAGCCCTTAATCGCGCAAGGCAAACTTTCCGGCATCCAATCGCCAGACCAATTCATCCTGGCGACAACGGAACAGCAAAAACTGCAAAATCGCCTGCGCGAATTGACCAAGTTGCCTGATAGCTGGAAACCGCTCACAGAAATCGGTATTCCGCGCAAAACTGTGCGCGATGCCCTGCTGCAAGCCGCCGATACGCAACCATTGTCGCTTTCAGACGGCCTGAATACCGATTTGGCAGAAGCTTGGCGTTCCTTGTATTTGGGCGAAGTGGAACCAGGCCGTTTTGCTGCCGTCGTGCGTTTGAACGGCATGGCCGATGAAGCCGCCGTACGCGCCGCAGTGCAACACGTCTCCGGCATACATTGGGCAGACAAACGCGCCCACTTAAACGAGCTTTTCCACCACACGCGCAATCAGGCCGCATGGTTGAAACTGGCTTCCTATGCCTTGGCATGGCTGCTTTTGTGGAAAATGTTCGGTTTCAAACGCGGCAGCAAAATCCTTGCCGTGCCGCTGGCCGCCGCCATCTGCACCGTTGCCGTACTCGGTTTGGCCGGTATTCCCGTCAGCCTGTTTGCCATGTTCGGCCTGCTTTTAGTGTCCGCCATCGGTGTGGACTATGCCGTCTATGCCGCCACCGCACATCACAGCGCGCCGACAAAATTAGGCGGTATGCTGCTTGCCGCCGCGACAACTGCCATTTCCTTTGCCCTGCTCGCCATCAGCAGCACGCCCGCCGTTGCCGCGTTCGGCATGACGGTTACCATCGGCGTGGCATTCAATATTTGGCTGGCAGGCACATTATTGAAAAATTAGACATAAGATGAAGACGATTAAATTAAGGCGATATTTTGTTTCAACTTCTATCGTCACGTTGTAAGAGGTCGTCTGAAAAACTTCAGACGCTGGTTTAAACATTATTTATCATTAAAATCAAAGGTATTTTAAAATGTCCGTAGAATTTGACGTTGCCGTTATCGGCGCAGGTCCTTCAGGTTCGGTTGCTTCCGCTTTGCTGAACAAACAAGGCTTTAAAGTTTGCGTATTGGAAAAACAACATTTCCCACGCTTTGTCATCGGCGAAAGCCTGTTGCCGCATTGCATGGAAATGTTGGAAGAAGCCGGTTTTGCCGACGCAGTGCATGCCGAACCCAGCTTTCAATTTAAAGACGGCGCTGCGTTTTCATGGGGCAGCCGTTACACAGATTTCAACTTTACTGAAAAATTTTCAGACGGCCCCGGCACCATTTATCAAGTGCGCCGCGGCATCTTCGACAAAATCCTGATTGATGAAGCGGCAAAACAAGGCGTCGATGTCCGCTTCGGACACGGCGTAACCGCGTTTGACAACAGCGGCGATGTGGCACGTTTGAGCGTTGAGACCGATACAGGCGAAAACTATGAATTGACCGCTAAATTCGTTTTGGATGCCAGCGGTTACGGCCGCGTCCTACCCCGCCTTTTGGACTTGGAAAGCCCGTCCGAGCTGCCTCCTCGCCAAGCCCACTTCACGCATATCGACGACAACATCACCAGCCCGAAATTCGACCGCAACAAAATCCTGATCAACACGCATCCGGAACATCGCGATGTCTGGATTTGGCTGATTCCTTTCGGCGACAACCGCTGCTCCATCGGCGTTGTCGGTACGCCCGACAAGCTGGCCGGCGAATCAGAAGCCGTGTTGAAAAAATTTGTGTACGAATGCCCGATGCTGGCGGAAATCTTGGATAAAGCCGTTTGGGAAAACGACTTCCCGTTCCGCTCCATCCAAGGCTACTCTGCCAACGTGAAAACCTTATACGGCAAACATTTCGCCCTTTTGGGCAACGCCGCCGAATTCCTCGACCCCGTCTTCTCCTCCGGCGTAACCATTGCCCTGCACTCTGCCAAACTGGCTGCCGACTTGTTGGCCAAACAACTCAAAGGCGAAGCCGTCGATTGGCAAACCGAATTTGCCGACCAACTGATGATCGGCGTGAACGCATTCCGCACTTATGTAAACGGTTGGTACGATTTCCGCTTCCAAAATGCCATCTACGCGCCCAACCGCAGTCCTGAAATCAGCCGCATGATTTCGTCTATTTTGGCAGGCTACGCTTGGGACACGAACAATCCATTCGTGGAAAAATCCGAGCAACGCTTGTCCACACTTGCCGCATTGGTGGGCGATTTGAAGGTAGAATAAGGACGAATGCCTTTCAGACGGCCTCGCCTGAAAACAGAACAGGCCGTCTGAAAATCTACCCTCATCATTAAATATTTTGACCGATAGATAAAACCTTATGCGATTTATCCCTTTGCTTGCCACACTGCTGCTTTCTGCATGCGCAACCTCGCTCCCTCATCCGCAAACGCTGCCGCCGCTTTCCAAAGAAGGCCAATGGTTCAAACTTGAGCAGACAAATGCGGCGGGGCAAACCGTTCAAACCAATCTCTTGGCAGTCGAGCCTCATTCAGACGGCATCCGCTTTGTCCAAACCGATGCACTGGGCGCGCCGGTATCACGTCAATCGGTCAGCACCAAAGGCTGGAAAAACGACGGCTTTGTGATGCCCAATGCCACTTCGCGCCGACTGTTTGCCGCCTTATTACCGCTTTTGGCCGCCGAACACGCCGCCACGCTTTACCCTGAAGCCCGCCAACAAAATGCCACCCATCAAGGCTTCTGCCCTGACGGCAAAGGCGCGGTGTTCAGCTACCGCGAGCGTGATTTGTGGTGTGTCGCCCACCATTCCGAACAATTCCTCATCGGCTTCCCCGACCAAACTTTCTGGACGGTCAGCCCGATTGCAGAAGACTAATTCATGAATACTCCTGTTTATCTCAGCCGTCCGGCACTGACCAGCGCATTGGGCAGCGGCTTGCAAGTTCATGCCGATGCCTTGCTCACGCCGTCTGAAAACACGCCCCTGACTTTTTCAGACCAATGGGTCAAAGGCAAAACGCATGCTTTCGGTGCAGTCAAAGAAACCCTGATGCCTCTGCCCGACAGCATTCCCGAAGCGCATCGCAGCCGCAACAACCAGCTTATCCTGCACGCGCTTTCGCAAATAGACGGACTGATTCAGACGGCCATTGCCCGTTACGGCAAAGAAAGGGTCGCTGTCGTTACCGGTACGTCCACCAGTGGCGCAGACGAAAATATCCCTTTGTTCCAACACATTGTCCAAGGCGGTGGATGGACGGATGTTCCGTTCAAGCAGCTGCAACACACCATGGCTTCGCCCTCCGAATTTATCGCCCAAGTTTACGGTCTGGACGGCTTGCGCTATACCGTTTCCACCGCCTGCACTTCCGGTGCACGCGCCCTCATCAGCGCAGCCCGGCTGCTTCGTGCCGGATTGTGTGATGCTGTGATTTGCGGCGGCGCAGATACGCTTTCTCCGCTGACGATCAATGGTTTTGCCTCTTTGGAAGTGCTTTCAGACGGCATTGCCAAGCCTTTTTCCGCCAACCGCAACGGCATCAATATCGGCGAAGCGGCCGCATTTTTCGTAATGACGCGCGATGCCGATTTTGACGGCGAAATGCAGTTGCTGGGCTACGGTGCAAGCAGCGATGCCTACCATATGTCTTCTCCCCGCCCTGATGGTTTGGGGGCGGCCCAATCCTTTCAGGCTGCTTTGGATAAAGCCGGTTTGAAAGCGGAAGACATCGGCTGGATCAATCTGCACGGCACCGGCACGCAACACAACGACAGCATGGAAAGCCGGGCCGTTGCCGAAGTATTTGGCAGCCGCACCCTTTGCACCTCAACCAAACCGTCCACCGGTCATACTTTGGGTGCAGCCGGTGCGATCGAAGCCGCGTTTGCCTGGTTGATGGTCAACCGCCAATACAATCCGGAAGGCAAACTGCCGCCCCAACAATGGGACAACGTACCCGATTCCGAGCTGCCCAACATCGCTTTGACCGACGGCAACAGCCGCTGGCCGTCTGAAAAACGCATTGCCGCCAGCTCGTCTTTTGCCTTCGGCGGCAGCAATGCCGTTTTGATTATCGGATAAGTCCTTATATTTAGGCTGTCTTTTCAGACGGCCTTTTTCTTTTCCGCAACTTAAAAAACAATAACATCAAAACAACAACCAAATCCGCCGAAATATGCCATAATAGGCTTAGCACATTTCATCTCGCGATGTGCCCGAAAAGAAAAACTTAACCTACATAGAGAATGAACCCATGACTAAATCCACCATTATCTATACCTACACCGACGAAGCTCCTGCATTGGCCACCCAATCCCTGTTGCCGATTGTGCAGGCGTTTACCCGCCACGCCGATATTGATGTCAAAACCAGCGACATTTCTCTCTCCGGCCGTATTTTGGCGGCGTTCCCCGAATACCTGACTGAAGCGCAGCGCGTACCCGATGCGCTTGCCGAGTTGGGCGAACTGGTGAAACAGCCCGATGCCAACGTGATCAAACTGCCGAACATCAGCGCATCCGTACCGCAACTGACTGCCGCAATTAAAGAATTGCAGTCTAAAGGCTTTGCCGTTCCCGACTATCCTGCCGACCCGCAAACCGATGAAGAAAAAGCCGTACGCGAACGCTACGACCGCATCAAAGGCAGCGCGGTAAACCCTGTCCTGCGCGAAGGCAACTCCGACCGCCGAGCGCCTAAAGCAGTGAAAAACTTTGCGAAAAAACATCCGCACAGCATGGGCGCATGGACGAAAGACTCCAAAACCCACGTTGCCACCATGCAAAGCGGCGACTTTTTCCATAACGAACAATCCGTTACCGTACCCGATGCGACTTCCGTATCCATCGTGTTTACCGACAAACAAGGCAACAAAAAAGAGCTGCGCGAGCCTGTTGCCCTGAAAGCCGGCGAAATCATCGACGCGACCGTGATGAGCAAAAAAGCCCTGCTCGCCTTCCTTGCCGAACAAGTGAAAGACGCGAAAGCAAAAGGCGTTTTGTTCTCGCTGCACATGAAAGCCACCATGATGAAAGTGTCCGACCCGATTATCTTCGGACACGCCGTCAAAGTATTCTTCGCGCCTGTATTTGAAAAATTCGGCGACAAACTGGCTGCCGCAGGTGTCAACGTCAACAACGGCTTCGGCAACCTGCTTGCCAATCTTGACAAACTGGATGCGGACACCCGCGCTGCCGTTGAAGCTGAAATCGCCGCCGTTTACGCCGCCAACCCTGATTTGGCGATGGTCGATTCCGACAAAGGCATCACCAACCTGCACGTTCCTAGCGATGTCATCGTCGATGCTTCTATGCCTGCGATGATTCGTAACTCCGGTCGCATGTGGGACAAAGACGGCAAAGCGCAAGATACCAAAGCCGTCATTCCGGACAGCAGCTATGCCGGTGTTTACCAAGCAACCATCGACTTCTGCCGCGAACACGGCGCGTTCGATCCGACAACCATGGGTACGGTGCCCAATGTCGGTCTGATGGCGCAGGCAGCCGAAGAATACGGTTCACACAACAAAACCTTCGAAATCGAAGCCGACGGTCAGGTTCAAGTCATCGATGCAGCAGGCAATGTCCTGATGCAACACGACGTTGAAGCCGGTGACATCTGGCGTATGTGCCAAACCAAAGACGCGCCGGTTAAAGACTGGGTACAACTCGCCGTCAACCGCGCCCGCCTGAGCAATACACCAGCCGTGTTCTGGCTCGACGAAAACCGTCCGCACGACAAGAGCCTGCTCGCCAAGGTTAAAACCTACCTTGCCGAACTGGATACCGACGGCCTCGACATCCGCGTCCTCGCGCCTGAAGAAGCCGCTAAATTCAGCTTGGGCCGTCTGAAAAACGGCGAAGACACCATTTCCGTAACCGGCAACGTCCTGCGCGACTACCTGACCGACTTGTTCCCGATTTTGGAACTCGGCACTAGTGCGAAAATGCTGTCCATCGTTCCATTGATGAACGGCGGCGGTATGTTTGAAACCGGCGCGGGCGGCTCCGCACCGAAACACGTCCAACAATTCCTCGAAGAAAACCACTTGCGTTGGGACTCTTTGGGCGAATTCCTCGCGCTTGCCGTATCGTTTGAACATCTGGCGCAAAAAACCGGCAATACCAAAGCCCAAGTCCTCGCCGACACGCTGGATGCCGCCACCGAAAAACTGCTGTTGAACGACAAATCGCCCAAACGTAAAGCAGGCGAACTCGACAATCGCGGCAGCCATTTCTACCTCACCCTCTACTGGGCGCAAGAATTGGCGGCGCAAGACAAAGATGCCGAACTGAAAGCCGTATTTGCGCCGTTGGCAGCCGCTTTGACTGCCGACGAAGCCAAAATCGTTGAAGAACTCTCTGCCGTACAAGGCAAAGCAGTCGATATCGGCGGCTACTACGCAGCCAATCCTGAAAAAGCCGCGCAAGCGATGCGTCCGAGCGCAACCTTTAATCAGGCATTGTCAGCCTTATAATTAAAGCAATAAAAGGCCGTCTGAACTTTCAGACGGCCTCAGACCTTATAGGAAACACAATGAAAAAAACCATTCTTTCTCTTACTCTCCTCATCAGCGCTCCGTCCTTGTGGGCATTTTCCCCTGCCGAATTGGCACAAACCCTGCAAAAACCGCAAAACGTGCAAGGCAATTTTGTCCAACAACGCCAGCTCAAATCCCTCAGCAAACCCATGACCACCAGCGGCAGCTTTACCCTTGTCCCACAAAAAGGCCTGCTCTGGAAAATGCAAAAACCATTTGAAACCACCCTGCGCGTGCGTTCAGACGGCATCATGCAATGGAACGGCAGCCAATGGGTCAACCCAAATGCCAGCAAGCTTAACGGCCAAAGCCGCCAAATCAAACTCTTCCTCGACCTTTTGGGCGGCAATACCCAAGGCTTGGAAAAACAATTTGATTTGAAATTAAACGGCAACGAAAAAAAATGGACGTTGACCCTGACTCCGAAAACCGCCATTACCCGCCAAATCTTCAATCGTATCGAAATCAACGGCGATACGCTGGTACGTAAAATCGAATTGGACGAAAAGCAAGGCGACAAAACCACCATGCAGTTCAACCAAATCCAAACCGATAAAGCTCTGGACAGCTTCAGCCGTACCGCCCTGTAATTGTCTATCCCAACAAAAGGCCGTCTGAAAATAGATTTCAGACGGCCTTTTGTATTAATCGGCTGAAGGCTGCTGCCCTTTTCGTTCCGCCTTTCTGGCTTCGCGAATGGCTTTAAGTTCGGCTTCTTTCTGTCTGGCTTTTTTCAGCCAAGCCTCCCATTGGTTTGGCGTTTCCAGCGTGATTCTGCCGATTTTGCCTTCTCGGAAATCGGTCAGGATATTTTCAGCGGCCTTTTGATAGTTGACCCGTCCGCCGCTCAAAACCGCTCCGCGCTTCTTGGCAATCCACTCCAGCCAAGAAGTATCGTCCCAATGGCTGCTTGGATCTTTGTCGGCTTGATAGCGCTCTTGCAACAGGGCCAGATAATGGCGGCGGAGGTAATCCAAAAGCTCAAGCGCCACCTCTTCTTCGTCCAGCGCGTTGCGTCCGACTGCACCGCCGGCCGCAAGGTTGTATCCGCCTTCTTCAACAATAATTTTCGGCCACAACATACCGGGGGTATCGTAAAGCCAGAAATCGTCGGCAAGGAAAAGGCGCTGTTCGGCTTTGGTAATACCGGGTTCGTTACCGGTTTTGGCAGATTTTTTGCCGATCATGCCGTTAATCAAGGTGGATTTGCCGACGTTGGGAATACCGCAAATCAGGACACGCAACGGCTTCTCGATACCTTGGCGATGCGGAATCATGGCGCGGCAGGCTTGGGTGATTTTGCCATGTGTGCCGGTTTCGGAAGAATCCAGCGCAATGGCGCGGGTATCTTGGCGGCTGTTGTAGTGTTCGAGCCAAACTTTGGTGCGCTCGGGATCGGCAAGGTCTTGCTTGTTTAAGATTTTGAGTTTGGGCTTGCCTTTGGACAACTGGGCAAGCAAGGGGTTTTCGCTGGAAGCAGGCATACGCGCGTCCAACATCTCAATCACCATATCAACGCTTTTAATACGTTCGGCAATGGCTTTTTTTGCCTTGTTCATGTGGCCGGGAAACCATTGGATAGCCATGTCTTTTTGCTCTTTCTATTCGTATCTGAGGCCGTCTGAACAATCATTGTTTTTCAGACGGCCTCGATATTGGGATAATCGGTCAATCAGGATTTAGAGATTGCCATGCTCGTAGCTGTAATACCCAGCTTCATCCATACATTGCTCAAACGTTTTGGATGTATTTCCATTTTGGACTTGCGATTTGCAGGTATTGATTTGGCGGGAAACTTCAGCTTCACTCGCGCCGGTACGGTGCCAACGGTAAGCAGTAACAGGCTCTGTCGCGCAGGCGGTCAAGATAAGCAGGGATAATGCGGTCAGACTGATTTTTTTCATGGTTTCTTCCTTTGAGGCCGTCTGAAACGGCAAGTTAACGTCCTGCCAAGCTTTGTGCCTGACGGTGGCGGACAAGGAGTTCATAACAGCCTTTGAGGCGTTCGGCCAGTTTTTCTATAACATAAACGGAGCGGTGCTGACCGCCGGTACAACCGATGGCAATCGTCACATAACTGCGGCTCTCTTGCTGCAGGCGCGGCAGCCAGCGGTTTAAGAAATGCTCAATATCATCAACCATTTCTTGAACCAAAGGCTGCTGGTCCAAATAATCTTGAATGGGTTTGTCCATACCGGTAAAAGGGCGCAATTCCGGATCGTAATACGGATTGGGCAGGCTGCGCATGTCAAACATAAAGTCGGCATTATTGGGAACGCCGTATTTGAAACCAAAGGATTCAAGAATAACCAGCAAACCGATGCGTTCAATGTTGAGCCATTGTTGAACGGCATAACGCAGCTGCTGCGCGTTCATTTTGGACGTATCGATGCAATATGCAATGTCTTTGAGCGGAAAGAGCCATTCGCGTTCTTTTTGCAGGCTTTCCAACAAGGTCAGATTATGGCCGGACAAAGGATGGCCGCGGCGGGTTTCCGAGAAGCGGCGTACCAACACGCCCTCTTCTGCTTCAATAAAGAGGACTTCGACTTGATGCCCTTCATGCCGCAAATATTGGATTTGCTCTTGCGCTTCCTGAATATTGATACCAGAACGGATGTCAACGCTGACACCGAGTTTGGTTTCATCGGCACGTTCGATGTGGAGTGAAACCAACGACGGAAGCATTTCCAAGGGAAGATTATCGACACAGTAATAGCCCAAATCTTCAAGCTGTTTGAGGGCTACGGATTTTCCTGAGCCGGATAAGCCGCTAATCAGGACGATTTTCATGGTTTTGTTCGTTTTCTTTGAGTTGTGTTTGATGGCGTTCGAGGAATTCTTTGGTGCTGTCTTTGCCGCGCAATTGAAGGATGTAATTGCGCACCGCAGCTTCAACCAATACTGCTAAGTTTCGACCGATTGCAACAGGCAGGGTAACGGAACGGACACTGACGTTGAGGATAGATTCTGTTTCGGTACGGATGCTCAATC
This sequence comes from Neisseria sp. P0022.S009, assembly GCF_051956675.1. NCBI lineage: Bacteria > Pseudomonadati > Pseudomonadota > Betaproteobacteria > Neisseriales > Neisseriaceae > Neisseria > Neisseria sp. P0022.S009. Next base: position 347,983 of record NZ_JBQCXE010000002.1, read on the forward strand.
GATCGAGTTGTTTCATGTATCCGTCGTCAGCCGGAACCAAATTAATAATCAGCTGGAGGATTTTTTTCGGACGGATGGAGGTTTCGCCAAAAATATGGCGGATATTGAGTATGCCCAAACCGCGTACTTCGAGGAAATCACGCAGCATAGGCGGGCAACGGCCTTCCAGCATTTCCGGGCCGGTGCGGAAGAGTTCGACCGCATCATCGGCAATCAGGCTGTGGCCGCGCGAAATCAGCTCCAATGCCAATTCGCTCTTACCCAAGCCGGATTGTCCGGTAATGAGTACGCCCACTTCAAATACATCCAAAAATACGCCGTGCTTGATGGTGGAAGTCGCCAATGTGCGTTGCAGATAAATCCGCAAAACGTCCATCAAGTGCGGGCTTTCCTGTTTGGAAGTCAGTAAGGGGATACTGTTGGTATGGCAATAATCACGCAATTTGGGCGAAACCGGCAAACCGTTGGCGACGATGACCAAAGACATGGGGATGTCGAAAAGCTCGCCGAAATCATAGTTGAGTTCGCCCGATTCCAGACGGCGTAAATATTCGGCTTCGGCTACGCCGACAACTTGAATTTGGTTGGGATGGATAAAGTTTAAGTGGCCGACCAAGGCCAAGACGGGTTTATCGGCTTCGACACCGATACGGTTGTCCGCGCCGGAATTGCCGGCAGCCCAAGCAAGTTCGAGTTTGTGCTGATTGTCGGAAAACAGGCGGCGGACGGATATGCTGGGCATGAATTACTCTTCGGTCAGGAGTGTGCGTACTTCTTCGGCAGAAGTCGCGGCCATCAATGCTTCACGGACGGCTTTTTGAGAGAATCTGCCGGCCAGTTTGGACAAGACTTCCAAATGTTCGCCGGTAGCGTTTTCAGGCACAAGCAGGATGAAAATCAGGGAAACGGGTTTGCCGTCGGGCGCATCAAAGGCGACCGGCTCTTTGGTACGGATAAACGCACCGGTGGCTTTTTTCACGCATGCGTGACGGCCGTGGGGAATCGCCACCCCCTGCCCCAAACCGGTCGAACCGAGTTTTTCACGGGCAAACAGGCAGTCGAACACGTTGGCATTCGGTAATTCTGCTTCATTCTCCAGCAGCTGTGCGGCCTCTTCAAACAGACGCTTTTTGCTGCTGACTTCCAAATCCAAAACGATATGGGACAAAGGTAAAATTTCGCCGATCAGGCTCATATGTATCTCTTTTAAATGTCGCAAAACAATGGGATTGTACCGATTGTCGGTGCAAATCTCAATCCTGAAGGCGTAATTTACACTCGTCCCGCTAACATTTTCCATGTTGTTTTTGATATTTTTTAACGAGCCGAAAATAATCCAACCATTTGATTATGATTGATTTAAAGTAAAAATTCCATCATTGGCTAAATCACGGTTTAAATAAAAAGGAGTATGTCCGGCATACTCCTTTTCCCTTTCTTTTCAGACGGCCCCAACCTCGTTTTTTAAAACAGTTTGGACACCAAAAACAACCAGAAATAATGGCAGACCAATCCGCAAAACCACGCCAAGCCGATGCGGTTGTTGGCCAAAAACGTTTGGAAGCACAACTGACGGTCGCGCGTACGGATGGCGGCATATTGTTGGCACTGCCAATACGCAGTTATCGGCAATACCAGCCAATACGGCCAAGTTGCGCCGATTTTGATACCCAACACCGCCATCAATACGGTAAACCAAAAATGGCAAAGCATGGCTGCGCTAATGTCGTGATGGCCAAATGTGATTGCCGAAGTTTTAATGCCGATTTTCAAATCGTCTTCTTTGTCCGCCATGGCATAAATCGTGTCGTAAGCCAGCGTCCATAAGGCATTGGCGGTAAACATCAGCCACGCTTCGGGAGGCACTCGGCCTTGCACGGCGGCAAAGGCCATGGGGATACCGAACGAAAATGCCAGTCCCAAATAAAACTGCGGCAACGGGAAAAAGCGTTTGGTAAAGGGATATGTGACGGCCAGAAACAAGGCCGGAAGGCTCATCAGCCAGGTAAAGCGGTTGAGCGGCACCAGACACAAGGCCGCCATCAGACACAACATGACGGTCAAAAGCAGCGCTTCGGTTTTGGAAACCAAACCTTTGGCAAACGGGCGGTTTTTGGTGCGCTCTACTGCGCCGTCAAAATTGCGATCGGCAAAGTCGTTCACGACGCAGCCTGCGCTGCGCATTAAAAACGTGCCTGCAGTAAAGGCAATAAAAATATCCGCATCGGGAACGCCTTTAGACGCAATCCACAATGCCCAATAAGTCGGCCACAGCAAAAGCAGGGTGCCGATGGGTTTGTCGATGCGCATCAGTTTGGCGTATATCACCATCCGTCCGACAGCGTAACGCGGTAAAAATTGTAGGAAAAAGCGCCGTATGTTCATTGGTGTAATGTGTCGTTGTATATGTATTGATGCTGAAGGAAAGGCATTTTAGAGCCTTAGCTCTTATTATAATTTATTGCCGTCTGAAATCAAACGAATCTTAACGATTTAATTTGTTGTATTATAACAGAATTATGACAAACATCGGCAATCGGTTTTCTTTTCAGACGGCCTTATCGGTATAAATCTATTAATTTCAATAAGAAATATTCTGTTAATTCCAATATTTCGCCGTTCCAATCGAAATACGAACGGCGCGCGGTAACAGGCCGTCTGAAAGACGGATGATCGGCATCTTCAAAACGAAGAAACTCAAAATCCGAACGTTTCAATGGCAATGTACCGTCAAACAGACGCTCGCCCAAAGGCTGCGTTCCGCAATCCAATAATTTAGTCCATAGACGGCTATCCGGCCGGCACGCGCTTCTGGCTTGTATCACTGTTTCGCCGTCCAGTTTGAGCAAAACATCGCGCACAAAGATTTCTTCTCCGTTTTCCTCCTCCTTCGTCAAACCCAAATACACCGGCTCGACTGAAAAATCCTTACCTGAAGCGCGCAACGCAGCGGTTAGCGAAGAAACGGTCAGCAAATGTCCGACCTTAGACGGCAGAAGACTTGAAGCTTCTGCATATGAGCAAAGCGTGCCACTCGGTATATCAAGCTCCATCTGGCACCTCTGTTTTGGCCAACTCCTGCCATTGGGCTTCAGGAAATTCATCTTTCAGACGGCCTTTAAGATATTCCAAGGTGTCGCCGGCAACGGTTTCATCTTTGCTGTCGTGGATATGGTTGAAAATCAGGCTGTGTAACCGGATACCGTATTGTTTGAGCGCGGCGAAGCTAAGCAGGGTATGGTTGATGCTGCCGAGCCGCCCGCTGGTAACGAGAATGACGGGATAAGCCTGTTGCTGAATATAATCAATGGTTAACAGGTTTTCCGTCAGCGGAACCATCAATCCGCCTGCGCCTTCGACCAATACGATTTCGTATTGTGCCGCCAGTTGCTCCGTGGCGGCACGGATTTTGTTCAAGTCCAAAGTCCTGCCGTCCAGACGGGCGGCGAGGTGGGGCGAGGCGGGATAGCTGAAGATTTCGGGCATGGTCAGCCGCTGTTTGTCGGCTTCCTGCATGGGTATGCCCATGATGTTGCGGTGGACGGCGATGTCGTCGGCGATGTTTTGGCAACCGGTTTGCACGGGCTTTTGCGTGATCACGCTCTTGCCCTGCTGCAACAATTGTTTTGCCAACATGCCGGTGGCGACGGTTTTGCCGATGTCCGTGTCTATGCCGCTGACGAAGTAAACGCCTTTCATTTGCTGTGTTCCTTCAAGATTTGTACGGTTTTGTCGGCAAGTTCGGTCAAGAGGCCGTCTGAAATGATGTAAGGCGGCATGAGGTACACCAGCCTGCCGAATGGGCGCACCCAAATTCCCTGCACCACGCAATCCGCTTGAAAACGCGCCATATCCACGCCTTTTTCCAGCTCGATCACGCCGATGGCACCCAAGACACGTACGTCTTTCACGCCTCGAATGTCCCATGCAGCGTTCAGACGGCCTTTTAAGATGCTTTCAATGCGACGGATATTTGCCTGCCAATCTTGGGACAAAAGCAACTTGACCGAAGCGCAGGCAACGGCACACGCCAGCGGGTTCGCCATAAACGTCGGGCCGTGCATAAAAACACCCGCTTCGCCGCGCGAAATCGTTTCGGTGACTTTTTGCGAAGTAATCGCCGCCGCCAGCGTCATATAGCCGCCGCTCAAGCCCTTGCCGATACACATAATATCCGGTACGACCTCCGCGTGTTCGCAGGCAAACATCTTGCCCGTGCGCCCGAATCCGGTTGCGATTTCGTCAAAAATCAACACGATATCAAATTCGTCACACAAATCGCGCAATCCGCTAAGATACTGCGGATGATAAAAATACATACCGCCCGCGCCCTGCACGACCGGTTCCAAAATAAAGGCGGCAATGTCCGCATGATGCGCTTCAAACAAGGCGCGGACAGGCTGCAAATCCGCCCCGTCCCATTCATCGTCGAAACGGCTTTGCGGATTATCGACAAAATAACGCTGCGGCAGAGCGCTGCCGAAAATATGGTGCATCCCCGTTTCCGGATCGCAGACGGACATCGCGTTCCAAGTATCGCCGTGATACCCGCGCCGCACCGTCGTGATATTCTGCTTCGCGGTCAAACCCCGCGCCTGCTGGTATTGTACCGCCATCTTCAGCGCGACTTCTACCGAAACCGAACCCGAATCCGCATAAAAAATACGGTCCAGCCCCTGCGGCAAAATCCCGACCAATAATTTGCCCAGTTCCACCGCCGGCTCATGCGTCAAACCGCCGAACATCACATGCGACATCTGTTTAATCTGCGCCTCAACCGCCTGATTCAAAACAGGATGATTATAGCCGTGTATCGCACACCACCAAGACGACATCCCGTCAATCAGCCGCGTACCGTCCGCCAATTCGATATGCACGCCCTCCGCTCGGCGCACCGGATAAACAGGCAACGGGTCGGTCATAGATGTATAAGGATGGAGCAGATGGGTGCGGTCGAAATCGAGCAGGGAGGAATGTTCGGACATGTTAAAAACAATGATTTGATCAGTTTCATTATTATATAACATATTTTCTATTTCAGACGGCACGTCTTCCGTACTGCATCAACGCCAATCCGCCCACCGCCGCCAAACAGCCGGCAACCAAGGAAACATGCAATGCCTCGCCCAAAAACCAAGCGGAACACAAAATGCCGAATACCGGCACCAAAGTGATGTACGCCGCCGCGCTGCCTGCGCCCAAAGTCTTCACGCCTTCAAAATACCACGCATAGCTCAAGACCGTTGCACCGACAGACAAGCCAATCAAAGCAAACCAGCCCCTGCCGTCCATTTCGGCAAGCATACCAAACGGCAGGCCGTCTGAAATCAGCGCCGGCGGCAGCAACATCATTGCACCCAGCCAAGCGGTGGCCACGGTAACCGTCAGCGCGTCAATCCCCTGCAACACCGCCCGGCCTATCATCGTATAAGTGACCAAGCAGCAAAGGCTGAAAAACACCAGCACTTCGCCCCACCCTAGGCCGCCGCCCGACAAAAACGCCGCAATCTCGCCATGCGTGACCGCCCATATCGAGCCTGCCACAGCTAACAGCATACCCGACACAATCTTGCCGTTGAGTTTTTCTCCAAACAGCAAAGCCGCAAAAAACATCGTCAACACAGGATTAAACGTAACCAACACCGTCGCCCTCGAAGCAGGAATCCTCTGCAAACCCAGCATAGACAATACGGTAAAACCAAATACGCCGAATGTCGCCGCCAGCGCCAATCCAAGCCATTGTTTGCGCGACAAAACCGCCAAAGTACGCAACCGATACCGTGCAAACAGCCAGCCCAAAAGCAAGATTGCCGCCGTCAAAAAGCGCAGCATACCGCCCGTTAAAGGCGGCAGCGCCTGTCCCAACATCCGCCCCATCGGCCAAGATGCGCCCCAAAACGCCGCCATGCCCAATAGTTTTAGATGGATTGCCAAATGTTTCATAATCACAATAAATGGATAACTTGGATAATCGGTTTTAAGCTTGCGCCAACCATCACGGAAACAAAGGCCGTCTGAAAGACTGAAATCCAGCTTTTTCAGACGGCCTTTACTGCTCAATCAATCAGGCTTACAACTCAATGCCTTTAAGTTTTGCCACGGTATTGATGTCTTTGTCGCCGCGGCCAGAGAGGTTGACCAAAATCACTTGGTCTTTGCTCATTTTCGGCGCGTTTTTCACCGCCCAAGCTACGGCGTGGCTAGATTCCAGCGCAGGAATAATGCCCTCGAAACGGCAGAGCAAATCAAAGGCTTCGAGTGCTTCGTCGTCTTTGGCAACGGTGTATTCCACGCGGTTGATGTCGTTCAAATGGCTGTGTTCCGGGCCGATGCCTGGGTAGTCCAAGCCTGCGGAAACAGAGTGCGTACCCAGGACTTGGCCGTTTTCGTCCTGCATCAAATAGCTGCGGAAACCGTGCAGTACGCCGATAGGGGCTTTGCTGGTAATCGGTGCGGCGTGGTCGGGGGTATCCACGCCCAAACCGCCGGCTTCTACGCCGATCAAACGTACGTTTTCTTCTTCGATATAGGGATGGAACAAACCGATGGCGTTCGAGCCGCCACCCACGCAGGCAACGGCAACATCAGGTTGGCGGCCGATGGCTTCCAACATTTGTTCTTTGGCTTCATTGCCGATCACGCATTGGAAATCGCGTACCATTTCGGGATACGGCGCAGGGCCTGCGGCAGTGCCGATGATGTAGAACGTATCGTCCACGCGGGCCACCCATTCGCGCATGGCTTCGTTCATCGCGTCTTTCAGCGTGCGGCTGCCGCTGTCGACGCTGACCACGTTCGCACCCAATAATTTCATGCGGAACACGTTGGGCATTTGACGTTGGATATCGTCTGCGCCCATGTACACGTCGCAAGTCATGCCGAAGCGTGCGGCAACAGTGGCGGAGGCCACGCCGTGCTGACCCGCGCCGGTCTCAGCAATCACGCGTTTTTTGCCCATGCGGCGGGCAAGCAATGCCTGACCGATGGTGTTGTTGACTTTGTGCGCGCCGGTGTGGTTCAAATCTTCACGCTTCAGCCAAATTTGTGCGCCGCCCAAATGCTCGGACAATCGCGCGGCATGGTAAACAGGGCTGGGACGGCCGACATAGTGTTTCAAATCATGGCGGAACTCTTCCCAAAATGAAGGATCTTCTTTCGCCGCTTTATAGGCTTCTGCCAATTCTTGCAAAGCAGGAATCAGGGTTTCGGAAACATACAGACCGCCGTGTTCGCCGAAAAAGCCTTTCTCGTCGGGAGCGTGATAATTTTTCATGGGATTTTTCCTTGTTCGTTTTCTGGTTTCAGACGGCCTGATTCAGTAAAGGGTCGTCTGAAAGTAAAAATTGTCAGCAATTATAGCCGTTTTCCATTCATCTTGTCGGCAACTAATTGAATAATAATATCAGCAGACAAAATAGGAACAACAGCGTACTGCTCGATGTTGCAAGCAATGCCGCACCCAACGGCGGTGCAATATATTTTTCTTCGTTTTTGTTTCTCAGGCATATTTTTAGTGCCAACATTCCCAGCCACAGTGCCAGCAACCAACAACCCAGAAAGTTAAGCGCAAGCAAAGCAATAATCAACGAATCGGTATTTATGGTACTTGTGTTCAAAAATATCCAATTAAGGCCGTTAACAGACATAATGACTGTAGATATTTGTATCACATACAAAAGCGTTCCGCCCAACAATATCTTGATATGCCATTGTTTAGCCTTCAACCACACTGAGACGACATTAAAAAGCCACCACAACGCCATAAACGTCATTAAAGAGATTTCATAACGGTCCATCGCCCTACTCCTGAAAAACAGTCAATCCAGCCGTTTCGAAAAAAGCCCGATACGCCGCCGCTTTTTTCGCCAAACTCAAAGGATAGGCGCGCGAAGTCGAAGGCAGGCGCGTCAGGGTCAACTCACGTCCAGCATAGGGAAACGGCACTGTTTCGCCGGTTTTCGGCATTTTCATGCCGCTGCCTTGAATCTCCAACAAAACTTCGGTTGCCTTACCGCCGGTGGTGCAAAGATGGCGACACTCGGGCATTTGCGCCAATACTGCCGCCAAATCGACGGTCTCTATCACTTTTAAAAACTTATCCGAAGCATTGCCATGTTCGCGTATTGCCTTCAATACGGTCGGACAGGATGCAATCCCCTTCTCACTTAAAAACGCTTTGATTTTATCGGCATCAAACGCCTTTTCGCCCTGCTTTTGAAAATGCGCCGCATCGCCGAAAAACACCAGCCCGTACACGCGCCACATATCGTTTTGAAAATTCGGATAATGAAACTGCATCGCGTGTTTTTCTTCTTTAGGCGGAAACGTCCCCATCATCATGACCGTTGCCTGCGGCGGCAACAAGGCTGCGAAAGGGTGGGACTCAACGATTGGCTCTTGCATATCTGTATTCCGGTTGCTTTGAATTCAAACAAAATTTCAGACGGCCTTTACCGCCTGAATAAACGCCGCCATTTTCTCCCTGCTCTTAACCCCGCCGGAGATTTCCACGCTACCGGACACATCCACCGCCGCCGCACCACTGATTTTTACCGCTTCGGCAACATTTTCCGCAGTCAATCCGCCGGCCAGTATCCACGGTTTGCCGATATTGCCGTGCAACATGGTCCAGTCGAAACTTTGTCCCGTACCGCCGTATTCGGTCGGATGATAGGCATCAAACAGCAAAGCGCGGGCATTCGGAAATTTGGCACAGGCCGTCTGAATATCGGCAGCGGACTGTACGCGCACGGCCTTCAAATACGGGCGGTCAAACCGACGGCAAAAATCATCGTCCTCATCGCCATGAAACTGAATCACATCTATCGGCACCTGACGCAAAATCTCACGGATGGCTTGCTCTTTTTCATTCACAAACAAGGCCACCACCGATACAAACGGCGGCAAATTTCTCACAACCGCCTGCGCCTGCTCAATATTTACAGCCCGTTTACTCTTGGCGTAAAACACCAGCCCGATGGCATCCGTGCCCAATTCGGCCGCAGCCAGCGCGTCTTCAGGTCGGGTAATACCGCAAATCTTGGTGCGTATGGTGTTCATGGCGATGGCCTTTTTAAACAGATGGGTCGGATATTATATAGTTAACAAACACAAAGTTTAAGGCCGTCTGAACATGAAATATCAAGTTCAGACGGCCTTAAACTTCAAAATAACCATCAGCCGATAATATTAGCGGCCGTCAGCTGCGCAGCGTCTTCGTTGTAGAAACGTGCAAACTCTGTATTGCTTTCAGCTCCTGCCCCCCGATACGCCAAGGTTTTTTGGGTGCTGTTGAACACAAGATACGAGCGGTCGGGGCTGAATGTATCCACATCGCGGACAAACAAATCCGCCCAGCCGACCTGGCTTTCTTTCTCATTAAGCAGCGGACGCATGGCGCTCAAATCCAACTTGTCTTTGACCGGATTGAAATCCAGCAAGTGATCCAGTTTGCCCTCACGAACATCCCACGCAGTAAATGCCACCGTATCTCTACCCTCGCCGGTAACAATGGTATCGCTACCCAGTCCGCCTGCCAGATAATCATTGCCATCGCTGCCTTTCAATACATCGTCAGCCGCGCTGCCATGCAAGGCCGCTACGCCTTTGTTGTCTCCACTGATGCTGACAGACCAATCAAAGCCGTTTTTGCCTAAGTCGATTTCCTTGCCGTTTGCCGCATACGCCATCTTATCGCCCTGCTGGTGCGCCGTCATTTCCACGCCTTTGAGTGACAGGACGTTACCGGCTGCATCCTCTGTCTGAACCACGGCAAGCATGGGCCGGTCATCGGTATAAATAGCAGAGGTACCGGTTGCGTATGGCGTTTCTTGGGCATCATTACTGCTGCTACCCCATTTCTTTTCAATGCCGTCTGAAAAACCGTCTTGGTCAGAATCCATCAAATAAGGATTTTTGTAATGCTTGTCGATACGTTTACCTTGGGAGAAGTATTGTTCAAGTTCGGTATCAGACTCATAAAAGCTGGTCATATTGTGTTTGCCCCATACATCATCGCTTTTAAAATCCAAAACCTTGGCATTCGGGTATCTGCCCAATCCTTTATGAACTTGGGACGCAGCAGCACCTGCAAGTACACCTGCTGCAACGCCAAATGGCCCAAAAACAAGCCCTCCCAAAAATGCACCAATACCCGCACCTGTTTTGCCTGAAAAACCATCTCCAACCCATTCGCCTTTGATTACATAGGAATTGGTTTCATACAGATGGCGTGCCTGTGTTGTATCCGAGTTGTCCGTGATACGTGTTTCCGCCATTTTATCGGCCATATCCCGTGCTTGTTTTAAAGCTTCGGGCGAATCGCTGTCCACATTCAAAACAGCCGGATTAAACAGACTGCTGCGTTTGAAATCACTTGCCCAATCATTACGCTGTTGCATGGTATGTGCGGCAAAGTATTCTGCAAGATAGCCGCCCAACGAATGTCCGGTCGAATACACATTTTTGGCATGAAGCGTATCAATATAACGGGCAATGTCATTCAGATATTTGGTTTGAGCCGGCAAATTACCGGTCATAATGTTCAAATCAGCCAAAACATCTTTAATGCTGGTAGCCTGCGTACCTCTAAACGCTACCACGACATTTTCCCAACCGCCCTTCTTGTTCGAATTGCCGAAAATCGCATAATCCAAACCGCCTCCCGGACTACCTGCCTTAAGCAATGTCCATTTCCCAACCAATTCAGATACATTGGCCTGATTGCTAAAATATTTGTCGTTAATATTCTTAGCAATAGAAGCATATTGCGTATTCCACCAATAATCGCCTTTAAACAAAGTATGCAGTTCAGATGGAGAATGATACGCCAATGATGAGAACATCCGTAAATCGCGCTCGGAAACATTCCACTCCTGTGTATTGCGGTCAATGGCATCGACCAAACCGTCGCCATCACTGTCTTTGGTAAAAATAGAATGCTGAGCCTGTTTATAACTGGGTCGAACAATATCATTGACTCTTTTTTGAGTGGCAATATTTTCCCAATACTGCAAAGAGGCCGTCTGAAGATGCTGCCCTTGTACGGTGGCATGTGTGACGGCATGACCATCTTTGTAAAGCACACGCATGGTCACGCTGTCTTGGCTGGTATCATGTTCGGGGTATTTAAAGGTTTTTGCAAAATCCGCCTCTCTATCCGAAAATTTATAATTGGATACAGATGAATAGGTCTTGTGTTGCTCTCTAAGGGTCAATGTTTCGCCTGTTTCACGAATCGTAAATACCCAATCTTCAAGGACAGGATTACTGACGCTTGGACGAGTAGTAAGACTGATATCCTTCTTACTCAAACCTTCAAAATGAATGCTGTTATGGCCCAAATTGTCTGAAATGACATCATGGCCGCTGCCGCGGCGGAACACATAAGTATCATCTCCGCTACCACCTTCAAGCGTGTCATTTCCTTCGCCGCCATCTAAATAATCATTACCGGCATCGCCGCGTAAAATATCGTTGCCGGTACCGCCGTAAAGTTTGTCGTCGCCATCGCCCGCCAACAGCAAGTCATAGCCTGCCTCTCCGCGAAGCACATCATTACCGCGGCCTCCGATCAAACGGTTGTTGCCGATGTTGCCGATTAGGACGTTGTCGGAATGGTTGCCGAAGCCGAAATAATTGCCGCTGCCGGTCAAGGTCAGGTTTTCGACATGTGTCGGCAAACGGTAAGTCATACCTGTGTAGACCGTATCAATGCCGCCATTGGCTTCTTCGATAACGACATCGTTTTGACTGTCCACATAATATGTATCGTTGCCATTACCTCCGCGCATTACGTCTGCACCGATTCCGCCGTCTAAAACATCGTCGCCTTCGTTTCCTTCCAAATAATCGTTACCATGATCGCCACGCAAAATATCGTTGCCGTCGCCACCATAAAGTTTGTCGTCATCATCGCCTGCCAGCAGCAAATCATTACCCGCCCCGCCGTAAAGCACATCATTGCCACGACCGGCGCTCAAACGATTGTTGCCGCTGTTGCCGATAAGGACGTTGTCGGAATTGTTGCCGAAACCAAAAATATTATCGTGGCCGGTCATCGTCAGGTTTTCAACATAATTCGGCAACGTATAAGTCGTATGGGTATAAACCGTATCCGTACCCTCGCCGTACCTTTCAACGATTTGGTCATTCCGGTTGTTCACAATAAAGGTATCGTTTCCTAAGCCGCCGTAAAAAATATTGTGTCCCAAGCTGCCATACAGCACATCATCACGACGCGTGCCGATAATCACTACAGACTCTTCGTTATTAGGTTGGTTTTGAGTTTCAGTCATTTCTTTATCCCTTTGTTAAATTTAATTTGAATATGCAATAATGCGTTTAGATTATATAAGCAAGCTAAAAACAAGTGAATTTATTCAGCCAAACAGATTCAAAATGCTTATCAAATTAACAACAGTTATAAAATGACTTCGTGATTATTAGCTCCTTTTTAAATTGCCTATTTTTTCATCAAAATCAATTTATTCTTTATTATCAATAATTAAACCAAACTATCCACAATTGGATTCACACAAAATTTGGATAATGCCCGTCAATAATAAAAAAATATCAAGGCCGTCTGAAAAAGTCTTTCAGACGGCCTTTTATCCTTTTTACTCAAACGGTTTCTTCTGCCAATAAAACTTGTCCTTTTTCAGACGGCCTTGGAACACATCGTCTTGCCCCAAAACAAACACCAATGCGCCTGACAAATCCGTTCTCAACAAAGTAATACCGTGCGCACGAACACGATTTTGTACGGCAACGGTCGGATGTTTGTAGGCATTGGCATAGCCGCTGGATGCCACGGCATATTGCGGCGAAACCGTATGCAGAAAGCTGCCTGACGAAGCCGTGCTGCTGCCGTGATGTCCCAATACCAACACTTGGCTATACAGCGCATTGCCGTATTTCTCAATCAAACCGGCCTCGCCCTTCACGCCCAAATCGCCGGTTATCAACAAGGCTTTGCCGTTTGCCACAACACGCAATACGCAGCTCTGGTCGTTATCTTCCTTGCCCGTATTTTCAGACGGCCGGAGCAACTCGAAATCTACGCCGTCCCATTGCCATTTGTCTTCTTGGCAAAACTCTGCATTCGGATAAAACTCAGGTTGTCCCGCAAGCAATTTATCAGCACCGACAGCCGCCACACATTGAAAACCGCCGTCATGGTCAATATCATGGTGCGACAAAATCAGGCTGTCCAAACGGCGCACACCCATCGCGTTCAAACTCGGCACAATACCTGTTTGCGCCACTTGCTCCGTTCCCGTATCAAACAAAAGATTGCGGTTACGCGTTTGTATCAATACCGACAAACCTTGCCCCGCATCCATCACCGTAACTCTTGCCACCCCCTCCTCCAGCTTGGCAGGACGGTAAAACACAAAACCCAATAAAACCAGACATGCCCAAGGTTTCAAGCCCATTCCTTTAGGCAGCAATAACAGCAAAGCCGCCATCATCGCCAACACCAGTAAAGGCACGGGCGCCGCTGCGACGGCAAATTCAGGCGATACCGTAGCCAGCCATACCAAACCGCGTAAAGTATATTCTGCCAAGAATGCCGCTACCAACTGGACAAGTTCAAACGGGAAAACCGAACCCAGCAAAGCCAACGGCGTCAACACCCAAGAAAACCAAGGAATAGCCAGTGCATTAACCAACGGGCTGAGCAAAGGTAACGAAGCAAACAAATAGCCCAGCAATACCACCGACAATACCGTTGCCGCCCATTGCCCCCGTACAGCCAAACGCCAGCCCGACTCTTTCAGACGGCCTGATGAAGCCCAAATCAAAGCAGCAACCAAACCGAAAGACAACCACGTTCCCACACCCAATACGGCCAACGGGTCCAACAACAAAACAACGGCCAAAGCCTGCCACCATGCCACCCAGCCCGAGCCGCCACTGCCGCGCCACCATGCCCACGCAAACGCAGCCAACATCAACACACTGCGTTGCGTCGGTACGGAAAAACCGGCTAAAAGCGCATAAAACAAAGCCCCGGCAACACCGCCGGCCAATATCCACACACGCGGTTTTGCCGGAATCCACGGCGAATAACGAAAAATTCGCTTGATCAGCCAGGCAAACAATACCGCCACCATCGTTACATGCAGGCCCGAAATACTGACCAAGTGCGTCAGCCCCAAAGGACGGAATGCCTGCCACAAAGGCGGCCGCAACGCCGATTGCTCGCCAATACTCAAAGCACGCATCAGCCCTATGCCGTCTGAAAACTCAGGATATTTGTCCGCCGTTCCCTGCCAACTTCGGCTTACCGCATCACGCATATTAGCCAAACCGAAACCGCCGCCTTGCCGCACGAGTTTCCTGTCGCGCCCCAAAGTACCCATGCCATCGATACCATTGGCCAAAGCCCATGTTTCACGGTTCAAACCGCGCACATTCACTTCACCGATCACAGGCCTTACCCGCGCCGATACAGACCACCGACTACCCACCATCCAATCGCGCCGCTGATAATCTGACAACATCAAATCAAAAGCCTGACCACGCTCATCCCAAGCCCTTGCCGCAAACTGCACGCGCCGACCATCATCACGCGGCATATCCACCACTTCAACCATCAAAACTTTAGCCGCCACCTCCCCTACAGGCCATTGCCCGGCCAACACCAGCCCTGTCCGCCACACACCAAACGCCATGCCCATGCAGACGGCCAGAGCCAACCAAGCCACAGCAAATCTTCGACATAACGCAAGCGCGCCAATGATTACAGACAACCAAGTCCACCATGGCGGCACAAACGGCAACGCAAACGAAAGCACTACACCAACCACCCAAGCAGGCAACACAAACCGCCACGCCATGAACGTTTCCCTTAAATTATGATTATTGGATATATAATAAATGCTTTTAGTAGATTATGACAAATGTCGATTAGCCGTTATCAGATAAAAGATATGCTTAAATTATTTCAAAGCCGATAGACGCAAAAAAGCGCAATCTGAAACAGATTGCGCTTTTTTATAAACTGGCACGCCCACGGGGAATCGAACCCCGGTTACCGCCGTGAAAGGGCGATGTCCTAACCGCTAGACGATGGGCGCGGAGATTTTCTGTGGCGCACCCGGAGCGATTCGAACGCCCGACCCTCTGGTTCGTAGCCAGATACTCTATCCAACTGAGCTACGGGTGCATCAAGAAAGATTTGAATTATAGAGAGTGGACTGTTTCCTGTCAAGCGTTTTATTTGGAAAACTTGCAGACAGCGTGTAAAATGCGCATTTGCTATTGAATTTACAGAGAATAAAATGTCAGATTTCGCACGCTGGCCGCTCTTATCCGAAGCATTTTCCCGTTTGGGACGGCCTGTGGTCGTGGTGGATTTGGAGACGACCGGTGGAAATTTCTATCAAGACAGGATAACGGAAGTCGCCCTTGTTCGTTTTGAGCAAGGACGCGCCACACATTACGAGCAATTGGTCAATCCTTGCCGCAGCATTCCCGAATTTGTTGCCAGGCTGACCGGAATTCATGATGAAACGGTGAAAAACGCGCCTGTCTTTGCCGATATTGCAGCCGATTTGTTGCCGCTGTTGCAAGGTGCTGTGGTTGTTGCGCACAACAGCCGCTTTGACTACACCTTCCTGCGCCACGAGTTTGCCCGTATCCATACTGACTTTGCCGCACCCTCGCTCTGTACGGTTCAACTGTCGCGCCGCCTCTATCCTGAGTTTTACAAACACAGCCTCGACAGCATTATCGAACGCACCGGCATTCAGACGGCCAACCGCCACCGCGCCATGACTGATGTTGCCGCATTGTGTGATTATCTCGAATTAAGTCTGGCAGAAAAAAATCACCAACAATGGGACGAACACGTCCGTGTGTTGATGAATCCGAAAATGTTGCCCACTTGGCTGCCTGATTCGCTTGCCCAACAGCTCTATGCCCTGCCCGACAGTTACGGCGTATTGGTTTGGTTTGACCATTTCGGCAAAGCCCAAGCCATTGAAGCACACGAACGCGCATACAGCGAAACCGCTACCCTGCTGCACAGCAAAAAACTGCCGCCGCACATCAAAGCCGCGGCCTCCATCCGTTTTATTCCGGCACTCGGTCAGCTCCATACATTATGGCTCAAAGCCCAGACCATGCAGGAATACCAACTGATGCCGTCTGAAAAGTCCACATCGTTTTCCACCGTCCGCTTTATCGCTGACGAACACGGCAGCCTTAAAGCACGCATTGTCTTGTTAAACAACGGCACCAGAAACTGGCGTCCATACGGTTTGTTTGCCCACAAAAAAGCAGCCAAACGCGCTTTGGCGCAATGGTCGCAAGAACACAGGCTCTGCCCGGATTCGCTCAATATTTTGCCGACCGGCTACGTAAAGGGCGAACCCTGCCCTGTTGAGGCCGTCGGAAAATGCAACGGCGACTGCCGCCAACCCGACGGCATCAAACATCAAAACCAACGTATTACCGAGCTTGCCGCCCTACTCCCCGTAACCGATTGGGGCAAAGCGCATGAAATTGAAATTACCGAAACCGATCCCCTGACCGGAAACAGCATTACCCTGCTCTGCGCCGGCGGCGCGTTGGCTTTGCCTGACGGCAACTGGTATTTCGACAGCAGCCTGCCTATCGTGATTAAAAACAAATTCAGGCAAGACAAAGAAAATATCCGTCTGATTACTTAAAACAAGGCCGTCTGAAAACCAAATTTTCAGACGGCCTATTGTGAATAACTTTCCGCTTTATTCTCAACACAAAAACTGCCTAAATTTTAATCAGAACTTATTTTTGTAATAACAATCAAATACTAAACCAATTTATACACAAGCTGTTCACACAATTTTCAATGAAAGCTGTGTATACCCGGCCCGACGAGTGAACCATGAACAATCCTGAAATCATCTTCTTTGACATCGACGACACCCTCTACCGCAAATACACGGATACCTTACGTCCTTCGGTTGCCCAAGCCATGCGCGCATTGAAAGCCAAAAGCATTCTGACTGCCATTGCCACCGGCCGGCCGGAAGCCGCCATTCCCGCCAAAGTCAAAGCATTGATTCAAGAATGCGGCATCGACATGCTCGTTACCATCAACGGCCAATATATTTCCTTTCGCGGCGAGCCCCTGCAAAGCTACCCCTTGGATATTGCCGACATCGAAACCGCCATCAACCTGCTTGAGCAACACAAAATAGACTACGCATTCGTCAACAACCAAGAAATTGCCGTCTCCTCCAACTCTCCGCGCGTTGTCGAAGGTTTATCGCATATCCTGCCCAACTTTTTAACCGACAAAGAATATTTCCGCAAACAACCCGTCTATCAAATGTTGGTCTTTGTGGATAAGGAAGAAGAAAAAATCCTGCAACCACTAACCCAGCAACACGGCTTCAAATCCGTCCGCTGGCACAAACATGCCATGGACCTACTCAAACAAGAAGGTTCAAAAGCACGGGGCATCACCCACGCAGTGGAAAAACTGGGGATTGATATGAGCAAAGTGATGGCATTCGGCGACAGCTTCAACGACTTGGAAATGCTGTCAACCGTCGGCTTCGGCGTTGCCATGGGCAATGGCGAAGAAGCGGCCAAAGCCGCCGCACAATTCGTCTGCCCAAGTGTCGATGAAGACGGCGTATTGCGCGGCTTGCAAGAATTGGGCGTAATTTAATTATCAAATCAAAAGGCCGTCTGAAAAAATGTTCAGACGGCCTTGTTCTATCTATAAACTTCCTGCTTATTTCGGCAATACCAAAAAGCTAATCAGCAATTCTTTGAATACAAATCCAAACACGCCCAAGCCCAAAACCAAGAAGAGCATGGCAATGCCGAATTTGCCGGCCTTGGATTCTTTACCCAAGTTCCAAACGATAAAGCCCAAAAAGATAATCAGGCCGGTGAGGAGGATTTTCATTGCCCACGAGGCGAATTCTGCTTCAGACATTATTTTTTTCCTTTTATTCTTAAGATGTGTGTTTGATTGCTTTCAGACGGCCTATTAAATTTTAAGGCCGTCTGAAATTTGTTTTTAGATTATTTGTTCAATGCTTGTTGCAAATCATCAATCAAATCGTCGATGTATTCCAAACCGACAGAGAGGCGGATCAAGCCCGGACGGATATTGGCGGCGAGTTTTTCTTCAGGCTGCATCCGGCCGTGCGTGGTTGTCCACGGATGGGTGATGGTCGAGCGCACGTCGCCGAGGTTGGCAGTACGGGAGAAAAGCGCCACACCGTCCACGACTTTCCATGCGGCTTCTTGGTCGGCAACTTCAAAACCAATGACGATGCCGCCGCCGTTTTGTTGCTTGCGGATAAGCTCTGCCTGCGGATGGTTGGGCAAACCGGTGTAGTACACGGCTTGGACTTGCGGCT
Organism: Neisseria sp. P0022.S009; assembly: GCF_051956675.1. Taxonomy (NCBI): domain Bacteria; kingdom Pseudomonadati; phylum Pseudomonadota; class Betaproteobacteria; order Neisseriales; family Neisseriaceae; genus Neisseria; species Neisseria sp. P0022.S009. Next base: position 366,354 of record NZ_JBQCXE010000002.1, read on the forward strand.
GTTGTTGCAGCCATTGGGCGATTTTCAGGGCGTTGTCGAATTGTTTTTCCATACGCAGCGACAGGGTTTCCACGCCGCTCAACAACTGCCATGCGTTAAACGGAGACATTGCCAAACCGCAAGAGTTGCAATATATGGCAACTTGCGTCATCAGCTCTTCCGAACCGGCCAATACGCCGCCCATCACGCGGCCGTGGCCGTCGATGGCTTTGGTTGCGGAAGAAACGGAAATATCCGCACCGTGTTTCAAAGGCTGCGAACCGGCGGGCGACAAGAGGCTGTTGTCCACCACCAAAAGCGCGCCGATGCTGTGCGCCAGTTCGGCCAGCGCTTCCAAATCGGCAACTTCGCCCAATGGGTTGGACGGAGTTTCCAAGAAAAACAGTTTGGTATTGGGCTTGATGGCCGCTTTCCATTCATCTACATCAACCGGCGACACATGGCTGACTTCAATGCCGAACTTAGTTACGATGTTATTAATAAAACCGACGGTCGTGCCGAACAGGCTGCGGCTGGAAACAACGTGGTCGCCTGCTTGCAGGAAGGTAAAAAACGCCGCCTGAATTGCAGACATACCGGTCGAAGTGGCTACCGCGCGCTCTGCGCCTTCCAATGCGGCAATGCGTTTTTCAAAAGCGGCAGTAGTCGGATTGGCTGTACGGGTATAGGTAAAGCCTTTAATTTTTTTGGAAAACAAATCTGCCGCATGTTGCGCGCTTTCCCACATGAAGCTGCTGGTCAAAAACAGCGCCTGATTGTGTTCGCGATATTCGGTCTGCTCTTTGCCGCCCCGGATGGCCAGCGTTTGCGGATGAAGTTTTTTGTTCATTTATTCTCCAATCTACTGTGTATTCCAATGGACGGAACAATATTTTTCCGTCTGTTTAACTTGTTAACATTTTGCGCCGATTTCTACCATCTTTCAAGCCGAAGGCCGTGTTTCAGGCCGTCTGAAAAAACAAGAAAACCGTTTTTACTGATAAAGGCGGCCGTCGTGTTTCAACCAGCCGTCAGTATGCCGGCCTGACGGGTCATGGTGCGTCCAATGGATAACTCCGCCCTGCTCCGACCATTCGTATTCTCCGTAAAACGCTACTTTATCGCCTTTTTTCAAACCCTTAATCTTATCGGCAAGGTCGATATTGTGTGCCACCAAAAGCGTCTGGCCGCTGGAGAGCTTCAAGATAAAGCGTTGGTGGCGCGTGCCTTTGTTGTCATCCGGCAGGGTTTTCCATACCGTGCCCTCTCCCTCAACCTGAATATCGCTTTGTTCGTTTTCAAACGCCTGTTTCAAAACCGCTTCTGCCGATTGTTTGCCCGAACCGGTTTGCTGTTGAGCCGTATCGGCATTTTCTCCGCCCACATTGTTTTGTTTTTGAACGGCTTCTATTTTCTGCTGATGCTGCGATTGTAGCGGCTGCTTGTTTTGCATTTTTTGATAGGCAAATACGGCAACCAGAGCAATCAGCAATACAATGATTTTGTTTTTATTCATAACAATCTCAAAAAAAATGCCCGATTCTGCATCGGGCATATCAACTATTTAGAAAGGATATTTATCACGAAAACGTGAGCCGCCATTATACACGCTTCGCAAAATTTTAAGGGAAATTTATGCCAAAGGCCGTCTGAAACTTTTCAGACGGCCCGGATACTCAGCGGCGGTATTTCATTTCAACCTTCATATCGTCCAGAATACGTTTGACATTGTGTTCCAATACATCTTCCACCAAACCCGGCGCCTGCTCGTTGAGCATTTGCTGCAACTGGTAAGTGAACAAGGCCATTTGTTTTTGCACGGCAATCCGAATCATGCCGTTGACCGCATCAGCCACATGGGGGCGCAAACGTTTAATCAGACGCTCGGTCAAATCTTTTTCGGAAACGCAGAACACTTCCCGACGGCCAATCGCCTGCGGGTTCAAAACATTGATATGGACATTGACGGCCGGTTCTTTTTCAGGTTCAAGGCCGTCTGAAGCCGCCCCTTCAGCCGCTTGCGCATCATCATTTTCCGATTTTTCAGTTTCTTCTGCTTCAGCCACATCAAAATCTACGGCACCTGATTTCGGATTCAGTCTGACGGTGCGCGTCGATTCGATATGACGGTCTGAAGCCGCAGCCTGCAATGCCGATTGCGCGCTCAACCAATTATCCTGCAAAACCACCATCGCATCGGTTTCCACTGCCTCGCCCTCGTCGGCAAGGGCAGTATTGTGTTCCAGCTGCCAGCGGTACAAATATTCTTCCAATACTTTTTCACGATTGTCCGCATCTAATTTATATTCTTTTTTAGGCGCGGTTTTGGGCGTAACATCGACAGCGTCGTCCGATTTTTTGACCAATGGCGCATGAGTCGGCGCAGTATTGAATTGTCGTGCCTGACGCAATCTTTCCAAGCGTTTTTCCCAATTCAGATCTTCTTCCTCGAGGGCTGTGGGGTCAAGACGGTTGTTTTCCATAATAATCTCGTTTTTTCATTTTTATTGTGAACCGCATTCAAACAAAAAACGCTTGAACTGCGGCCGATGGTTGGACATATCCGGCAAGCCGGCGCAAGCGTCACATTTTAATATTAATTCACTATATAATCACTATTTTATTTAATAAACCCTCAAGGATACATCATGAGCAGCATCGAACAACGCCTCGAATACTTGGAAGAAGCCAACGACGTTTTGCGTATGCAAAACCACGTCCTCGCCACCGCCCTCAAAGGCCTTATCCGTTCTCTGCCCTCCGACATGGCCAACGATGCCGTAGAATCCATCCAGCTTGCCTTTGAAGACGCGTTGGCGGAATTGAGCTACGAAGACAGCCCGCACACCGACCTCTTCCATGACGTAACCTACGCATTTTTCCGAGAAAAAGACCACTGATTTCGGCTAGTTTGTTCACAAAATTATGCTAAACTAAGATTTTATCCGTTAACATTTTATTAAGAAAGCACATATCATGAATATGAAAAAATGGCTGGCCACTGCCCTCGCTTGTTCCGCCCTTGCCCTGACTGCCTGCGGCGGTCAAAGCAACAATGCCTCTGCTCCTGCCGATAAAGTGTACCGTGTCGGCTCTAACGCCGAGTTTGCCCCATTCGAATCTTTGGATTCTGCCGGCAAAGTGGAAGGTTTTGACGTAGATTTGATGAATGCCATGGCCAAAGCCGGCAACTTCAAAGTCGAATTCAAACACCAGCCATGGGAAAGCCTCTTCCCTTCTCTGAACAACGGCGACGTGGACATCGTTATGTCCGGCGTAACCATCACTGACGACCGCAAACAAAGCATGCTCTTCAGCGACCCATACTTTGAAATCACCCAAGTTGTCCTCGTTCCGAAAGGCAAAAAAGTAGCTTCTTCCGAAGACCTGAAAAACATGGCCAAAGTCGGCGTGGTAACCGGCTACACCGGCGACTTCTCCGTTTCCAAACTCTTGGGCAACGACAATCCGAAAATCGCCCGCTTTGAAAGCGTTCCTCTGATTATCAAAGAATTGGAAAACGGCGGTTTGGATTCCGTAGTCAGCGACAGCGCGGTTATTGCCAACTATGTGAAAAACAACCCGACCAAAGGCTTGGATTTCATCTCCCTGCCTGACTTCACCATCGAAAACTACGGTATCGCTGCACGCAAAGGCGACGAAGCAACCATCAAAATGTTGAACGATGCGCTGAAAAAAGTACGCGAAAGTGGCGAATACGACAAAATTTACGCCAAATACTTTGCTAAAGAAGGCGAAAAAACCGAAGCAGCCAAATAATCCGGTATGACTTCTTAAACTCAAGGCCGTCTGAAAACTTTTCAGACGGCCTTTAATCTGGTTAACGCCATTAAACGCAAGCATCCCTTATAATCCGCTGGTTTTTATCCTTCAAATGAAAGACACGCCATGATCAAACCCCTTATCCTCAGCCTCGCTGCCGCCACTGCTTTGGCCGCCTGCTCCGCTTCTGAAAAACAAGAACCCTTCAACGTCAACGTAGCCAATCCGGCTTCTGAATTCTGCGTCAAACAAGGCGGTAAATCCGAAATCAAAAAAGACAAAGACGGCAACGAATACGGCGTGTGCCACTTGCCTGACGGTAAAATCGTTGAAGAATGGGAATATTTCCGTCAACACAACAAATAATTGCCCAATCATATAAAAGGCCGTCTGAACCCAAGTTTCAGACGGCCTTTTCATTTAAACAGCGATTATTTTACTTCCAGTTTGGTCACGCCGCCCATATACGGTTGCAACGCAGCAGGAACATTAATGCTGCCGTCGGCATTTTGATGGTTTTCCAAAACAGCCACCAAAGTACGGCCGACTGCCAAGCCAGAGCCGTTCAAAGTATGTACCAAACGGTTTTTACCGTTTTCATCTTTGAAACGCGCTTTCATGCGGCGAGCTTGGAAATCTTCGCAGTTGGAGCAGCTGGAAATTTCGCGGTAGGTGTTTTGCGCAGGAACCCAGACTTCCAAGTCGTAGGTTTTGGTTGCACCGAAACCCATGTCGCCGGTACACAAAGTAATCACACGGTATGGCAGTTCCAACGCTTTCAAAATATTTTCAGCATGGCCGACCATTTCTTCCAACGCTTCGTATGATTTTTCCGGATGAACGATTTGCACCATTTCCACTTTATCGAATTGGTGTTGGCGAATCAAACCGCGCACGTCTTTACCGTATGCGCCCGCTTCGGAACGGAAACATGGGGAGTGCGCAGTCAATTTCAACGGCAAATCGCTGCCTGCCACAATGCTGTCGGCAACGGTATTGGTCAGCGTCACCTCGGCGGTCGGAATCAGATATTGCGTTTTTTTGCTCTCGTCGCCGCCACGAGTAACGTGGAACAAATCTTCTGCAAATTTAGGCAGTTGACCCGTACCTTGCAGGGTCAGATCGTCCACAATATAAGGCGTATAATGTTCGGTATAGCCGTGTTTCAGCGTGTGCGTGTCCAGCATGAATTGCGCCAGTGCGCGGTGCAGACGGGCGATTTGACCTTTCATCACGGTAAAGCGCGCGCCTGACAGTTTTGCACCGCCTTCGAAATCCAAACCCAAAGGTTCGCCTAAATCAACATGGTCTTTGATTTCAAAGTCAAATTCGCGCGGCGTGCCGACTTTGCGGACTTCAACGTTTTCAGTTTCATCTTTACCGACAGGCACGCTTTCGTGCGGCAGGTTCGGAATGCTCAGCAGCCAAGCATCCAATTCCTTCTGAACGGCATCCAAATCAGCGGCAGCCTGCTCCAAATCCGCCTTGATTTGGGCAACCTGATCCATCGCAGCTTGAGCCTCTTCGTGTTTGCCTTGGCCTTTCAACGCACCGATCTGTTTGGAAATACTGTTGCGTGAAGCCTGCAACTCTTCTGTTTTCACTTGAACGGCTTTGCGTTGCTCTTCCAAAGCATTAAAACGCGCGGTATCAAACTCATAACCGCGGGCGGCCAAACGTTCGGCAACTGCGGCGGTATTGCTGCGGAGCAATTGGATGTCTAACATTGTTTTCTCTCGTTAAGATTCAGAATGGCATTATTGTAAACCAATTTAAAGATATTTTCACAGCGACAGGCCGTCTGAAAACAAAAAACGCCCCTGCAAAAGCAGGAGCGTTTTTTAAGAATTTTGGCACGCCCACGGGGATTCGAACCCCGGTTGCCGCCGTGAAAGGGCAGTGTCCTAGGCCTCTAGACGATGGGCGCGTAACCGAAGCGCGAACTATACAGAAAGCCTTTTCTTCTGTCAACGCCTTTACTGCATTTTTAAAGATGTTGCCGATTTCCGTATGTTATTTTCCCTGTATAATGCCGGTTTTAATAAAAAGGAAAACTCGCCATGTGGTTTAAGCAAATCAGTTTTTATCCGCTCAACAAAGACAAATTGCCCGAACTAGAAGTCCTTGCCGACAAATTGGCGCAATCCGAATTCGCCCATTGTCAGGGTTTGGACTGGTTTAGCGAAGGCTTTGCCACGCCGGTTTCCTTTTCGCCCGAGCTGGTTTTCCCTGCCGATTACACTTGGCGCGTTGCTCTGAAAAAAGAAGAAAAAGTCCTGCCTGCCGGCGTGATCCGCGATATTTTGGATGATAAGGTTTTGGAAATCCAAAACAACGAAGCGCGCAATGTCGGCCGTAAGGAAAAACAAGAGCTGAAAGAACAGATTACTGACGACTTGCTGCCCCGTGCCTTTACGCGCAGCAGCCGCACACAGGCGATTTTCGACACACGCCACGGGTATCTTTTGGTCAACAATGCCGCCTCTGCCAAAGCAGAAAATATCCTGACCAAACTGCGCGAAGCGTTGGGCGGTTTGGAAGCCGCCCTGCCCAACACCAAACAATCGCCCTCCTCCCTAATGACCAGTTGGCTGCTGCAAGGCCACTGTGAGGGCGGTTTTGAATTGGACAGCGATTGCGAACTTAAAGGCGTAGGCGATGTTGTTCCGGTCGTCAAAGTTTCCAAACAAGACCTGACCGCCGATGAAGTGGTACAACACGTCAAAAATGGCAAAACCGTTACCCAACTCGGCTTGGTATGGCGCGAACAAATCACGTTCATCCTCACCCAAGACTTTACGCTCAAACGCATCCAGTATCTGGACGTTTTGCAAGAAGAAGCGGAAAGCAACGGCGACGATGCAGCCAGCCTCGCCTTTGCCTCACAAATCCTGATGACCGAAGCCATAAGCACCATGTTGGAAGAACTGGTTTCTTATTTGGGCGGCTGGCAAGAATAATTTTTCAGACGGCCTTTTGATTGGGAAATATCAAAGGCCGTCTGAAACATAAATGAAGTATCAGAAAGGATGTCATGATGTTGGGCGCAGTCATTGGCGATATTGCCGGATCACGATTTGAGTTTGACAACTACCGTCACACCGATTTTGACATTTTCAGTCCCGACAGCGACTTTACCGATGACACGATTTGCACTGTTGCCATCGCCGATTGGGTTTTACAAGGCTGCAACGATGATTTAGCCTTAATCTTACAAAGCTGGTGCAGGGCATATCCCTATCCAAAAGGCGCATATGTCGGCCGCTTCTCACAATGGATAGAATGGAAAGATCCAGAACCTTATAATAGCTGGGGCAACGGCTCGGCCATGCGTGTTTCTGCCGTTGGCTGGGCATTTGCCACATTGGAAGAAACCCTGCATTTTGCTGAACAATCCGCCGCCGTAACGCATAACCACCCGGAAGGCATTAAAGGTGCACAAGCTGTAGCTGCCGCCATCTTTTGGGCGCGTACCGGTATGGGCAAAGCGCAACTCAAAGAAAACATTACGCGACAATTCGGCTATGATTTGAGCCAAAGTTGCGACCAAATCCGCCCACATTATCATTTTAACGAAAGCTGTCAGGACACCGTACCTCAAGCAGTTACCGCCTTTCTTGAAAGCGATGATTTTGAACACGCCATCCGACTGGCGGTTTCCCTAGGCGGAGACAGCGATACCTTGGCGGCCATTACCGGTAGCATTGCCGAAGCCTACTACGGTATCCCTGCATCCATGCGCGAACACGCTTTAGCCATATTGCCACGCCGCATTGCTGAAACCCTGCTGACTTTTGAATCCCAATATCAGGCCGTCTGAAACCGCCTGCAAAAAGGAACAATCATGATGAAATACCTCGCCCTACTTCCCGTCGCCTTCATGCTGGGTACGCCTGCCATTGCCGAAACCATCAATCCTTATCAGGAAAAAGGTTGCGTTTACGATGGCGATGTCGGCAAAGACGGCAAACCATCCGGTAAAGGCACATGGAAATGCCAGGACGGCCGCAGCTATGTCGGCGCCTTTAAAAACGGCAAATTTGACGGAAAAGGCGTATATACCGTTTCCGGCAACAGCGAAACCTTTATCGAACCTTTCTCCTCCAACAGCGCCAAATTACGCAATATGACGCTGGAGGGCGTGTTCAAAAAAGGCAGGGCGCACGGAAACTTTACCGCTTCCCAAAACGGCACACCCGTCTTCATCATGAAATGCGAAGACGGTATGATTAAAGAAGTCAAACTGGCTAAGAAATCTGCTTCCAAAACCAAATAAACAGCCTTTCAGACGGCCTTATCCAGCTTTTAGGCCGTCTGAAACATCAATTGACAAGCCTGTCTAAAGGCTGTTGTGTTGATTTCAAAAAATTTCCAAACAACCCTTACCCCAGGACAACCACCATGAGCATTAAATCCGACAAATGGATACGCCGCATGGCCGAAGAACACGGCATGATTGAGCCGTTCGAGCCCAACCAAATCAAAGAGGCCAACGGCCAGCGCATCATTTCCTACGGCACGTCCAGCTACGGTTACGACATCCGTTGCGCCAATGAATTCAAAATCTTCACCAATATCAACAGCACCATCGTCGACCCGAAAAATTTCGACCCGAAAAACTTCGTAACCGTCGAAGACGACTGCTGCATCATCCCGCCCAACTCCTTTGCCCTGGCGCGCACAGTCGAATATTTCCGCATCCCGCGCAACGTCCTGACCGTCTGCTTGGGCAAGTCCACCTACGCACGCTGCGGCATCATCGTCAACGTTACCCCTTTCGAGCCGGAATGGGAAGGCTACGTTACGCTTGAGTTTTCCAACACCACGCCGCTACCGGCAAAAATCTACGCAGGCGAAGGCGTGGCTCAAGTCTTGTTCTTTGAAAGCGATGAAGTCTGCGAAACTTCATACAAAGACCGCAACGGTAAATACATGGGGCAAACCGGTGTTACCCTGCCCAAAACCTAATATCAAAGAGCAAACAAAAGGCCGTCTGAAACTTTCAGACGGCCTTTTATCATTTCAGTTAAAAACGGCGTTTCAGCTTGCAAGCCTGCAAGATATGCACGGCAAGTTCTTCCACAGATTTGTCCGTAGTATTGGTAAACGGAATACCGTGGCGTTTAAACATATTTTGCGCATCGGCAATCTCACTGCGGCAAGTATCGATTTTGGCATAAGTCGAATTAGGGCGGCGTTCCTGACGGATTGCCTGCAAGCGTTCAGGCTGAATGGTCAAACCGAACAGCTTGTCTTTATAAGGCTTGACCATACGCGGCAAATCGGTCGATTCCAAATCATCGGGAATCAGCGGATAGTTGGCGGCACGGATACCGTATTGCAAGGCCAGATAGAGACAAGTCGGCGTTTTGCCGGAACGGGAAACCCCCATCAAAATCACATCGGCTTCTTTCAAATTCTTATCACTGACACCGTCATCATGATTCAGTGAAAAATTGACCGCCTCCATACGCGCATCATAGCGTTGGGTATTGCCGATACTGTGGTGCCCCTGCTGGGCGGCAACCGCCTCCGTATTGAGTTCCTTTTCCAAAAGGCCGAGAAAGGTTTCAAAGAAATTAATATGGAACGCATTGGCTTTCTTGATGATTTCACGGATTTCGTCATTGACCACACTGACAAAAGCAATCGGGCGCACGCCGAATTTTTCGGCAGACTGGTTGACTTTGTCTACAACAGCACGCGCTTTTTCAGGCGTATCGATAAACGGATAGGTATGGCGTTTGAACTCAACATTGCCAAATTGGTTCAGCAAGGCTTCACCGATATTTTCGGCGGTCAGGCCGGTTCGGTCGGAAATATAGAAGACTTGGCGTGGATCAGTCATAATGAATCCTCTTGAAGGTAACGTTTCAGACGGCAATCATAGCAGTTACAGCCTTTGCAATAAAGCGACTCCCAGCAGATTACACAGGATTACAACAAATTTGAACAATTTTTAAATTAGCATAATATTTTATTTTTTAATTTTTTGTAGAATTTTATTCTAAAATTGCAAAATAAATCTTGTTTATCAAATTTATTAACTTATTTTGTTTTCCATATTTAACAATAGGATAACTCACAAAAACATGAATCTGATATTCACATTTCAGAAGACTACACGCTTGAAAAGCACAGTATCACAGACGAATTTGTGATTTTAAAAAAGATAAAACACATGACAGCCATCAAACGAATGGCTACAATAAGCAGGCGGATTTGTTTCTTTTTTAACATTTTTGGATTGGATTGGACACACAAATGGCCGAAAACTACGTTATTTGGTTTGAAAACCTGCGTATGACTGACGTTGAGCGAGTGGGCGGTAAAAATGCCTCTTTGGGCGAAATGATCAGCCAACTGACTGAAAAAGGCGTACGCGTTCCCGGTGGTTTTGCGACCACTGCCGAAGCCTATCGCGCTTTCCTGGCTCACAATGGTCTGAGCGAGCGTATTTCCGAAGCCCTGAAACAACTGGATGTTGAAGACGTTGCCGAGTTGGCGCGCGTGGGTAAAGAAATCCGTCAATGGATTTTGGATACTCCGTTCCCTGAGCAGCTGGATGCTGAAATCGAAACAGCTTGGAACAAAATGGTTGCCGATGCCGGCGGTGCGGACATTTCCGTTGCCGTACGTTCTTCCGCAACAGCAGAAGACCTGCCGGACGCTTCTTTCGCCGGCCAACAAGAAACCTTCCTGAACATCAACGGCTTGGAAAACGTTAAAGAAGCCATGCGCCATGTATTCGCTTCCCTGTACAACGACCGTGCCATTTCTTACCGTGTCCACAAAGGCTTCGAACACGACATCGTTGCCCTTTCCGCAGGCGTACAACGCATGGTGCGCTCCGACAGCGGCGCGTCCGGTGTGATGTTCACCATCGATACCGAGTCCGGTTACGACCAAGTCGTTTTCGTTACCTCTTCTTACGGCCTGGGCGAAAACGTCGTACAAGGCGCGGTCAACCCTGACGAATTCTATGTATTCAAACCTACTTTGAAAGCAGGCAAACCGGCTATCCTGCGCAAAACCATGGGTTCGAAACAAATCAAAATGATCTTTACCGACAAAGCCGAAGCCGGTAAATCTGTCACCAACATCGATGTACCTGAAGAAGACCGTCAACGCTTCTCCATTACCGACGCCGAAGTTACCGAGCTGGCCCATTACGCGCTGACTATCGAAAAACACTACGGCCGCCCAATGGACATCGAATGGGGCCGCGACGGTTTGGACGGCAAACTCTACATCCTGCAAGCCCGTCCTGAGACTGTAAAATCCCAAGAGGACAGCAGCCGCAATCTGCGCCGCTTCTCCATCAACGGCGAAAAAGTTGTCTTGTGCGAAGGCCGTGCCATCGGTCAAAAAGTCGGCCAAGGCAAAGTACGCCTGGTGAAAGATGCTTCCGAGATGGATTCCGTTGAAGCAGGCGACGTACTCGTTACCGACATGACCGACCCGGATTGGGAACCCGTAATGAAACGTGCTTCCGCCATCGTGACCAACCGCGGCGGCCGTACCTGCCACGCAGCGATTATCGCGCGTGAATTGGGCATTCCTGCCGTAGTCGGCTGCGGCGACGCAACCGATCTGCTTTCAGACGGCCAAGAAGTTACCGTATCTTGTGCCGAAGGTGATACCGGCTTCATCTACTCCGGCCTGCTGGACGTACAAATTACCGATGTTGCTTTGGACAACATGCCTAAAGCGCCTGTAAAAGTAATGATGAACGTTGGTAACCCTGAATTGGCATTCAGCTTCGCCAACCTGCCTAGCGAAGGCATCGGCTTGGCACGTATGGAATTCATCATCAACCGTCAAATCGGTATCCATCCTAAAGCCTTGTTGGAATTTGACAAACAAGACGACGAATTGAAAGCGGAAATTACCCGCCGCATCGCCGGCTATGCTTCCCCTGTCGACTTCTATGTCGATAAAATCGCGGAAGGCGTGGCAACTTTGGCTGCTTCGGTTTACCCACGCAAAACCATCGTCCGTATGTCTGACTTCAAATCCAACGAGTACGCCAACTTGGTGGGCGGCAGCATTTACGAACCGCACGAAGAAAACCCAATGTTGGGCTTCCGCGGCGCGGCGCGTTATGTCGCTGACAGCTTCAAAGACTGCTTCGCACTCGAGTGCAAAGCCTTGAAACGCGTCCGTGACGAAATGGGTTTGACCAACGTCGAAATCATGATTCCATTCGTCCGCACTTTGGGTGAAGCCGAAGCTGTTGTCAAAGCCCTGAAAGAAAACGGTTTGGAACGCGGCAAAAACGGCCTGCGCCTGATCATGATGTGCGAGTTGCCAAGCAACGCTGTATTGGCAGAACAATTCCTGCAATACTTCGACGGCTTCTCCATCGGCTCTAACGACATGACCCAGCTGACCCTCGGCCTCGACCGTGACAGCGGCTTGGTATCTGACTCCTTCGATGAACGCAATCCTGCCGTTAAAGTGATGTTGCACTTGGCAATCTCTGCCTGCCGCAAACAAAACAAATACGTCGGTATTTGCGGTCAAGGCCCGTCAGACCATCCGGACTTTGCCAAATGGCTGGTTCAAGAAGGTATCGAAAGCGTATCGCTCAACCCTGATACCGTGATTGAAACTTGGCTGTATCTGGCTAACGAATTGAACAAATAAGTTCGATGAGACAAAAATCCCCTGCCCGTTTATCTCGGCAGGGGATTTTTATTGCCTTATTCAATACCGTCTGAAAGAACTTTCACGTTCTTTTACCTTTTCAAAAAAGTCCCCTTGCATCAAAAAGATATAGAAATATTCAGCCATATCTACAAATTCTCAATGGTACTATATTGCCTTTCCGCATTTTATCCCATGCCTTTTGAGTGAACCTTTTTTCACTCTTCCTATCTATCATACACAGCATAACGATACCTTTAGAAACAACCCATGAATACAAATTTTATTTCCACCTTTCAGACGGCCTTGAAACGTCTGGCACTCATCAGCACCATTGCCGTCTTAGCAGCCTGCGCCGGCAACAACACTTCTTCCAACCGCGCCGTACCCGACGGCTACTACAAAGTCCGTCCCGGCGATACCCTGACCCAAATCGCCAAACGCTACGGACAAAACGTCAATACACTGGTTGCATGGAACAACCTTCCCAACGCCTCACAAATCGAAGTCGGCCAAGTATTGCGCGTCCGCCGTCATGTTGCCTCCCGCAATACTGCTACGCAGCAACGCCAAGCAACCGCCGTTACCCCGATTAATCGGTTAAGCTTGCAATGGCCGACCGATAATGCCTCATCCTCCATTATCCAACGCTACAACGGCACAACCAGCAAAGGCATAGATATTGCAGGCACACAAGGCCAACAAATCCGTTCTGCCGCAGCCGGTACCGTCATCTACGTTGGCGAAGAAGTCCGCGGCTACGGCAAGCTGATTTTGATCAGCCACAACGACTACACCATTACCGCCTATGCCCACAACGACACGCTTTTAGTACAAAAAGATCAAAAAGTCCAAGCCGGCCAAGTTATCGCCACCATGGGCAGCAGCGATACAGACAGCGTCAAGCTACATTTTGAAGTTCGTCTAAACGGCAAAGCAGTCGATCCCCTGCCCTATTTGACCAGAACAAATTAATGTCCCAATCAAAAGGCCGTCTGAAAAACCGTATTTCAGACGGCCTTTTGATTATCTTGCTATAACAGCCATTTCAACAAAATCTTTTCCTATTTAACTTATGTTGATTGAGTGTAAACGCCGTTATACAATAACAACTCTTTTTAACATTCTATTTTAGGTGCTCTACTATGTCTCCTAACCGCATCCTTGCAACCGCATTCTTGTTTGCTTCTGCATTTGCCAGCGCAGATGTCCATATTGATGAAAGCATCCCTTACCGTCATGCAGAAGAAATCGATACCCGTATCGTTTCCGAGTGTTTACAAATTGGCAACGTCATGTCCAAATCTTTGCAAGAAACTGCAGCCAAAAGTGATGTAACTATTGTCCGTGACGGTAAAAAACAAGGCACATACGCAGATATCTCCATTACTTCCGCCATGAGCGCAGGCGTAGCCTTTGTCGGCCACGCCAAAAGTATTACAGCCGTTGCCACTTTGTATGTTGATGGCGAAGAAGTCAATAAAAAAACCTTTACCCGCAATTCTTCCGGCGGCATGCTCGGTGTTTATAAAAGCTCTTGCGCCGTCTTAAATCGCACTTCTAAAGTCTTGGGTTCAGATATTGCCCAATGGATTGTTAGCGAACAAAAAACGCTCAAGACAAATAAAACCCCAATTTGATAAAGGCCGTCTGAAAAATCGTATTTCAGACGGCCTTTATATTTTCTATTTCTCTAGAAACAAAGAAATAAATTATCCATTAATCATTGTCAGAGATAGAGAATTTTATTTCCAACGCCCTTGATTTTAGAATATCTACCCTCAATTATTAAAACTATAAGAATTTTGTATATGAGCAGTCAAAGGAATAACATGGCAGAAAAAAACTATTATGAAATACTAGGCGTTGCCAAAGATGCGGATGAGGCCGAAATCAAAAAAGCCTACCGAAAACTGGTGCGCAAATACCACCCCGATGTCAGCAAAGAACCTGACGCAGCCGAACGTACGGTAGAAATCAACCGTGCCTACGAAACGCTTTCCGACAAAGAAAAGCGGGCCGAATACGATGAAATGTTGGCTAATCCTTACGGACGCAGCGCTGGAGGCAATCCGTTCGGTCAAGGCGGCAATCCGTTTGGCAATGGATTTAACGGCGGCAGCTTCCGCTATGAACGTCATGAAGGCGAGCCGTTCGGAGCGGGAGATTTCAATTTTGAAGATCTTTTTTCATCATTCCGCCAATCCCACACTCGTTCCGAGCAACCCCGCGGCCCAATAAAAGGCGAGGATCAACATGCTGAATTGAGTATTGATATTTATGCAGCGTATGTTGGCGCAGAACGTAGCATGACTTTGAATGTGCCGACCCTAGACGAATACGGACGTGCGGTTTATCAAAATAAAACCCTCAACGTCAAAATCCCCAAAGGCATTGCAGAAGGCCAACAAATCCGTTTGGCCGGCCAAGGTTTGCCGGGATATAACGGCGGTGAAAACGGTGACTTGTACTTAAAAATCAAGTTCCACGACCAACCTGATTTATACGTCAAAAACAGGAAAGACGTATATCAAACAATAGATGTCAAACCTTGGGAAGCCGTATTGGGCGGCAAAATCATCGTCCCTACCGCTTCAGGCCGCTTGCAGGTCAATCTGCCTGCCAACAGCCAAAGCGGTAAAAGCATCCGCCTTAAAGGCAAAGGTATTCCTGCAAAAGAAGCCGGAGACCTTTATCTCAATATCCGCATTAATGTTCCGCCAGTAGAGAGCGAAGCCGACCGTGCCGCATGGGAAAAATTGGCCGAACACTTTGCCGCGAAACAAGCATAAGAGAAAGGATAAATTATGATTCAGTCCTCCGATGTTACCCTTACTTTTGAAGAAATCGTTGCCGCCAGCCGTTGCCGTCGCGATTGGCTGTTGGAACTTATAGCAGAAGACATCATCAGCATCGATGGTGCGCCCGAAAAAAGTACCTTTAGTGGTTTTCATCTTGCCCGCATCCGTCGCGCACAACGCTTAAGCCGTGATTTTGAAGCCGGCATTCCCGCATTGGGGCTGATTATGCGGCTGTTGGACGAGGTGGAAGAACTCAGAAAAATACAGCGTCCGCTGGTACTGCTCGAAGAAGAGTAAATATTGGCAAGTTGTTCGCTTAAATATTGATGACAAGACAAAGTTTTTGATGTTTATTGATATTCCATAATAAAAGGCCGTCTGAAAATATTTTCAGACGGCCTTTTTATACCTTCATTAACAACAGCGTCCGCCGTTGCCGCCGCAACGGCGTTTGCGGCAGTAGTCTTGGAATTGCAGCTCAGTCATGACCGGCGCGTTGGGATTATGTTTGCGCTGACGGGCAACGTAGTTTTCATAATCCGGGACACCGGCCATCAAGTTTGCTGTCAGCTTGATGGTTTTCCACCAAGATGCGAGCTTATGCTTCACTCTGAGCCTCCAGCTGTTTGCCGTCGCGGTACACTGCCGGAATTTCTTTAGCAGTTGGCCAGCCGACTTTGCGGGCTTTCATGGCGGTACGCAAACCGTACACGGCGACAATCACGACAACTGCTAAGAACAAAGCGGTCAGGCCGGCATTGATTTGGTCGTTGAAGATGATTTGTGACATTTCTCCAATGTCTTTAGCCGGGGCAAGGACTTCGCCTGAAGCCAAGGCATCGCGGTATTTGCCTGCATGCGCCAAGAAGCTGACGCGCGGGTCGCTGTGGAACAGTTTTTGCAAACCGGCATAGCAGGTTACAAACAATACGCCGACAGCAGGAACCAAGGTTACCCATACATAGCGGTCGCGTTTCATTTTCACCAATACAACGGTACACATAATCAACGCTACGCCTGCCAGCATTTGGTTGGCGATACCGAACAGAGGCCAGAGCGAGTTAATGCCGCCCAGAGGGTCGGTTACGCCGGTATAGAGGAAGTAACCCCACAATGCCACGGCAAAGAATGTGGCAACCAGGTTGGCTGGGATAGAGTCGGTGTTACCGAATGGTTTGTAGAAAATACTGCCCAAGTCTTGGATCATGAAACGGGCTACGCGCGTACCGGCGTCAACGGCGGTCAGGATGAACAAGGCTTCAAACAGCAAGGCAAAGTGATACCAGAACGCCATCATGGCTTCGCCCGGAATCAGACGGCTCATGATGTGCGCCATACCGACTGCGAGGGTTGGCGCGCCGCCTGCACGGGACAGAATGGTGTTTTCGCCCACTTCTTTAGCAGTATGCAACAAGGTTGCGGCATCAACAGAGAAATTCAGTTTAGTGGTGATGACTTCGGCAGCAGTGTTGGCATCAGTACCAATCAGCGCAGCCGGGCTGTTCATCGCAAAGTACACGCCTGGCTCAAGCGAAGCGGCGGCGGCCAGCGCCATAATGGCCACAAAGCTTTCCATAATCATGCCGCCGTAACCGATCATGCGGACGTGGGTTTCGTTTTCCACCATTTTTGGCGTAGTACCGGAAGAAATCAGAGCATGGAAGCCTGAAACCGCACCACAAGCAATGGTAATGAACAAGAATGGGAACAACGCACCGGAGAATACCGGGCCTGAACCATCGATAAAGTGGGTAACTGCAGGCATTTGCAGGGTTGGGTTAACAATAACGATACCCAAAGCCAAAGCGGCAATCGTACCGATTTTCAGGAAGGTAGACAGATAGTCGCGCGGAGTCAGCAAGAGCCAAACCGGCAATACGGAAGCCACGAAACCGTAAATCATAATCGCCCAAGTCAGCTGAATGCCGTCAAGGTCGAACCAGTGACCAAAGGAGCTGCGGGCAACATCTTCACCGTAAATCACGGCCAACATCAGCAAAATAAAGCCGACGATGGAAATCTCGCCGATTTTGCCCGGACGGATATAACGGGTGTAGATACCCATAAACAGAGCAATCGGCATAGTCGCTGCGATGGTGAACGTACCCCAAGGGCTGTGAACCAATGCTTTCACAACGATCAGCGCCAACACCGCCATAATGATGACCATAATCATCAAAATACCGATAGACGCAATCACGCCGGGGACAGTACCGAGTTCTTGTTTCACGATATCGCCCAAAGACTTACCGTCACGGCGCATGGAGACGAACAAGACCATCATATCCTGTACGGCACCGGCAAACACCACGCCGAAGATAATCCACAAAGTACCGGGCAGATAACCCATTTGCGCTGCCAATACAGGACCGACCAAAGGACCTGCGCCGGCAATCGCGGCAAAGTGGTGGCCGAACAGTACGCCTTTATGTGTGGGCACATAGTCCAAGCCGTCATTGTGGCGTTCTGCCGGAGTCAGACGGTTAGGATCAAGCTGCATCACACGGTTGGCAATGTAAAGACTGTAAAAACGGTAGGCAATGCAGTATACCGAAATGGCGGCCGTAACCATCCAAATCGCACTGACCTGCTCGCCGCGACTGAGGGCCAGAGTGGTAAAGGAGGCCAGGCCGACCAAAACCACAATGCCCCAAATCAAAAATGATTTGAGCGATTTCATTGATTTATCCTTAAAACGTGATACACGAAAGCTTGTTTTAGCGACAAACTGCCTTCATGCGCTTTAGAAAGACCAATCATTTTAGTCTTCATGATTTAAGAGTGAAATGTCATTTCAACCCGAATTCGACAAAAAACAAAATGATTAGTTCGCCCGTAAGGTTAACACAAACAGACAATATACCCTTCATTTTTTACTTCAAAACTAAATATTCCTTAACATATAGCAAACGCAAGGCCGTCTGAAAACCCAAAAATTCAGTTTTCAGACGGCCTGACAAACGGTCAATGCTATAATCCGACATTCCCATTTCTTCTATATTGCCATACCATGCAAAACAACGATTCCGAAACCATGCGCCTCTCCAAACGCATGGCGCAATTGGGCTTATGCTCGCGCCGCGAGGCAGACAGCTACATTGAGCAAGGCTGGGTCAAAGTCAACGGCCAAACCGCCGTACTCGGTCAAAAAGTCACCGAGCGCGACCGCATCGACCTCAACAAACAAGCCCACGAAAAACAAGCCGCGCGCGTAACCATCCTGCTGAACAAACCCGTCGGCTACGTCAGCGCGCAGGCAGAAAAAGGCTATAAATCCGCCGCCGAACTCATTACCGCCGACAACCATTGGGAAGGCGACGACAGCCGTATCCCTTTCAGTGAAAAACACAAATTCGGCTTAGCCCCGGCCGGCCGCCTGGACATCGACTCTGTCGGATTATTGGTGCTCACCCAGGACGGCCGCATTGCCAAACAACTGATTGGCGAAAACAGCAGCAGCGAAAAAGAATACCTCGTCCGCGTCCGCGGCAAACTAGACGACAAAGGCCTCGCCCTGCTCAACCACGGCTTGAGTTTGGACGGAGAAAAATTACGCCCCGCCAAAGTTGAATGGCAAAACGAAGACCAATTGCGCTTTATTTTGCGGCAAGGCAAAAAACGCCAAATCCGCCGCATGTGCGAGCTGGTCGGCCTGCGCGTTGTCGGTTTGAAACGCATCCGCATGGGCAAAGTCAAACTCGGCAGACTGCCGCCGGGCAAATGGCGTTATTTACGCGCTGACGAATCGTTTTAATTGCAGATAACAAAAAGGCCGTCGAAAACATATTTCAGACGGCCTGATCTTTGACTGCTTACTCGATATAAGTAAACTTCGCACGTTTAATATTACAGAGGATTTCGTACGGAATCATACCGGCAACTTCGGCAACTTCATTAATATTAATCACATCGCCCCAAAGCTCGACTTCCGCGCCCAAACCCTCTTTCGAAGCTTCCAGCTCAACCGTAATCATATCCATAGACACCCTGCCGATAATACGGCTGCGTTTGCCATCGATGGCAACCGGAGAATTAGTGGAAGCGCGACGCGGATAACCGTCGGCATAGCCGCAGGCAATCAAACCGACACGAGTGGATTTGCTGGTGTAGAACGTTGCACCGTAACCAATCGGAGAATGCGGCTGCAACACACGTTCGCCGAAAACGCGGGAAGTCAGGCGCATAACAGGTTTCAAACGCTCATCCACGCCACCGAAAGGCGAAATACCATACAAGGCCAGACCGGCACGACCCCAATCGCGGCGCGCTTCAGGCACGTTCAAAATCGCGGCGGAATTGGCCAGGCTCTCCTCGCCTTCCAAGCCTTCACACGCCAAATCAAATGCTTCAAGCTGCATTTCGGTCATGCCGTTTTCCGGTTCGTCCGCGCAGGCAAAATGGCTGAATTTCACAATGTTTTCAACCGATTCAGATTGTTTCAATGCCGTATAGGCGGCGGCATAGTTATGCGGAAAGAAACCGGCACGGTGCATACCAGAGTCCATTTTCAGCCATACGGTTGTCGGACGTTGCCACTCATGATGTGCAAACGCCTCCAACTGCCATTGACTGCCGATTGCCGGCCACAAATCATAACGGTCAACATCCGCATACTCTGCAGCCTCAAACACGCCTTCCAATAAAACAATCGGATTTTTAATGCCGTTTTGACGCAATTCCACGCCTTCATCTACCGTTGCCACCGCAAAGCCGTCGGCAATATCCGCCAACGCGTGTGCACATCTGACCGCACCATGCCCGTAAGCATCGGCCTTAATCACAGCCAACAATTTATTGCCGTGCAACTCTTTGAGAAAACGATAATTTTGACGTAAATTATCCAAACGGATTTGCGCATTGAGCGGACGCATAATGTATTCCTCTTATCGGCATCCGTTTCAGACGGCCTGCCCTATTACTTTGAAGCGAATATTATAGGTCAAAAACCATACAGGATTCCATGAAATACACAAGATTAATATCTTCCTTCCGCCTTACCTTTAAGGATTTATGCTTCTTCTGAGCCTGTTTTAAGGTTATGATGTCATCCAAATTGAAAACGACAAGCATCAAAGCCATGAAAGAACTCGACAAAACCGACTTAAAAATTCTCAAGCTCCTGCAACAAAACGCACGCATCCCCATGACCGAATTGGCTGAAAAAGTCGGCCTCTCCACTACGCCGGTAACCGAACGCGTCCGCCGCTTGGAACGCGACAACCTCATCACCGGCTATCACGCCCATCTGAATCCTCATGCCTTGGGTCAAAGCCTCTTGGTCTTTGTCGAACTGAAACTGCGTTCAAAATCCGGCAATATTTTTGAAGACTTCAAACGCGAAGTGCTGAAGATTCCGCAAATTTTGGAATGCCACTTGGTCTCCGGCGAATACGACTACCTCATCAAAGTCCGCCTACCCGATATGTCCGCCTATCGCGATATGCTCGGCAATATCCTGCTGCAACTGCCGGCAGCAGCCGAAAGCCGCAGCTATGTTGTCATGGAAGAAGTCAAAGAAGAAGTAGTATTAGACATCTAATTCCATTCAACCAACAAAGGCCGTCTGAAAGATTACAACATTCAGACGGCCTTTATTTTAAACAGGCAAAAAAAATGCACACATCCGATAGAATGTGTGCCAAGTCTACAAAGGAGAAATAGAGGAGAAACTATTAACTGACTACTCGAACCAGCTAACGAAACGAATTATGCAACAAGAGATTCAACCTTGCAAGTATTTTTCTTGTAAAATTTCTTAATTATCCAATTTACAGAACTTAAATGTAATCATGTTTCAAAGCAGATAAAAAAATGCGCATACCGTTTCGATATGCGCCAAGTCTACAAAGGAGAAATAGAGGAGAAAAATCAAGCTGCATCAAGCAACTCAACGGCGCGAATTATCCTAGCCTTCTACCCGACTGTCAACTGTTTTCCTACCTATTTTCAAGCATTTTGCCAAAAAACAACAAATCCGCTATTCCCCTCTTTTTCTGGCTATTTTCGCCCATATATAAAAGAAATTTAGAGCCGTCTGAAACACATATTGCCACTGCAGGCAAACAGCCCCATACTCACACATTCATAGCCCATATCCGTCCCAACCCACAACCATGACCACCCCACTTTCCCTTGCCGTCGTCGGCCATACCAACACAGGCAAAACCTCACTCTTACGCACGCTTTTGCGCGACAGCACCTTCGGCGAAGTAAAAAATGCGCCCTCGACCACGCGCCATGTCGAAGAAGCCCTCATCAACGACGGCGACGACAGCTTGGTTTACCTCTACGACACACCCGGCCTCGAAGATGCCGGCGGCGTGTTGGACTGGCTGGAAACCCACACATCCGCACGCGATGACGGCATCGAGCGCATTCAGCAATTCCTCAACAACCATGAAGCGCATCACGAATTCAACCAAGAAGCCAAAGTGCTGCGCCAAGTCATGCAAAGCGACATGGCCATGTATGTCATCGATGCGCGGGAGCCCGTCCTTAACAAATACAAAGACGAGCTGACCATTTTGTCTTGGTGCGCCAAGCCCATCATGCCTGTGTTCAACTTCACTCAAAATCAAGACCTGACCGCTTGGACCAATATGCTCGCCCGCCGCGCCCTGCATGTTTACGCCGGTTTCGATACCGTTGCGTTTGACTTTGAAGGCGAAATCCGATTATGGGACAACCTTGCCACCATGTTACCTAAGCGCGACATCCTCGACCGCCTCATCAATATGCGCCGTCGCGAGTGGCAACGGCTGGATACGGAAGCGCGCCGTGAAATTGCCGATTTTCTGCTGGATGCCGCCGCATTTACCCAAGAAATTGCCGAAAACGACGACCCTGCCCCGACTTTGGAAGTCATGCAATCGGAAATCCGCCAACTTGAGCGGCAAATGCAACAACGCCTGTTCACACTTTACCGCTTCTATCACGACGAAGTCGGCAGCGACAGCACATGGATGCCCAAAGCCTTCAAACAAGATCCGTTTGACAGCGAATTGCTCAAACATTACGGCATCCGTACCGGTACCGGCGCAACCGCAGGCGCACTCATCGGCCTAGGCTTGGACATTGCCACGCTTGGCGGTTCGCTTGGTTTGGGTACCGCCATCGGCGGACTGTTGGGCGGCATTTTGCCCAACGCCCAAGACATCACCGACAAAATCAACGGCCGACAAACCCTGCATACCGATCCGGAAACCCTTACCCTGCTCGCTGCGCGTGCGCTGGGTTTGTTGCACGTCTTGCAAACGCGCGGCCATGCCGCCCAATCTCATATCGAGCTAAACGAACGCAAAGCGCCATGGAATGCGGCCAAACTGCCAAGCGAACTCAACAAAGCACGCAGCAACCGCAAATGGTCTTCGCTCAACACACACCAGCCCGAACTCAGCCGTAACGAACGCGCAGCCTATGTCGGTTCTTTAAGCGAGAAATTAAAAGTTTAAAATCGCTGTTGAACAAAAAGGCCGTCTGAAACCCAAATGTTTCAGACGGCCTCTTGATTTTAGCCGACAACACTTATTCGGCAGCTTTGGTTTCGCGTTTCAAACCGCCGCCAAGTGCTTTATACAAGTCGGCAAGGTTTTCCAGACGGGTCAGCTGATTGGCCAAAAGAGCAGTTTCTGCGCCGTAACTGCTGCGTTCGGCATCCAATAAATCCAATGCGCTAGATACGCCATGTTTGTAACGCAGGCTGATGAGGCGCAGGCTGTCGTTGTAAGCACGGCTTTGCTTGCTCAACGCTTCATAGCTTTTATCCAGCTGTTCGCGCGCAACCAAAGCATTGGAAACGTCTTTAAATGCGGATTGAACAGCGGCTTCATAAGCAACGATTTGTACCTGTTGGCGCAGTTTGGCTACGTCAAGATTGGCTTTGTTGGTACCCCAGTCAAAGATAGGCAGCGTGATGGACGGTGCAAACGCCCAAACACCTGTACCGCTCTTAAACAGGCCGCTCAACTCGCCGGAAGCCGTACCGACCGAACCGGTCAGGCTGATGCGCGGGAAGAAGGCCGCACGTGCCGCGCCGATATTGGCATTGGCTTGTTTGAGCGAGTATTCGGCCGCGCGGATATCCGGGCGGTTGAGCAATACGTCCGAACTCAAACCGGCAGGCAGTTTGGTGATTTTGAACTGTTTACTCAAAGGCAAACCGGCAGGCAAGTCTTCGGGCAAAGGTTGGTTAATCAACATAGCCAATGAATTGCGCGCTTGCTCGCGGTTTTTCACTGCGGATGCGTAATCGGCTTTGGCCGATTCAATCAACGCTTCCTGTTGGCGTAAATCAACGGCGGAAATCACACCGGCTTTATGGCGCAATTGTGAGAGCTTGTAAGTCGCCTCACGGGTTTGCAACACACGTTGTGCCAATGCCATGGTTTCTTCAGCGTAGCGTTCGTTAAAGTAGGCTTTGGCCACGGTAGAAATCAAGGCCAGATGTGCGGCATCGCGGTTGGCGGCTACATTAAAATAACCTTGCAAAGCAGCTTCGTTGGTGCTGCGGACTCGGCCGAAGAGGTCGAGTTCATAAGAGGTTATGCCCAAACCAACGCTGTATTGGCTGCTGACGTTGCCGCCGCTCAAGCTGCCTTGACGCGAACCTGTACCGCTAGCGTTAACGGTCGGCAGCAGGTTGTTGCGCGCAATCATGTGCTGCTTGCGGTAGATTTCGGCATTCAGCGCGGCGGTGCGCAAATCGGTATTGCGTTCCAACGCAATGTCGATCAAGCGGTGCAGGCGCGGATCGGCAAAGTAATCTTGCCAACCCAATTCGGCTGCACGGATACCGTCGTCAACAGTGTCGTATTTAAACGTATCGGCCACGGCAACTTGAGGCTGCTCATATTTCGGCATCATGGCACAGGCCGACAAAGCCACGGCGGCGGCAACGGCGGTCAGTACAGGTTTGAATGTAATCTTCTTCATTTTAGAATCCTTTAGCATTTTGAGGCCGTCTGAAAATTTTTCAGACGGCCTTTGCTTTAGTGCTTGTCTGAATCGTGTTTACCGTCTTCAATCATGCCGGCTTCAGCGGCGTGTTTGGCGGCCATCTCATGCTCGTGTGCGGTTTCTTTAAAGAATTTGCGCACAACCACATAGAACAAAGGCACAAGGAACACAGACAGAATCGTACCGATCAACATACCCCAGACCACGGTCGTACCAATCGCACGTTGGCTGGCGGAGCTGGCACCGCTGGCAACATAAAGCGGTACCACGCCCAAGATGAAGGCAAACGAAGTCATGATAATCGGACGGAAACGCAAGTGTGCGGCGGCAAGCGCAGCTTCAAGCGCGCTCTTGCCTTGCGCTTGCAGGTCTTTGGCAAACTCGATAATCAAAATCGCGTTTTTCGCACTCAAACCCATCACCGTAACGAAACCGACTTGGAAGTAGATATCGTTGGCGTATGCCGGAATACTGCCCAGTAATGCTTCAAACATGTTACGTCCGGTTACGCCCAATGCCGCGCCAATCAAGCCCAACGGAATCACAAGGATAACCGCCAACGGGATAGACCAGCTTTCATACAAAGCAGCCAATACCAAGAATACAGCGGCAGCGGCCAATGCGTACAACACGACAGTTTGCGAGCCGCCTTTAGCCTCTTCACGAGACTGACCACCCCATTCCAGACTGTAACCGCCGCCCATTTCATCCACCATTTGCTGTACCGCAGCCATGGCCTGACCGGAAGATACGCCATTAACAGGCGAGCCGGAAAGCTCCATTGCCGGATAACCATTGAAGCGGACGCTTTGTTCCATACCGTTTTCCCAAGAAACAGTAGCAATGGTAGAAAGCGGTACGGCCACGCCGGATTTGTTCGGTACGGTCAGGTTCAGAATATCGGCAGGCTGCATACGGGCACTCGCATCAGCTTGTACCATCACGCGTTGCAGACGGCCTTGATTCGGGAAGTCATTGACATAAGACGAACCCAAAGAAGAAGCCAAAGCAGTACGGATATCAGAGAACGAAATACCTTGTGCGGCTGCGGCGGAACGGTTGATGTCGATTTTCAACTGCGGCGCATCTTCCAAACCGCTCGCACGAACGGTACTTGGGTTAAACAAACCGCTTTTGCGCATTTTGTCAATCAACTCATTGCGCTTGGCCAATAATGCGGCATGGCCGCTGTTGTTACGGTCTTGCAGGTAAATCGTCAAGCCGGAGCCTGTACCCAATTCCATAATGGCAGGAGGCACAATCGCCAAACCGAAACCGTCTTTCAGCGTAGCCATCATCATGCCGGTCAACTTACCGGAAATAGAAGTCGCATCGCTGCCCGGAGCAGTACGTTCGCTCCAGTCTTTCAGAATGACAAAGCCCAAAGCCATGTTTTGGCCGGAACCGCTAAAACTAAAGCCGGAAACGGTAATAATGTTCTCGATCTCAGGTACAGATTTCGCCAGTTGAGTGATTTGAGCCAAAGTTGCATCGGTACGCTCTTTGGTCGCGCCGGCAGGCAGCTGTACGCTCAACATCAAGTTACCTTGGTCTTCAGTCGGCAAGAAGGAAGTCGGCAGACGCATAAACAGGAATACGCCCACAACAGTCAAACCAATATAGACAACCATCATGCGCAAAGTCTTGCGCAAGACTTTGGCAACCCAGCCTTCGTAGCCGTGTGTCCAGCTGTCGAATTTTTTGTTAAACCAACCGAAGAAACCTTTTTTCTCTTCGTGATGACCCTTCTGAATCGGTTTGAGCATGGTGGCACATAATGCCGGAGTCAGCGTCAAGGCAAGGAATGCGGAGAATGCAATCGATGCCGCCATGGTCAAGGCAAACTGTTTGTAAATGTTACCTGTTGCACCGCTAAACATTGCCAGCGGAACAAATACGGACATCAACACGGCAGTAATACCAATCACCGCGCCGGAAATCCGACCCATCGCTTTTTTGGTTGCAGCCTTAGGCGACAGACCTTCACTCGCCATAATACGCTCAACGTTTTCAACGACCACAATCGCGTCATCGACCACAATACCGATCACCAATACCATCGCAAACATGGTCAATACGTTAATCGACATACCCATGTATGAGATAAAGGCAAAACCGCCCAACAGGGAAATCGGCACAACAATAGTCGGAATCAGCGTATAGCGGATGTTTTGCAGGAAGAGATACATCACCAAGAATACCAATACGATGGCTTCCAAAAGTGTATGGATTACTTTCTCAATCGAAATTTCCACAAATTTGGAAGTATCGTAGGGAACTTTCCAGCTCATGCCGTCTGGAAAATACTTCTGCAAAACCGCCATTTTTTCTTTCACGGCAGTCGCCGTTGCCAAAGCGTTACCGCTGTTAGACAGCATCACTGCCATACCGGTGGTGTTCACACCGTTCAAACGGGTGGAAGAAGAATAATCCTGCATACCCAAGCTGACTTTGGCAACGTCTTTCAGATAGACATTAGAACCATCGATATTGGATACCAAAATGATGTTGCCAAACTCTTCAGCAGTGCTCAGCTGACCTTGCGCCGTCACAGTTGCTGAAATAGTCTGACCTGCAGCCGCCGGCAAAGAACCGATAGAGCCCGCTGAAATTTGAATATTTTGTGTCGCAAGCGCATTGGTTACCGTTGCAAAAGACAGGTTGTAGTTTTGCAGTTTTTTCGGGTCAACCCAAATACGCATGGCGCGTTGCGCACCAAACAATTGTACCTGCCCTACCCCGTCGATACGCTGCAGTTCAGGAATGATATTGCGCTGGGCGTAATCGTTCATTTCCTCAATGGATTGCTTTTCAGAAGAAAGCATGACCACTTGCAAGAAGTTGGAACGCGCTTTAGATACGGTTACACCATATTGCTGTACGGTAGAGGGCAATGTGGACAACACTTCCGACAATTTGTTCTGCACGTCTACCTGCGCCAAATCTTCATTGGTTTCCGGTGTAAACGTCAGACTGACGCTGCCGCTGCCGCTGGAATTGGCAGAAGTCGTCATATAGTCCAAACCTTCCACACCGTACATATTACGTTCGATAACGGCCAGTACGCTGTCTTCCATTACCTGAGCAGAAGCGCCCGGATAAGTAGCGCGCAAAGTAATGGTCGGTGCAGCAACGGACGGATATTGGGAAATCGGCAGTTTTTGAATACCGAAAATACCCGCTGCGATGATAAAAATCGCAATAACCCATGCAAAGATGGGGCGGTCAATAAAAAACTTAGACATTCACGCGTTCCTTATTTGGCTTCAGATGCAGCTTTAGCTTCAGGCTTGGCCTCGGATGCAGCCTGGCCGTCTGAAACTGCCGGTGTTGCTGCCGCAGCACTTGCAGGCGGCGTCCATTCTTTCGGCGTTACCTGTTTAGCACCCGACATAGCGGCAATGCTGATGCCTTCAACAATCACTTTGTCGCCGTCTTTCAGGCCGTCTGTAATCACCCAATTGCTACCTTGCTGTTGGGCAATGGTCACGACACGCGCTTCCATTTCGCTCTTGTCATTCACTACCATCACAGTATCTTGCGAACCGCGGGTAACTGCTTGTTGCGGCACTACAAATGCATTATCCACAGCCACTTGTTCCATCAATACGCGCACATACAAGCCCGGCATCAAGATATTTCTGTCGTTAGGAATGGCGGCGCGCAAGGTAATTTGACCGGTCGTTTTGTTGACAGTCGGATCTGCAAACAGCAGACGGCCTTTTTCAGGGTAAACCGTACCGTCGTCAAATTTGATATCCACTGCAATCGCGCCGTTTGCCGCCAACAATTTGCCTTCGGCAACCTGTTGACGCAGTTTCATGACCTCACTCGCAGACTGGGTAACGTTGACATACATCGGATTGGTTTGTTGGATGGTGGCTAAAACAGTGGTATCGCCAGAATTCAGCAGCGTACCTTCAGAAACTTTAGATTGACCGATAAAGCCGGAAATCGGCGCAGTAATGCGGGATCGGTTCAGGCTGATACCGGCAGATTTGATGGCTGCTTGTGCAGATTTGACGCCTGCCTCTGCTGAACGCTTGGCCGTTACGGCCGCATCATATTCTTGTTGGCTGATGGCATCGGCGGCAACCAGCGGTTTATAGCGGGCTAAGTCGGCGTTCGCTTTGGCCAAAGTAGCTTGCGCACTTGCCAACTGGGCGCGTGCGCTTTCCAAGTTTGCTTCATAAGTCGAGCTGTCGATTTGGTACAAAGGCTGACCGGCTTGCACATAGCTACCCTCTTGGAACAGGCGTTTTTGCAGAATACCGCCGACTTGGGCGCGAACTTCGGCAGTACGCAATGATTCCAGACGGCCCGGCAACTCGGTTGTCAATGCAACGGTTTCCGGATGCACAGTAATCACACGGACTTCAGGCGCAGGCTGTTTTTGCTGTTGCTGACTGCCTTGCACCTGTTGGCCGGCTGCTTTTTCATCGCCTTTGCCGCAAGCGGAAAGCGCCAACGCAGTAGCTGCTGCAATTGCCGCGACACGCATCATTTTAGAAGCATAAAGAGCCATAATTTTCCTATCTCTATAAATAAATAAAGGTTTGACTAATTAAAAATTGATTACTTTAATCTCATATTTCGCAAACAGAAATTGCCTGCTTTTATGAAAAACAGGCTGATTATATAGTGTTGAGAAACACTATCAAGTATTGAATTAAATTATACATACATTCTTGCATGTTCAGAAGTAATTTTTTATAATCCGAACCATAAATTTACATTTCCTACAAAACAATTATGAGAAGAACCAAAACCGAAGCCTTAAAAACCAAAGAATATCTCATGCTTGCCGCATTGGATACGTTTTATAAGAAAGGCATTGCCCGCACCTCGCTCAACGAAATCGCCCAAGCCGCAGGCGTAACGCGCGGCGCGCTGTATTGGCATTTCAAAAACAAAGAAGATTTGTTTGACGCCTTGTTCCAACGGATTTGCGACGACATCGAAAGCTGCATAAAAGAAGACTCGAACAACAATAACGAACAGGCTTGGTCAAGCTTCCGACTAACCCTGACCCGTTTTTTCGAGCGCCTGCAACACAACGAGCTTCACTATAAATTCCACAGCATTTTGTTTTTAAAATGCGAACACACCGAGCAAAACGAGGCGGTCATTGCCATCGCTAAAAAACACCAATCACTATGGCGTGAAAAAATTGTTGCCGTCCTGACTGATGCAGTACAACAAAAAGCGTTGGCGGATAATTTGGATATCGATATGGCAGTCATCTTCATCAAGTCTTCATTAGACGGCTTGATTTGGCGCTGGCTTTCTTCAGGTCAAGGCTTCGATTTAGCGCAAACTGCCCCACGCATGATTGAAATCATCATTGATACATTGGAAAACCATCCGCAATTAAGAAAACAATCATAAACATCAAAAATAAAAGGCCGTCTGAAACTTTGAAGTTTCAGACGGCCTTTTCATGAAAACCTGCTTAACGTGTTACCGGTTTGTAACGGATACGTTTCGGTTTTGCGCCCTCTTCGCCCAAACGGCGTTTCTTATCGGCTTCGTATTCCTGATAGTTGCCGTCGAAGAACACCCATTTAGAGTCGCCTTCACAAGCCAGAATATGCGTAGCGATGCGGTCGAGGAACCAGCGGTCGTGCGAAATCACCATCACGCTGCCGGCAAATTCCAACAATGCGTCTTCCAGCGCGCGCAGGGTTTCTACATCAAGGTCGTTAGACGGTTCGTCTAGCAGCAACACATTGCCGCCGCTCAACAAAGTTTTTGCCAAGTGCAGACGACCGCGTTCGCCGCCAGACAATTGACCTGCGATTTTGCTTTGGTCGCTGCCTTTGAAGTTAAAGCGTCCCAAATATTGGCGGGCAGGAATTTCAAATTGACCAACCTGCAAAATATCGCGGCCTTCGGCGATGTTGTCGAACACGGTTTTATCGTTTTGCAAACCTTCGCGGCTTTGGTCAATCAAGCTCATTTTTACGGTTTGGCCGATTTTCACTTCGCCGGAATCAGGCTGCTCTTTGCCCGAAATCATTTTAAACAGCGTCGATTTACCCGCTCCGTTCGGGCCGATGATACCGACAATCGCGCCAGCAGGCACTTTAAAGCTTAAATCGTCAATCAGCACTTTATCGCCAAACGACTTGGAAACATTCACAAATTCAATTACTTCGTTGCCCAAACGCTCGGCAACAGGAATAAAGATTTCCTGAGTTTCGTTGCGTTTTTGGTATTCGTAGTTGCTCATTTCCTCAAAACGCGCCAAACGCGCTTTAGACTTGGCTTGGCGGCCTTTGGCATTTTGGCGCACCCATTCCAATTCCTGCTTCATCGCCTTCACGCGCGCAGCTTCTGATTTCGCCTCGTTTTCCAAGCGTTTTTCTTTCTGCTCCAGCCAAGACGAGTAATTGCCTTTCCACGGAATACCATGGCCGCGGTCGAGTTCCAAAATCCATTCGGCGGCGTTGTCAAGGAAGTAGCGGTCATGCGTTACGGCAACCACCGTGCCGGGGAAGCGCACCAAGAATTGCTCCAGCCATTCGACCGATTCAGCGTCCAAGTGGTTGGTCGGCTCGTCCAGCAGCAGCATGTCGGGCTTGCTCAACAAGAGTTTGCACAAAGCAACACGGCGTTTTTCACCGCCGGACAAATTGCCGATTTTGGCATCCCATTCCGGCAGACGCAGCGCATCGGCGGCGATTTCCAATTCATGTTCCGCACCGCCGCCTGTGGACGAACCCGCCGCGATAATCGCTTCCAAGCGGCCCTGTTCTTCCGCCAGCGCATCAAAATCCGCATCGGGATTGGCGTACTCGGCATACACTTCTTCCAAACGTTTCTGCGCCGCAGCCACTTCGCCCAAACCGCTTTCCACTTCCTCACGCACGGTTTTTTCAGGATCAAGCTCCGGCTCTTGCGGCAGATAGCCGATTTTGATGCCGCCCATCGGCACGGCTTCGCCCTCAAATTCCTTATCCACACCCGCCATAATCCGCAGCACGGTGGACTTGCCCGCACCGTTCAAACCAAGCAGGCCGATTTTCGCGCCGGGGAAGAAGGAAAGGGAAATATCTTTAATAATGGTTTTTTGCGGCGGCACAACCTTGCTCACGCGCAGCATAGAATAGACGTATTGTTGGGACATAGTTTTCTCGTTTCCGTCAAACAAATTTCAGACGGCCCATTTTAACCTATTGCCCAAATACTTGCTTGTTCAAATGCCGTCTGAAAATAGAAATAAGCATCAAAATATACACCGCGCCGAACCGATACCCTTATTGCCCGACGGTATCAATGCCAAACCGCAAAAAATTTGATTTAAGCCAGTTTATCCTTGAACTGGCATTGCCAATATCCGACGCGCTTCATAAAATGCACCTATATCCTTGAAAGTACGCACACAAACAATAACGACAGAGAACGCCACACCAAGGAACCTTTCAGATTTCTCAATAAAAATACTTTTTAAAAAAAGGATTTACCTCATGTCGGAAAATACGCAAAAAACAGCAAAACAAGGTTTGCCGTCACTGGCAAAAAGTACGATTTGGATGCTGAGCTTCGGCTATCTCGGCGTTCAGACGGCCTTTACCCTGCAAAGCTCACAAATGAGCCGAATTTTTCAAACTTTAGGCGCCGACCCGCACAATTTGGGCTGGTTTTTCATTCTGCCCCCATTGGCCGGTATGTTGGTTCAGCCAATTGTGGGCTACTACTCAGACCGCACTTGGATGCCGCGCCTGGGCGGCCGCCGCCTGCCCTATCTGCTTTACGGCACACTGATTGCGGTCATCGTGATGATTCTGATGCCGAACTCGGGCAGCTTCGGTTTTGGCTACGCTTCTTTGGCGGCTTTGTCGTTTGGCGCGTTGATGATTGCGCTGTTGGACGTATCCTCCAATATGGCGATGCAGCCGTTTAAGATGATGGTCGGCGACATGGTCAACGAGGAGCAGAAAAGCTACGCCTACGGGATTCAAAGTTTCTTAGCGAATACGGGCGCGGTTGTGGCGGCGATTCTGCCGTTTGTGTTCGCGTATATCGGTTTGGCGAACACGGCCGAAAAAGGCGTCGTGCCGCAGACCGTGGTCGTAGCATTCTATGTGGGCGCAGCCTTACTGATTATTACCAGTGCGTTCACCATCTTCAAAGTCAAAGAGTATGATCCGGAAACCTACGCCCGCTACCACGGCATCGACGTGGCTGCAAATCAGGAAAAAGCCAACTGGTTCGAACTCTTAAAAACCGCACCTAAAGCGTTTTGGACGGTGACTTTGGTACAATTCTTCTGCTGGTTTGCCTTCCAATATATGTGGACTTACTCGGCAGGCGCGATTGCGGAAAACGTTTGGCAGACAACTGATGCCTCCTCTGTAGGCTACCAAGAAGCAGGCAACTGGTACGGCGTTTTGGCGGCAGTACAATCCATTGCTGCCGTTATCTGCTCGTTTATTCTGGCAAAAGTACCGAATAAATATCATAAAGCCGGTTATTTCGGCTGCTTGGCTCTGGGTGCGCTCGGTTTCTTCTCCGTTTTCTTCATCAGCAATCAATACGCACTGGTGTTGTCTTATACCTTAATCGGTATTGCGTGGGCCGGTATTATTACCTATCCTTTGACGATTGTAACCAATGCCCTCTCCGGCAAACACATGGGTACTTATTTGGGTCTGTTCAACGGCTCTATCTGTATGCCTCAAATCGTCGCCTCCCTGCTGAGCTTTATCCTCTTCCCTATGCTGGGCAGCCATCAGGCAACCATGTTCTTGGTTGCAGGCGCAGTCTTGCTGCTGGGAGCCTTCTCAGTCTGTCTGATTAAAGAGACCCACGGCGAATAATCCATCAATACCATCGGCAAAGGCCGTCTGAAACCTTTGCCGAACTTACAATTTTAATAACAGGAGCTTCATAAATGTATACAAGAATCATGGAAATCAGCCCTTGGACACTGCGTTCGGCAAAACTGGAAAAAGAACACAAACGGCTGCAAGAGAGCCTGACCAGCTTGGGCAACGGCTATATGGGCATGCGCGGCAACTTTGAAGAAACCTACTCCGCCGACAGCCACTTGGGCACCTACATCGCCGGTGTGTGGTTCCCCGACAAAACCCGCGTCGGCTGGTGGAAAAACGGCTATCCCAAATATTTCGGCAAAGCCATCAACGCGCTCAATTTCAGCAAAGTTAAAATCTTTGTCGACGGGCAGGAAGTCGACTTGGCGAAAAACGACGTTACCGGCTTCTCCGTCGAACTCGACATGCAACACGGCGTGTTGCGCCGCTCGTTCACAGTATTCGGCGTGCGTTTCGATGTGTGCAAATTCCTGTCCGTCGCGCAAAAAGAGCTGGCTCTCATCCGATGGGAAGCAGTATCCGTCGACGGCAAAACCCACCAAGTCCGCATCGATTCCATCATCGACGCCGACGTGAAAAACGAAGACTCCAACTACGAAGAAAAATTCTGGCAGGTATTGGACAAAGGCGTTTCAGACGACCGCTCCTATATTGCCACCCAAACCGTCGCCAATCCCTTCGGCGTGGAACAATTCATCGTCAACGCCGAGCAAACCTTCACCGGCAGCTTCAAAGCCTTCGGCGGCAGCCAAACCGACTGGCAGGTCTCTAATTCTTTCCAAGCCGAAGTCGGCGGCACGCCCGAAACTTTTGAAAAACGCGTGATTGTTACCACCAGCCGTGATTATCAAGGCTTGGAAGCAGTGAAAGCCGCTGGCCGCGCCTTGTCGGAAAAAATCGCAGGCGTTGCGTTTGAAACCTTGCTGGACGCGCACAAAGCAGGCTGGCTGCACCGTTGGGAAATCGCCGACGTGGTCATCGAAGGTAGCGACGAAGCGCAGCAGGGCATCCGCTTCAACCTGTTCCAACTGTTCTCCACCTACTACGGCGAAGACGCACGCCTGAACATCGGCCCGAAAGGCTTTACCGGCGAAAAATACGGCGGCGCGACCTATTGGGACACCGAAGCCTACGCCGTGCCGCTCTACCTCGCACTGGCTGAACCCGAAGTTACCCGCAACCTGCTGCAATACCGCCGCAACCAACTGCCGCAGGCGCAGCACAACGCGCGCGAACAGGGCTTGGCGGGCGCACTCTATCCGATGGTAACGTTTACGGGCATCGAGTGCCACAACGAATGGGAAATCACTTTCGAGGAAATCCACCGCAACGGCGCGATTCCTTACGCCATCTACAACTACACCAACTACACCGGCGACGAAAGCTATCTTGCCAAAGAAGGCTTGGAAGTCTTGGTCGAAGTGTCCCGCTTCTGGGCGGACCGCGTCCACTTTTCCAAACGCAACGGCAAATACATGATTCACGGCGTAACCGGCCCGAACGAATACGAAAACAACATCAACAACAACTGGTACACCAACACCCTCGCCGCATGGGTATTGGACTACACCCGCGAAGCCTTGGCGAAATACCCGCGCCCGGATTTGAACGTGAACGCCGCCGAGTTGGAAAAATGGGCAGACATCAGCGCCAATATGTACCGTCCTCATGATGAAGAACTCGGCGTATTCGTGCAGCACGACGGCTTCCTCGACAAAGATATCCGCCCAGTGTCCGCGCTTTCGCCCGATGATTTGCCGCTCAACCAGAAATGGTCGTGGGACAAAATCCTGCGTTCGCCCTTCATCAAACAGGCGGACGTATTGCAAGGCATCTACTTCTTCGGCGACCGTTTCAATATCGACGAAAAACGCCGCAACTTCGACTTCTACGAACCGATGACCGTGCATGAAAGCTCGTTGTCCCCATGTATCCACTCCATCCTTGCCGCCGAACTGGGCAAAGAAGAAAAAGCCGTGGAAATGTACCAGCGCACCGCCCGCCTGGACTTGGACAACTACAACAACGACACCGAAGACGGCCTGCACATCACCTCCATGACCGGCTCGTGGCTCGCCATCGTCCAAGGTTTCGCCCAAATGAAAACTTGGGGCGGCAAACTCAGCTTCGCACCGTTCCTGCCGAGCGCATGGACAGGCTACGCCTTCCATATCAACTACCGAGGCCGTCTGATTAAAGTCGCCGTCGGCAAAGAAAACGTCGTCTTCACCCTACTCAAAGGCGAGCCGCTCGATTTGCAGGTGTACGGCAAAGACATTACGCTCAACAGCAGCCACACCGTTGCGTTGGAAAAATAAGGAGGGCGAAAAATGACTTTCACCGCAGTGCTCTTTGATCTCGACGGCGTCATCACCGACACCGCCGAGTACCACTACCGCGCATGGAAAAAGCTTGCCGAAGAATTGGGCATCAGCATCGACCGCAAGTTTAACGAGCAGCTCAAAGGCGTGTCGCGCGACGATTCGCTCAAACGCATCCTCGCGCACGGCGGCAAAACCGTCGGCGAAGCCGAGTTCGCCGAACTGACCCGCCGTAAAAACGACAACTACGTCGAGATGATTCAGGCAGTCAAACCCGAAGACGTGTATCCCGGCATTTTGCCCCTGCTGGAAGCATTGAGAGCAAACGGCAAAAAAATCGCCCTCGCGTCCGCCAGTAAAAACGGCCCCTTCCTGCTAGAACGCATGGGGCTGACCCACTTCTTCGACGCCATTGCCGACCCTGCCGCCGTCGCGCATTCCAAACCCGCCCCCGACATCTTCCTCGCCGCAGCCGAGGGCGTGGGCGCGGACATCCGCCACTGCATCGGCATCGAAGACGCCGCCGCCGGCGTCGCCGCCATCAAAGCCGCCGGCGCCTTGCCCATCGGCGTGGGCAAAGCCGAAGACTTGGGCAGCGACATCGCGCTGGTGTCCGACACCGCCGACCTGACCTACGCCTACCTGCAAAACGTGTGGGAACAGTCGGGCAGATAAAATATTAAGGAAGTAAAAAGGCCGAGACCTTTGCAAAATTCTCCAAAATCCCCTAAATTCCCACCAAGACATTTAGGGGATTTCTCATGACCACCTTCTTCCAGCAAACCGCACAAGCCATGATCGCCAAACACATCGACCGCTTCCCACTATTGAAGTTGGATCAGGTGATTGATTGGCAACCGATCGAACAATACCTGAATCGTCAAAGAACCCGTTACCTTAGAGACCACCGCGGCCGTCCCGCCTATCCCCTGTTGTCCATGTTTAAAGCCATTCTACTCGGACAATGGCACAGCCTCTCCGACCCCGAACTCGAACACAGCCTCATCACCCGCATCGATTTCAACCTGTTTTGCCGTTTTGACGAACTGAGCATCCCCGATTACAGCACCTTATGCCGCTACCGCAACTGGCTGGCGCAAGACGACACCCTGTCCGAATTGCTGGAACTGATTAACCGACAACTGGCCGAAAAAAACCTAAAAGTAGAGAAGGCATCCGCCGCCGTCATTGATGCCACCATTATTCAGACTGCCGGCAGCAAACAGCGTCAGGCCATAGAAGTTGACGAGGAAGGACAAGTCAGCGGCCAAACCACACCGAGTAAAGATAAAGATGCCCGCTGGATAAAGAAAAACGGCCTCTACAAACTCGGTTACAAACAACATACCCGTACCGATGAGGAAGGCTATATCGAGAAACTGCACATCACCCCCGCCAATACCCATGAGTGCAATCACCTGTCGCCTTTGCTGGAAGGTATAGCCGAAGGTACGACCGTCTATGCCGATAAAGGCTATGACAGTGAGGAAAACCGGCAACATCTGAAAGAGCATCAGTTGTTAGACGGTATTATGCGCAAAGCACACCGCAAACATCCGCTGACGGAAGCGCAAACCAAACGTAACCGATATTTGTCGAAGACCCGTTATGTAGTCGAACAAAGCTTCGGTACGCTGCACCGTAAATTCCGCTATGCGCGGGCAGCCTATTTTGGTCTGTGTAAAGTGAGTGCGCAAAGCCATCTGAAGGCGATGTGTTTGAACCTGTTGAAAGCGGCTAACAGGCTAAGTGCGCCTGTTGCTGCCTAAAAGGCGGCCTGGATGCCTGATTATCGGGTATCCGGGAGAATGAAGAGGGGTATTTGGGTAGAATCAGTGGATACTTGAAACAAAAACAGCCGAAAACCTGTGTTTGGATTTCGGCTATCGTGGGAAGGTCTTTTTTGCAAAGGTTTCAGGCCGTCTGAAAGGAATTTTATCAGACGGCATCACTATAAAACTACTTATAGGCTATAAAGAAAAATTAATTTAATTATTACAATTTTTAATAATAATTGATTTAGGCACCCTCTTAATTAAATTAGTAAAATCATCTCTAACCTCAGCATGATTAATATTTAATTCTTTCTTATTAATTAGTATATATATATTTCTTTTATCTTTAGAAATATAACCATCCTTAAACCTAAACTCTTTATACATACCTGAACTTAACTTATTTCCATTTTTAAAATCATATACATACAAAGACTTACCTGTTTCCCCATAGTAAGTTGAAGTAATAAAACAATGATTTGATCTATCTTTAAATAGTTTTAGTTCCCCTCCCTCTAAACTTGACTCTTCATCATCAAGTTCAGAAGTAAAAATTAAATTTACTCCGTATGCGTTTTGACATAATAAGACAAAGAATGCGAATATTGCTAGCATTATATTTAATGATTTCATAACAACTCCATTTAAATATCATATTTAACAGCTAAAGGATCGCCACCAGCAGCTTTTACAGCTGCTCTTAGTTGAGCCATATTTTTACCAACCTTCAATTCGAAATGAGGATAATCCTTAAATTTTCTCCAATTTCCTCCCCATGCTAACCCCTCTTCAATTCCTACATGTGCGATCAATTTCAGTAATCTAATATTCTCTGCATCATCTTCCATGTGGATCCTACCATCTTGCCAGATTGGAAACACATCTATTGCG
The DNA here is from genome assembly GCF_051956675.1 of Neisseria sp. P0022.S009. NCBI lineage: Bacteria > Pseudomonadati > Pseudomonadota > Betaproteobacteria > Neisseriales > Neisseriaceae > Neisseria > Neisseria sp. P0022.S009. Next base: position 404,345 of record NZ_JBQCXE010000002.1, read on the forward strand.
AGTCCAAAATTATGATTACTTTGCCCTCCTTTTGCATTTGTTACTTTTGATCCAGGCATTGTTCTTCCTTTGGCATACAACTCATCCTGTTCTCTATATGTCCTATATCCCTGTACAATTCTTAATTTAATTTGATGTTGTTCATACACTTTTTTAATAAACCTTCTCACTTTATCTTGAAATTGAGGATGAAGTTTATTAATTTTTGTTTCATTTTGATCATGTATTTCTCTATTCTTCTTAACCACCGTAACAGGCTTCCCATCCACGGAATTTACTTGCTTTACCTCCTTTTTCTGTCTTGGTTGGGGAGGAGTTTGTTTTTCTCCGTTATCGTCCTTTGGTCGACTAGCTGTTCCTGTAGCAGAGGAAGGACTCATCTGCACTTTTCTTGCAGATGGTTGGTTACCTGTTTCTTGTGCCTTAGGTTTTTCTATTTTTACCTCCCTATTTCCTGTTTTCGTATTTGCTCCTGTATTAATGGTAGGTTTTGTTTGTACTTTCTCGGCAGGTGGTTGCGTGTTTGTTTCCTGTGCCTTAGTAGGTCGATCTATTTTCACTTCCCCGTTTTCTTTTCTCGCAACAGGTCTACCTGTTTTTGCAGGAAGTCGGATTTTTTGTCCGATATAGATTTTATTGGGATCTGTAATTTTTGGGTTTGCATGAAGTAATGCTTCTACGGTTGTTCCCAAATTTTGGGCAATTTTTGTCAAAGTATCCCCTTTTTTGACCCTATAGTACATCCCTGCATAGTTTCCGGGTTTCCCATTCGGTTTCAATATAACTCTTTGTTTTATATACGGACTAATAAGTTTCGTAATAATTTCCGTTACCGAAATCATCCCTTCTATATTCGCCTTTGGCATATGCTTACCTGCATTGGGATTGATTTTAATCTTTACATCTTTTCCTGCATGTTGATATGGAATCTCTTTGGTTTTACCTTCTTGGTCGGTTTGTCCTTGGATAATGACCTTTTCTTGGCCTTGTTTTTCGTGTGTAATTTCATATGGAACATTAGGAATAGCTTCTCCATCAAGATTAACTATTTGTAATCTTTTTGATTTGTTCGCATTTTTGTATCTGTACCATTTAAAATCATCATTTTCAGTACCTGCAATTTTAACTTCTTCCAAAAGATTAAAGTTCCATGCTGGTGTTGGCTTATACAAGTGGGGCTTACTTCGACTCAAAGAAGACTGCGCCCTCGGGCTATAATACAATACGACCTTTCCCGTAGGATCTTTTATCATTCCATCATATATAGGCCGGACAGCGGCAATAATCCGTAAAACTAATGGCGATGGTTTCCCAGCTGATAGAGAATTATAGGCACTTAAGAATGGTTGATTTTTTTGTGTTGCCGCATCAAAACCCGTTTCTAATATTATATCTTTAATTGTCTGATGCTTTCTCCATTCTTTATATTTAAATCGATTCATTATTACATGAGCAATTACTTTCCAAGAAGCACTGCTACAATTGCCAGCTTCGCCAGCAATTGTAGAAACAAACAGGATAAATTCCTTAGAATATTGTGACATTACCGATCTCCGAATTACTTCACACAAGGATTGTCAATGACCATATCAACTGATTCATAAACATGATTTAAATAACTTATAGCTACCTTTTTTTGTTTAAACTTCCCTTGAACTATTGATTGCAAAGATGCAACATCCTTTGCAAAATTAAATTGCTTACTATGTTTTAAAATAATCTTTAGTGGTTTTGGCTGGAAAAATTTATAAAAATAAATACCTGCTTCATCCGCAGTCATGATACATTTCGTATGGGCGTCTATAGTAATAACTCCTGATACTGTTTGAGGCTTATGGACTCCATCAACCAAAATTAAATATGAATTATACGAGCCTAGATTAATATTCAATGCAAAAATATCCCCAATCCATTTGTATGTTGCTTTATCTTTGGGGATGTCTCCAATAATTACCCCCTCCTTAAGATAGAAAGTGCATTCATTTATTTTTTCATTACACTCCCTAGTTATTTTTAATGTATTATTTGGAGAAACAAAGGCTTTCTGACCGGCAAGACTTACTGCATTCGCGGTTAGTAATATGCAAACTAAGAATAATTTTTCAAGTTTAAACTGTAGCATCTTGTCATTTATTCCTTATCTAAACTATCAAAATCATTACAGCATAAATAATCATCTTGTTCTATATAACTTTCATCCCCAGACAAAACCCAATCTCCTCCTCCTACAAAAAAATTAGCATATTCTTCTGTAGCTGAAGTAATTCGTCCGGTTCGTCCATATTCATCAAGGTTTCCTTTAAATTCCTCCCCACTTTCAGTAAGTGCAAAATATTTTATAGATGTTAAGTCACCAAATCCTTCAAAACTTTCGGCAACATCCAATCTATTACTATAACGCTTAATTGCGCCAACTTGAGTGAATTTGAAGTTGGTACTGTTCGCCCCATTCACTACCAACGGTGCCCTCACCCTAACCACCTTCGGACTCCCGATCTCAACCTCCCCATTGCTCAACTTGATATATGCCCCCTTGCAGGTGATCAGAACCTCCTCCTTCGCCGCAATGGTAACTTTCCCTGCGCTGCTGGTTAACGCTGCGTCCTTCAAAGCATTCAGCTGCAACTCATCATTCTGTGCCTGTACAGTAACTGCACCCTGATTGGCCTGCATCTTGATGCCGCTGCTTTGGGCAAACAGGTTAACGCTCTCTGCCGCATGGGCGGTCAGGCTTTGGCCGGCGGTAATGTCGGTATGGTTGCCGCTGATAAGGTGGATGTTTTCATTGGCGGTATGCAGTTGGCTTTGCTCTGTTGTGGTGGCGATGCCGGCC